>CAVKEA010000009.1:0-51449 GCA_963655305.1 bacterium
TTGGGGCCTCTTTTGCTATAAAAAAACGGACTCAGTTATCTGAATCCGTTTTTTTAATGAGGCTATTATGTTACAGCCCCTTTTTTGGTGGTCACGCTGTTTACAGTTTTGTGGTTTTGCTGAATACACTTTGTGGAATTGTTTTAATGGTACTCAGTTGGCGGCGGTTAACTTATTCGCAAGATGTTTTAACGATAGCAGCGGCGGTCATCATAACTATTGCTGTGATTTTAGGCTTTATTAGGAGGTGATTAGATGAAATCATTGGACGACGTCATGACGGCTAAAGAAGCAGCAACCTGCCGAATTGTAATAGGCGCAATTCGGCAGGCCTGCTCCGGCTATAAGAAGTCGCCGCCAAGATTTACAACGGTAGAAGCAAGAAAGTCTGCAGGTACTTGGCTCGTAACTCGTGCGGGCATGGAACGGTTGTATGGTTTGGAGCCCAAATAAAAAAGAATGTGTATAGAGCGTTTTTTGGTTTTGAGCTTCAATATGTATTGCAAATGATATACAACCATGATACAATCCACATAAAGAGGTGATGCATTATGGCTAAAACAGCAACTATTAATATTCGTATTGAACCGAAAATAAAGTCAGACGCAGAAAAGCTTTTTTCTTCATTTGGTATTACAGTAAGCGACGCTGTGAATATTTTTATTCATAAAGCCTTAATGGATGGCGGCCTTCCCTTTGAAGTAAAACAGCCGCGTTTCAATGCTGAAACCGAAGCGACTATGCAGGAAGCACGAGATATTGCAGCTGGAAAAATAAAGACAAAACAGTATGCGAATGCTGACGAGTTCTTTGAGGATTTAGGTGTATGAAATATAAGTTAGCAACAACTGCAAAATTTCGTAAAGACGTAAAATTGATGAAGAAACGTGGACGAAATTTAAAGTTATTGCAAAAAGTATTGGATGAGTTGTTAGATGGAAATGTATTGGAGCCGAAATATAAAGATCATGCATTAGTAGGAAATTATGTTGGATTTCGTGAATGCCATGTTCAGCCAGATTGGCTTCTCATATACATGATTGACAATGATATGCTGATTGTGACAGCTTCACGTACAGGAACACACTCTGATTTATTAGAATAAAGAAAATCCCGTTGGGTTGATGCCCGGCGGGATTGTTTTTGTATACACTATATATTGATGTCCACATATATGAGACATGCTTTTTCTCTCTATACGACCTCGATAATGACAAAAATATGACAAAAAAACAAGAAAAAACTAGATGAAGATAGAAAAACGAATTTTTTATTAAAACCGTGAAAAACGGGATATTTGCTAAAACCATTGCAAAAGGTTGCAAAATAAGAGTTAGGCACGGTATAATTAGCGTATAATATTATCTTATACGTACATATGTAGTAGTAACGAAAGACACAGAAAGAAATCTGATGGAGTTGACATTCTGTTTTTATTTATAGCATACATATACAGAAACATGAGATTTCTTTCGCTAAGGAGGAATTTTGTATGAGAAAGTCCAATTGCTTGGCCATGATTCTTGCCGGAGGGAAGGGAAGCCGCCTGGGTGTATTGACAAAAGACCAGGCTAAACCCGGCCTTTTGTTTGGCGGGAAGTATCGGATTATTGATTTTCCACTCAGCAACTGCCGCCATTCCGGGATTGGTACGGTAGGTATTTTGACACAGTATCAGCCATTGGAATTGAATTGGTATGTAGGCAACGGCAGTTCTTGGGATCTGGATTCAGACACTGGCGGTACGTTTGTATTGCCGCCGTATACGAGTGACGGCGGCTCTAATTGGTATCGGGGTACGGCTGATGCAATTTATCAGAATTTGAATTTTGTAGATATGGTTGGCGACGATTACGTGCTTATTTTATCGGGAGACCATATTTATTCGATGGATTATGCCAAAATGCTGGCATTTCACAAAAAACATAAGGCTAAAGTTACGATTGGCACGATTCGCGTTCCTTGGGATGAAGCGAGCCGCTTTGGCATTATGGTAGCTGATGATACGATGCGGATTAATAAATTCCAAGAAAAGCCAGCGAAACCGGAAAGCAATTTAGCATCCATGGGGATTTATATTTTTAATCGGGATGTATTGAAATCATACTTACAAGCAGATGCCCAGGATGAAACGTCCGAACACGATTTTGGGAAAAATGTCATTCCGGCTATGTTGGCAGATCATTTGCCGTTATATGCGTATCCGTTTGAAGGGTATTGGAAAGATGTAGGTACGATTGACAGCTTGTGGCAGGCCAATATGGATTTGATTGCCGACGAACCGCCGCTGGATTTGGATAATCCGGAATGGCGTATTTATTCTGCCAATCAAAGCATGCCGCCTCATTTTATTGGACCGGAAGGCAGTGCCAAAAGCTCGCTGGTCGCCGAAGGTTCTGCCATTTTAGGCAATGTCATCAATTCCGTTATTTTTTATGATGTCACGATTGAAAAAGGGGCCAAGGTCAGCAATTCGGTCATCATGCCGGGGACAGTTGTAAAAAAAGATGCTGTCATTGACAAAGCGATTATTGGAGAACGGTGCATCATTCATGAAGGAGCTGTTGTGCATAACCAGGATGGTTCGGTAGCTGTCTTGGGCCGAAATGAAGAAGCAAAGAAAAGCGCGCAGCAAAAGGAGGCATAAACCATGAGCAGTGATATGATAGCATTAATTAATTTGAGAAACGATGCAACACTTAGTGAATTAAACGAAAAACGTCCATTGGCAACTATCCCTGTAGGAGGAAAATTTCGCCTTATTGATTTTACCTTGTCGAATATCGTCAATGCCGGCATAGCAAATGTCGGTCTACTGCTGTCCTCACAGTCGCGCTCCGTGCTGGATCATATTCGTTCCGGGAAAGAATGGGGATTGGCCCGTAAAGGTGACGGCTTATTTTATTTGCCGGAAGATGTAGAAGATATTTTGCGTCCCGTAGAAGGCGATGTGCCGGCGTATTATAAAAATCTCCTGTTTGTGAAACGAGGCAATAAGCCGTACATTTTGTTGACGGGCTGTGATACAGTACAAAATATTGATTATGATGAAGTGCTTCATTTCCATCGTCGCCATAATGCGGATGTCACGATTATTTATCAAAAACAGACGCAGGATTTTAATCGCAGCGGCTATGCAATTACGGTCAATGACCGAGACCGAATCACCAATATTGAATCGAGAGATTCCCTGAAAGCCGGGGAAAATTTATATCAGCGGGGAATTTTGATTGACAGTGATATTTTCCAGCATTCTATCCGCCGAGCGTATGCCAAAGGATACAGCTATTTGATTACGGATATTTTAAAACGCAATGTCAGTCGGCTGCGCATGTTTGGCTATCAGTATACCGGGTATGCGAAACGCGTTGACTCTATTGATTCCTATTTCCAGATTAACATGGATTTACTCAGTGCAAAAACGTGGCATGATTTGTTCCTTACGGACAACCAGCGTCATATCTATACGAAAATCAAAGATGAAGCACCTGCCAAATACATGGAAGAATCTCATGTCAGCAATTCATTAGTTGCCAATGGCTGCATCATTGAAGGCCGGGTAGAAAATTCTATTTTGTTCCGCAAAGTCAAAGTGGGTAAAAACGCAGTCATCCGCAACAGTATTATTATGCAGCATACGTGTATTGGCGATGATGCGGAACTGGACTATGTAGTTTGTGATAAAAATACGGTAATCCAGCCGGAAGCCGTATTGCTGGGGACCAAAGAAAAACCGTTGTGCATTGGGAAATACAGCGTTATTTAAAAAGGGGCTTAGAACATAATGAAAAAATGGCAGGATAAGGAAGAATTTAAAAAGATATTTACCAAAAAAGCACATATATTGTGGGAAAAAGAACTGCATGATTTGACATTAAATGAAGTATACCAAACAGTAGCCTACATGGTCCGTGATTTAGTCAGTGAAGACTGGATTTATACCAAAGAAAGGTATATTAAAGAAAAAACCAAGCAAGTATATTATTTTTCTATTGAATTTTTGCTGGGCCGGCTGCTGGAATCTAATTTGATTGGCGTAGGCATGGAAGATATTTGCCGGGACGGACTGAAAGATTTTGGCTGGAATTTGGATGATGTCATCCCGCAAGAACGAGATGCCGGTTTGGGAAATGGCGGCTTGGGCCGTCTGGCTGCCTGCTTTATTGACTCCTTGGCTGCCTTGCAGCTGCCGGGAAATGGCTGCAGTATCCGTTACCAGTATGGGCTGTTTAATCAGAAAATCGTAGATGACCAACAGGTTGAACTGCCGGACAACTGGCTGGTTCATGGGTATCCTTGGGAAGTCAAGCGCGTAGATAAAGCAGTGAATGTCCGGTTTGGCGGCAATGCGTACATGCGGCCGACCGATGACGGCGAGTTGGAATGCGTATATGAAAAGTATTCCTCGGTCCGGGCTGTGCCGTATGATGTGCCGATTATTGGCTACCACAACAATACCGTCAATACGCTTCGGTTATGGCGTGCTGAATATTCACGAGAAGATTTGTACCGTGAATTATCGATTGGCGACCGTCATCGGGCCTTTCGGTATAAAGACAACGTCCAGCAGCTTTCCCGCTTTTTGTATCCGGATGACAGTACAGAAGAAGGACGGCGTTTGCGCCTGATGCAGGAATATTTCTTTGTTTCTGCCGGTGTGCAGAGTATTGTTCAATATTACAAAGCAAAATACAAAACAAGTCTGTATCATTTTGACCAGTATATCAGCATCCATATCAATGATACGCATCCGGCGTTAGTCATTCCGGAATTGATGCGGATTTTCATGGATGAAGAAGGCATGGCTTGGGAAGATGCTTGGAAGATTACGGTCCGGACTGTAGCCTATACCAACCATACGATTTTACCGGAAGCCATGGAAAAATGGTCGATTCCTATGTTCCAGTCGCTGCTGCCTCGAATTTACCTCATTGTAGATGAAATTAACAAACGGTGGCTGACCGAAATACGAAAACACTATCCAGGGGATGAAAATAAGGCGCGCGAAGTGGCTGTCTTATGGGATGGGCAAGTACATATGGCTCATTTGGCCGTATTGGGAAGCCACAGCATCAACGGTGTAGCAGAAATCCATTCTCAGATTTTAAAAGATTCGACACTGCATCAATTTTATACGTGTTTTCCCAATCGATTTTCCAATAAAACCAATGGTGTTTCCCATCGCCGTTGGCTGATTCAGGCGAATCCGCAGCTTACGGCATTACTTGATGAAGCGATTGGCACGACGTGGCATGTAGAGCCGGCGCAGTTGTCTAAACTGGAAGCATTTAAGGAAGACAGCGCATTTTTGCAGCAGCTGGACAAAGTCAAGACCTATCGGAAAGAAGTATTGGCTAAATATATCAAGAATAAGTATAATGTGAGTGTACGAACTGATTCTATTTTTGATATACAAATTAAACGGATTCATTTATATAAACGGCAGCTCCTCAACATCCTGCATATTCTGCATTTGTATTTCCGTCTCAAAGAAAATCCAACGATAAAAATTACGCCGCGGACGTACTTGTTTGGCGGCAAAGCTGCAGCCGGATACGGTGAAGCCAAACAGACGATAAAGCTGATTAACGTAGTAGCCAATATGATTAACAGGGATCGCCAAGTCAATAAGCAAATGCATGTCCTGTTTTTAGAAAACTATAATGTTTCTTTGGGACAGCTGCTCTTCCCGGCGGCCGACATAAGTGAACAGATTTCGACAGCCGGCAAGGAAGCCTCTGGCACGGGGAATATGAAATTTATGATGAACGGGGCGATTACGCTGGGAACGATGGATGGTGCCAATGTAGAAATCCATCGGGAAGTAGGCGATGAAAACTGTGTTATTTTTGGCCTGCGGGCTGATGAAGTAATGAATTATTATATCCATGGCGGCTATTCGTCGTGGAACATGTACAGTACCGATGCCTATATCCGCCAATTGATGAATGCATTAGTAGACCGGTCGCTGAATGGTGAACATTTTGGCATGTTGTATGAATCACTGCTGGATAGAAATGATGAATTTTTTGTTTTGAAAGATTTTGCATCCTATTGCAATGCACAGCGAGAAATTGCCCGCCGCTATACGCAAAAGCAAGATTGGCTTCGTTCCAGTACCGTCAATATTGCGCATTCCGGCTATTTTTCCAGCGACCGGACCATCAAAGAATATGCTTCCGATATTTGGCATATTCATCCAGTCAATTTATAAGGTCAGGGGGAATGCCCGATGAAACGTAATGCTATTGATGAATATAGTACCTTTTTGTATCATCAAGGTACCAATCATGCCAGTTATCAGTTGTTTGGGGCTCATTTTACCGTATTTCGCCGCAAACCCTGCGTACGTTTTGCCGTCTGGGCACCGCATGCGCAGGCAGTCAGCGTCGTCGGAGATTTTAATCAATGGGATGCGGCAGCCAATCCGATGAAGCGGAGCGAATATGGCAATGGTATTTGGGCAGCGTATATTCCCGGCCTGCAGGAAGGGACTATCTATAAGTATGCCATTACGACTGCTGCGGGAGACGTCATTTTAAAAAGCGATCCCTACGCGTTTGCTTCGGAAGTTCGTCCTCATACCGCTTCTAAAATCACGAAGCTGCATTATGTATGGAAAGACAAAAAATGGCAGGAAAGCCGCAGTCAATATGATTCATACAGCCAGCCCATGCTGACGTATGAAGTGCATCTTGGCTCATGGAAGCGGAATGCTGACGGGAAAATGCTCACATACCGCGAGATAGCCGACGATCTCGTTTCGTATGTCAAAGACATGCACTATACCCATATCGAATTGATGCCGCTTTGTGAATATCCCTTTGATGGCTCCTGGGGCTATCAGGGAACGGGCTACTTTTCAGCAACCAGCCGCTACGGCGCGCCGGAAGATTTGATGTATCTGGTAGATGTATGCCATCGTCAGGGAATTGGCGTCATTTTGGACTGGGTACCGGGACATTTTTGCCGTGATGCGCACGGGCTGCGTTATTTTGACGGGCAGCCTTGTTATGAATCGGGCAATGAAGTCTTGGCAGAAAATAAAGAATGGGACACGATGAATTTTGATTATGGCCGGACAGAAGTACAGTCGTTTTTGATTTCCAGTGCCTTGTTTTGGCTGCGGCAGTTCCATATAGACGGACTGCGGATTGATGCGGTTGCCAATATGCTCTATTTGGATTACGGCCATACAGACGGCCAATGGCAGCCCAATAAATACGGCGGCCGGGAAAATTTGGAAGCCATCGACTTTTTACAGCATCTGAATGCAGCTGTATTTCAGGAGTTTCCTCATGCATTAATGATTGCTGAAGAATCTTCGTCGTGGCCGTTGGTTACCAAGCCGGTAGACATGGGCGGCTTGGGCTTCAACTACAAATGGAACATGGGCTGGATGAATGACATGCTGCGGTATATGTCGATGGATCCGCTGTTCCGCAAAGACAATCACAACTTGATTACGTTTTCACTGTGCTATGCATTTTCAGAAAACTTTATTTTGCCCTTGTCGCACGATGAAGTCGTCCATGGCAAACATTCGCTGCTGGATAAAATGCCGGGTGATTATTGGCAGAAATTTGCCGGCCTGCGTGCTTTTTATGGCTACTGGATGTCTCATCCCGGCAAGAAACTGTTGTTTATGGGCAGTGATTTCGGCCAGTTTATTGAGTGGAAATATGATGACAGCTTGGATTGGCATTTGTTGGAATATCCGATGCATAAGGCCATGCATGACTACATGCGGCAGCTCAACCAGTTTTACAATACACATCCGGAGTTTTGGGAAGAAGACTGCGACTGGTCCGGCTTTTCTTGGATTAGCTGCGATGACTGCAGCAACAGCGTGATTGCGTTTTTCCGCAGCGGCCGCACAAAAGATGCCATGACTATTGTTGTATGCAACTTTACGCCGGTTGTCCGGCATTCCTATCGCTTTGGCGTACCTCGCCCCGGCACGTATGTAGAAGTGTTCAACAGCGATGCCGAAGCATTTGGCGGCTCCAATGTACTGAACGAAGGCGAGTTTGCCGCGCAGCCGGTGCCAATGCACGGTATGGATCAGTCACTGGAATTGACGCTTCCGCCGTTGGCAACGATATATTTGGAATTGAAAGATACAGCAGATAAAAGAAATGCGCTGGCCATGGCACTAAAAAAAACGCCTAAGCGAAGACGTACCCAAAAGACAACGGCAGCGCTTGCAAAGAAACAGACAAAGAAACGCAGCAGTGCCAAAACTTCAAAACGTAAAACAGAGCAGTGATTCAAATTAAGGACGTGACATATGTGAAAAATACAATACAGAGCAACCATATAGAGGAAAGTGAGGGATTATACATGAGGAAGGTGTTGTTTGTAGCATCTGAAGCGGTTCCTTTTATTAAGACCGGCGGCTTGGCTGATGTGATGGGCGCCTTGCCCAAAGCATTAGCTGCCAAAGGCCTGGACGTGCGGTTGGTTATCCCTAAATATAGCTTGATTAAAGACGAATGGAAAAAACAAATGAAGCCGGTCACGACAGGAATTGTCAATCTTGCCTGGCGGCAGCTGTACTATGGCATTGATGAAATCGACATAGACGGCGTCAAAGTATATTTCGTAGATAATGAATGGTATTTCAAACGCGACCGTCTGTATGGTTTTGATGACGATGACGAACGGTTTGCGTACTTTTGCCGGGCTGTCCTGACTATGCTGCCCCATGTCGGATTTCAGCCGGACATTATTCACTGCAATGACTGGCACACCGGCTTGTTGGGAGTTTTCTTAAAAGAAGATTTCTATCATGATGCTTATTATAAAAATATGAAAGTCATTTATACGATTCACAACTTGAAATACCAGGGGATTTACCCGCCGGCTATTATGCGTGATATTATCGGGTTGCCGCAGGAATTGTTTGACAACGGCAATCTGGAATGCGACGGTTGCGTCAATTACATGAAGTCCGGCATGGTCTATGCGGATTATATTACGACTGTCAGCCCGACGTATGCGCAGGAAATTACGTATCCGTATTTTGGCGAACGGCTGGACGGATATATTCGAGATAATCAGAATCGGGTACGCGGTATTATCAATGGCTTGGATGAAACGGCATATAATCCTGCTGCGGATTCGTACATTACTCAGACGTATACTGCAGAAAATGCCCGCAGCGGCAAACGAGTCAATAAAGATGCCCTGCGCCGTGAATTGGGACTGCGTGTCAAACGCGGCGTACCGATGATAGCGATGGTATCGCGGCTGGTAGAAGATAAAGGGTTGGATTTAGTCATTCGCATTATGGATGAATTGGTAGAAGATGAAGTGCAGATGGTCATTGTCGGTACCGGCGATGCAAAGTATGAAAATGCATTTCGGGAATTGGCGCAGCGTCATCCTACCAAGGTATCTGCCAACATCTTGTTTGATGAAGGACTGGCGCATCGCGTGTATGCTGCTTCCGATATTTTCCTTATGCCGTCGCGTTATGAACCGTGCGGCTTGAGTCAGTTGATTGCGCTGAAGTACGGTTCGATTCCTGTAGTGCGGGAAACAGGCGGGTTAAATGATACTGTTATCCCGTTTGACAAACATACCTGCAAGGGAAACGGCTTCCGTTTTCCTAACTTCAATGCCCATGAACTGTTGTTTACAGCAAAACGGGCTTTAGGGTATTATGAAGATTCGGTGATTTGGGACCATCTGGTCAAAAATGCCATGGAAAGCGACTACAGCTGGAAACAGTCTGCACAGGCGTATATAAATTTGTATCATGCGGTTTTAACAAAATAATGAAGCATAAAAAAGTCCCTTGCAGCGTGAAGCTGCAGGGGATTTTATCAAAGGAGTTATGTATGGACTTAGGACTATATCATCATTCACAACAGTTTTTTTATCGCTCCGTATTTGGTGCAGCGCCGACAGATGCGGTGGTGACGCTGCGTTTGCAGACACAAGATCCAGCGCGAATACAAAAGGCCGTCGTGCGGCTTTGGCAAAGCAATGTCGGTGAATCACTGATACCCATGACCTGGGATGAAGAAAGCAAAGCGTTTGCAGCTGACCTGCCAATGCCGTCGGAAGGCTGCCTGCTTTGGTATTACTTTATCGTCAGCGGTGATGGGTATACGCTGTATTACGGCAACAACGCAGAACAGTTGGGCGGTGAAGGCATGACATATGACCACGAACCGCCGTCCTATCAGATTACCGTCTATGATAAAAAAACAAAAACACCGGATTGGTTTAAGCATGCCGTTGTCTATCAAATTTTTCCAGACAGATTTTATCGCAGTGCCCAGGGACACAGCCGGCTGACCGGGAAAAAAGGAGCCGTCATTCATAGTGATTGGAATGATACGCCTGCGTATTGGAAAGATGAAAATGGGGATATATTATATTATGATTTTTTTGGCGGCAATATTGCCGGCATACAAGAAAAGTTACCCTATTTAAAAGAACTGGGCGTTACGGCTATCTACTTAAATCCCGTGTTTGAAAGTATCAGCAATCATCGCTACGACACGGGGGACTATCATCGTATCGATTCCTTTTTGGGAACGAATGAAGAATTTGCGGCATTTTGCCAAACAGCAAAAAAAATGGGCATCGCTGTTATTTTAGACGGCGTGTTTAGCCATACTGGTGCAGACAGTATATATTTCAACCGCTTTCACCGATATGACAGTGTAGGGGCGTATGAATCCCAAGATTCGCCATATTATCCCTGGTTTCGTTTTAAAACCTATCCCGATGAATACGAATCCTGGTGGGGTGTTGCAGATTTGCCCAACGTAGAAGAAACAGAGCCGTCCTATATGGATTTTATTATTCATCATAAAAACAGCGTTCTCAAATACTGGATGAAGCAGGGCATCAGCGGCTGGCGCCTGGATGTCATCGATGAACTTCCCGTGCCGTTTTTGCGGGATTTCTATCAAACATTGAAAGAAGAAAATCCGGATGCGGTCTTGATAGGGGAAGTATGGGAAGATGCGTCCAACAAGATTAGCTATAATGAACAGCGGGAATATCTTTGCGGCCATGATATAGACAGTGCCATGAACTATGCCCTGCGGACCATCGCTGTGAATTTCTTATTGGGGTATACCGATGCAGCACACATGCAGCGGGAGCTGATGCATCTCATCGAAAACTATCCGGCAGCGCATTGGTACGCCATGCTGAACTTAATCAGCAGTCATGATATTGAACGCATCTTGACCGTGATGACCACAGAAGAGGTGTCCGAAGCAATAGGGAAAAAACGAGTCGCCGTGTTGACGGCGTGGCAGATGACCATGCCCGGCGCGCCCTGCATATATTATGGCGATGAAGTCGGTGTAACCGGTGGAAAAGATCCGGACAACCGCCGTACGTATCCATGGGGGAACGAAGATAAGGAGCTGCTGAAGTGGACAAAACAATGCACTCAGCTGCGGCACGAACATGATGCACTCCAGACGGGACGTTTTATCCCCGTATATGCAGAAGATACGGTTTTTGCCTATGTCCGTTCTATCGAAGGCGGCAAAGACCTGTTTGGTAAAGAATGCCGAGATGGACGTTTTCTGATTGTCATGAATACGAGTACTACGACGGCTAAGACGGTAACGATACAGACAGAAGGACTGCTGTATGGCACGCTGACCTCGCTGCTGGATGCAGCAGAGCCGCTTCCGACAGTCAATGGAAACGTGACGCTGACACTGGCTCCGTTGGCAGTCAACATATGGCAATGTACAGAAAGCAAGGACAAACGGGCAGGCATTCTGCTGCATCCCACTTCGCTACCTTCGCCGTACGGCAAAGGAGAATTGGGGCAGGCAGCGTATCAATTTGTTGATTTTTTAAAAACGGCCGGCCAAAGTTTGTGGCAAATCCTGCCGCTGACGCCGCCGCTTTTGGGCAATTCTCCGTATCTGTCCAGTTCGGCATTTGCCGGAAATGAACGGCTTATATCTTTGGATGTACTGCATGAATGGGGCTGGCTGTCTGCTGAGGATACCGAAGCATTTCACCGCAGTGCCCGTCAGGCGAAGACACCGGAAGCGCAGTGGCAATGCAAAAAAAAGGCGTTGTGGGCCTTATCTCACAATCGGCATTTGCGCATTCATTGGAAACCATACGAAACATTTTGCAAGGAAAATGCATACTGGCTCGATGACTATGCTGTATTTCGCGCCGTCAGCGAATTTTTTCAAGGCATTTCTTGGACACAATGGCCAGACAATATTCGCCGTCATACAGCACAAGGACTGGCATATTATCGAAAAGAACTGGCCGGTTCCATATCGCATTACAAGTTTTTGCAGTACATTTTTTATCGGCAGTGGCAGGAAATTCATGCCTATGCGCGGCAAAACGGCATTTCTATTTTAGGAGACATGCCTATGTTTGTCGCACACAACAGTGCAGATTGCTGGGCGCATCAGGAATTATTCCAGCTGGATGATGCGGGCAATCCGACAGCCGTTGCCGGCGTACCGCCAGATTATTTTTGTGAAGACGGCCAGCTGTGGGGCAATCCGTTATATGACTATCCGCAAATGAAAAAAGACGGCTATCGATGGTGGATAGAACGCCTGCGCAATATGATGCGGCAAGTGGACGAAATTCGCATCGACCATTTTCGTGGTTTTGCTGCGTACTGGTCTGTCGCTGCCGACGCGCAGACTGCCAAAGAAGGAAGATGGATTCCGGGCCCGGGGAAAGAACTGTTTCAAGCGGTATACCGTGTGTTGGGCCCGATTCCGCTGGTTGCAGAAGATTTGGGCCTTATTACAGAAGATGTATGTGCATTGAAAGACGCACTGCAGCTGCCGGTAATGAAAGTACTCCATTTTCATATGAAATCACGAGCTGACGGCAGATATACGCTGGATACGGAGCCCAACTGTTTGGCATACACCGGTACGCATGACAACAATACCAGCTTAGGATGGTATGAAGAAGAACTGACACCAGTCCAACAGGCACGGCTGCGCCAGACGCTGCAGCTGCCGGATACAGTACTGCCGCAGGATATCGTAAAAGCGTTGGTTGCCTACGTATACAGCCGCCAGGCTGAAACTGTTGTCATTCCGATGCAGGATGCGCTGATGCTGCCGGCCTCATGCCGTATGAACACACCAGGGACGCCTACCGGAAACTGGCAGTGGCAGCTGGAAGAAGGCATGCTCCGCTTTGATACGGCTAAATGGCTGTCCGGTCTTTGCCGAATCTATCATAGATAACCATGCTTCCTCTTTTTTGCTAAACTGAAAAGTTTAACGTTTCACTACAATGTATCACGATAATTATTCATAATGCACTTGCAAAGTTAAAGGTTTAAGTTAAAAATATTACAAAAAATTTTAAAAAATGCCTTGCCAAAGCATATTTCATGTGATAATATACGTATCAACAAGTCAAAATAAAAATGCGTTGAAGAGAATTAGTACGTTTCTGAAAGTTTGCAGAGAGCTGCTGGCTGGTGGAAAGCAGCAATGGAAAGGAACTGAACTCGTCTCTAAGCAGCTCGCTGAAATACAGAGTAGGTGGAGCCGGGGCCTGGCCGTTAATAAACAGGAGGGTATCGACAGCATGTCCGTACCTATAGAGTGCATACATTAGTATGAATTAGAGTGGTAACGCGTAAGTATAATCTTTCGTCTCTTGCAGGAGGCGAAAGATTTTTTTTATTTTGATTGTGTAATTAATTTATTTCAAATTTATTCCATAATCATAGGAGAGATGCAGTATGAAACATGTAGAACATTATAAAAAAGGTTATTTTATGCCCCCTGTTGTCGATATGTCTTGGACCCAAAAAGAATATCCGGACAAAGCCCCTGTATGGTGCAGCGTCGATTTGCGTGACGGCAATCAGGCACTCATTATTCCTATGAGCTTGGAAGAAAAAATTGAATTCTATAAAGCGATTGTAGACATGGGCTTCAAAGAAATCGAAGTAGGGTTCCCGGCAGCGTCAGAAACAGAATACGAATTTTTGCGGTATTTAGTAGACCACGACATGATTCCCGACGATGTCACCGTGCAGGTATTGACGCAAGCCCGTGAACATATTATTCGCAAGACGTTTGAAGCATTAAAAGGCGTCAAAAACGCAATTGTTCATGTGTACAATTCGACATCGTTTGCACAGCGGCAGCAGGTATTTCGTAAATCCAAAGCGGAAATTAAGGAAATTGCCGTAGAAGGCGCCAAATTGTTACAGCGCTTGACGGATGAAGCCGGTGCCAATTACCGTTTTGAATATTCGCCGGAAAGTTTTACCGGCACAGAACCGGAATACGCGTTGGAAGTCTGCAATGCCGTCCTGGATGTATGGAAACCGACAGCAGACAGAAAAGCCATTATCAATCTGCCTTCGACAGTACAGATGTCCATGCCTCATGTATTTGCTTCTCAGATAGCCTATATGTCCCAGCATTTGAAATATCGTGACAACGTAGTATTGTCCGTGCATCCGCACAATGACCGCGGTACAGGCGTAGCCGATGCAGAAATGGCCATGCTGGCCGGTGCCGATCGTGTAGAAGGAACGTTGTTTGGCAATGGTGAACGTACAGGCAATGCCGACATTGTTACGATTGGCATGAATATGTTTGCCCTGGGCGTTGACCCGCAGCTGGATTTCTCCAATATGCCTAAATTAGTGGAAATATACGAACGAGTGACGCGCATGCGCGTACACGCACGCCAGCCCTATGCAGGCCAGCTTGTGTTCGCCGCATTTTCCGGTTCCCATCAGGATGCGATTGCCAAAGGCATGCATTTCCGCGAAGAAAACAACGAACAGTATTGGACATGTCCGTACTTATATATCGACCCGCATGATGTGGGACGTACGTACGATTCGGACGTTATCCGCATCAACAGCCAGTCCGGCAAAGGCGGCGTAGGCTTCATTATGGAACAAAACTACGGTATCGACATGCCGAAGAAAATGCGTGAAGATTTCAGTTACTTTGTCAAAGAAGTATCGGATCATCAGCATCAGGAACTTAAACCTGCTGAAATTTACAATGTCTTTGAAGAAAATTATTTGAACACTGATGCACCGTTAAAAATCGAAAACTTCTCCCTGCAGAAGAAAAACGGCAAATGGACCGGTAAGATTTTGTTGAAAGCCAATGAAGAAGAAGTGGTCTTGGAAGGTACGGGCAACGGCCAGCTCAATGCAGTCAGCAATGCGATCTGCAAAGCATACGGCATTGAAATCGAAAATTTGGCATACAGCGAACATGATTTGGACCGAGCAGACAGCTCCCGCGGGATTGCCTATTTTGGCCTGACCGACAAAGACGGACATACAACGTGGGGTGCTGGTGTCGATACCGATACGATTACGGCGTCTATCCTGGCTTTTGTCACCGCTATCAACCGGATGGACGGCATCAAACAGCGTGTCAACTTCCGGGCATTAAAATCCAATCCGGAAGAAATCGGAGAATTTAAAGCATCCGTAGGACAGCACTAGACTTTTTATAGTAAGAAAATAGTATTATAATATTGTCTTGTAGTAATTACATGACAAGTTCAGCATATGGAGGAATACACAATATGGGAATGACAATGACACAAAAAATTCTGGCCAAACACGCCGGAGTCCCTGCCGTCAAAGCCGGGGATTTGATTACCTGTAAAGTAGACAGAGTATTGGCCAATGATATTACGGCTCCACCGGCTATTAAAGAGTTTGAAAAGATTGGGAAACCGGTTTTTGATAAAAATAAGATTGCATTGATCCCCGATCATTTCACACCGAACAAGGACATCAAATCGGCAGGATTAGCCAAAATCGTTCGTGATTTTGCCAAAAAACACGCTATCAAATTTTATTATGAAGTAGGCCGTGTCGGCATTGAACATGTTTTGCTGCCGGAACAGGGCATCGTCGCTCCGGGCATGCTGACGATTGGCGCTGACTCCCATACGTGTACATACGGCGCACTGGGCGGCTTTTCGACAGGCGTCGGCTCTACAGATTTGGGCGTAGCCATGGCAACGGGAGAAGTTTGGCTGAAAGTGCCGGAAGCCATCAATGTACATTTGACAGGCAGCAAGCCCGATGACATTACCGGAAAGGACGTCATGCTTACTTTGATTGGCATGATTGGCGTCGACGGCGCATTGTACAAATCCCTGGAATTTACGGGCGAAGGCGTACAGGCATTGGATATGACAGACCGCTTTACGATTGCCAATATGGCGATTGAAGCCGGTGCCAAAAATGGCATTTTCCCTGTAGACGACCAGACGATTGCTTATGAAAAGGGCCGTGTGACAGAAGACTATGACATCGTAACAGCAGACGCTGATGCTGTATACTGCCGCACTGTCGAAATTAATTTGTCCGAGTTAAAACCTGTCGTTGCCTTTCCGCATTTACCGGAAAACACAAAGGTTATCGGCACGTTTGGCGATATAGCGATTGACCAGGTTGTCATCGGTTCCTGCACCAACGGCCGTTTGGAAGATTTGCAGATTGCAGCGAAAATTTTTAAGGGACATACAGTACATCCCAATGTACGCTGCATTGTCATTCCTGGCAGTCAGCAAGTATATATGGAAGCGATGAAGGCCGGTTATATTGAAACGTTTATTCAGGCTGGCTGTGCTGTATCTACCCCGACTTGCGGTCCTTGCTTAGGCGGCTATATGGGCATTATGACTGCCGGCGAAAAATGCGTGTCGACGACAAACCGCAATTTCCGCGGCCGTATGGGACATGTAGACAGTGAAGTATATTTGGCTGGCCCGCAGGTAGCGGCTGCCAGTGCTATTCTTGGCAAGATTGCAGCACCAAAGGAGGTCCATTAAAATGAGTTTAGAAGGAAAAGTATGGCGCTACGGCGATAATATAGATACAGATGTCATTATTCCAGCACGGTATTTAAACAGCTTTGATCCCAAAGAATTGGCATCTCACTGCATGGTAGATATTGACGAATCGTTTGCGCCGAATGTCAAGACAGGAGATATTATGGTTGGCGGTCATAATTTTGGCTGTGGTTCATCCCGCGAACATGCGCCGATTGCGATCAAGGCATCCGGCATTCCCGTCATTATCGCAGCCAGCTTTGCCCGTATTTTTTACCGCAATGCGATTAATGTGGGCCTGCCTGTACTGGAAATTGGTGATGATGTAGCCAAAATTAAAGCCGGTGATATCGTATCCGTCGATTTATCTACAGGAAAAATCGTCGATAAAACCACAGGCGATACGTTTCAGGCACCGCCGCTGCCGGGCTTTATTCAAGATATTGCCAAAGCAGGCGGCTTAATCAACTATGTAAAGGAGTATAAATAAGAATGGCTAAACATATTGTAGTAATTCCCGGCGATGGAATTGGCAAAGAAATTACAGATGCAGCAGTCAAAGTACTGCAGAAAATAGATGATGTATATCACATCGGCTTGACGTTTGAAACGAAAGATGCCGGCGGCACGGCCTATGACAAATACGGCGTACCTTTGACGGCAGATACGATTGAAGCAGCTAAAAAAGCAGACGCCATTCTGTTTGGGGCTGTTGGCGGTGATAAATGGGATCACGTCGAACCTACACTGCGTCCGGAACAAGCTGTTTTGGGCCTGCGCAAAGCATTGGGACTGTATGTCAATCTTCGTCCTGTCAAAGTACCGGCTGTCTTGGCAGAATATTCTCCGCTGAAACCGGAAATCGTTACGGGAACGGATGTCCTCATCGTGCGTGAACTTGTCGGTGGCATTTATTTTGGCGACCGCTGCGAATCAGAAATGCATAATGGCGTAGAACGGGCATGGGATTTAGAAAATTACAGCGTACCGGAAGTACAGCGTATCACCAAGTTTGCCATGACCGCAGCGCAGAAACGACGCCATAAAGTTACGTCTGTCGATAAAGCAAATGTCTTGGCAACATCCCGCTTGTGGCGGCGTACTGTCATCGATACAGCTAAAAACTATCCGGATGTATCATTGAATCATTTTTACGTAGATAACTGTGCCATGCAGTTGGCACTGAATCCGAAACAGTTTGACGTCATCGTGACGGGTAATCTGTTCGGTGATATTTTAAGTGACGAAGCAGCCGTTCTCGGCGGTTCTATCGGCATGATGCCGTCTGCATCCATTGGCGAACAGACCAGTTTGTATGAACCGATTCACGGTTCGGCTCCGGATATTGCCGGCAAAGGCATTGCCAATCCATGCGCCACGATTCTTTCGGCAGCTATGCTCCTGCGGTATTCGCTCAACGAAGACGCTGCAGCAGACTGCATTGAAAAAGCTGTCGATCAGGCATTAGCTGCAGGCTGGCGTACACCTGATTTATATAAAGAAGGATTTAAAAAAGCCGATACAACGACGATGACAGACGTTGTCTTGAGCTATATTCAATAAGATGCGATGATGTCAGAAAACGGGATTGAGCTGTCAATCCCGTTTTTTATGCTATAATAAAACCAGTATATCCGAAAGGGGGAAATACTGGTGGAACTGCGAGTATTGCGTTATTTTTTAGTGGTTGCCAGAGAAGAAAACATTACCAAAGCAGCCAAGCTGCTTCATATTACGCAGCCGACGTTGTCACGGCAGCTCATGCAGCTGGAAGAGGAATTTGGCGTATCCTTGTTTCGCCGCAGCAAGCACAGTATTCGCCTGACAGAAGAAGGCATGCTGCTGCGCCGTCGGGCTCAGGAACTGGTAGAGCTGGCCGACAAAACCAAAAAGGAAATGGTTCACCAAGATGAAGTGATTTCGGGACGAATCGCTATTGGCTGTGGTGAAACGGTAAATCTCAAATATGTTGCTTCCAGTATGGCAGCATTTCACAAACAGTACCCGGATGTCGAATTTTCGCTGTATACGGGCATTGCCGACGACGTCAAAGAACGAATTGAACAAGGTATTTTAGATTTTGGCATTGTCATTGCTCCTGTTGATATTAGTAAATATAGTTTTATTCCCTTGCCGGAAAAAGATCCTTGGGTTGTTATTATGCCGGAAGGCCATCCGTTGACGGTAAAAAAAATCATTACGCCGGCTGATTTGGAAGGGCAAAACTTGATTTTAGCCAGTCGTGAATCTGTGCGCAATCGGTTAGAGCATTGGTTTGGTGCCTCGTATCCTAAGGTTTTTAAAACAGTGTATACGAATTTATCCGTTTATAATAAATACCTGCTGGTAGAAGCAGGTATTGGCGTCGCTTTGAGTTTTGATTTTAATTTTGATGTTCCCCATACGTGTAAACGACCTATAGAGCCGCCGATAGAAAACAGTTCTTTTTTGGTTTGGAAAAAAGATCAGATTCACACGGCAGCTGTCAAGGCGTTTATTGAATATAGTAAAAAGACGCTGGGACCCCTGGCAGTACAGGCAGAAGTAGAAGCTGATACCAACCTCTGATTATTTTTCCAATGCGGCTTTTAATGCGGCACTGGTAGGAAGCGTATCCGTTTCTGCGCCTGCCGTGGCAAACAGCAGGGGAGAATGGAAGGTGTTGCCTTGGAGCAGCTGTTCTTTGGCAGCTGTGCCGACAGGCTGAATAATAACTTTTGTGCCGTCGTGTTTTTTCATAAAGGCATCTGCCGTTTCTTCCATCTGCTGAATTTCTTTGACGGAAGAAACAGGCATGACAACGTGAAATACCAACACATCCAACCCTGTCATATCTTCCAGCTGGGCAAGCATCGCATCCGGTGTAGTATGTGCAGGAATACGAATCGTAATCATAGGGATGACGTCCGATTCAAGGCATTTGTCGGCAATATCGGCAATCGTGTCGGGCGGCAGGAACGATTCAATGGATACGGTATCGATTTGTGTCGTGCGAACAGCAAACGATAAAATATCCGCATAATCACGAGCTGTTTGATAGTATTCCGGCAGGGCGTGCATATCACAGGAAAAGAGAATCGGCGCTTCGTCTGTTTCCATGGAAAGGCGAGTCAGCGCGTCCCAAAGCTGCGTAAAATTGATGACGCCATTAAACGTGCCAGCTTGAAATTCCAACATGTCAAAAGGCTGTTTCATCACGGTTTTGACTGCGTTGCCTATATCTTCTATGGTTTCGCCTGAAAAAGGAACCGTAACCATGGGATGAGATGCATCAAATGGAATGCTGCGTAAATGTGACATCAAAAAGACCTCCTATATGTTCGGTGAAATATATGTATAAGTCAAAAGAACAATCTCTGTCTATATTGTACTCGCTCCGGGGACATTTGGCAATGTGTTGTTGGCAGGAAGCGAGAAACGTCTGCAAAGGGACAGAAAAAGTATAATCTGTCCCATTTACGGTATCATATAAATATAATAGAATAGAGTACAGATTAACATCGCGTTGTATAAACAGCGTTTCATACCAGCTATGCTGTGGCAAGCTGATTGTACGACGATACATGTTATGCATAGGAGGAATATATATGAACACGGAAAACCAAACTGTTTCTGCTAAAATGCTTTGTTTGACGGCAGTGTTAGCAGCTTTTGTCTTTATTATGACCTTTGTACCCAAAATCCCGATTCCGTTGGGATATGCCCACTTGGGAGATGCCGTCATTTATTTGCTGGTATTGTTTATCGGCCGCCGGGAAGCTTGTTTTGCTGCTTCGATTGGCTCGGCGTTGGCTGATTTAATCGGCGGCTTTCCGATTTGGATTATTCCGACGCTCATTATTAAATGGGTTATGGTAGAAGCCGTGTTCTTGATTGTCCGGCCGGATAAGGCACCTTGCAAGTTGCTGTCGGCTCGTATGGCGTTGGCGTTTTTCGTATCTTCGGCATGGATGGTGGTGTCGTATACGGCAGCCGGTGCTGTGTTGTACAGCAGCATCGCGTCTGCACTTCCCATGATTCCAGGGCTTATTGGCGAAGGCGTGATTAACATGGCAGTCGCTTTTGCGGCAGGCATGGCACTGCGCCACCTGCCAAACAGCCGTACGTTTTAATTAGACAGCAGTAAAGAAGGAATAGACATGAAACGTCAAAAGAAAATGGCTCTCGTCAATGATGTGACGGGATACGGCCGGTGTTCTATTGCTGTAGAGCTGCCCTTGATTTCAGCACTGAAAATCCAGGGATGCGTATTGCCGACAGCCGTTTTATCTGTACATACGGGCTTTCCGAACTATTATATCGATGATTATACGGAACGCATGCCGGCATATATCAACAGTTGGAAAGCCAATGGCCTTGCCTTTGATGGTATTTTAACAGGCTTTCTTGGCTCGGCCCGGCAAAGCGATTTAGTATTGGCATTTATTCGGGATTTTAAAGGAAAAGACACCAAAGTGATTGTCGATCCGGTAATGGGAGATTATGGCAGGCTGTATCCGTCTTATACAGAAGAAATGTGCCGGAAGATGCGCCGCCTGCTGACCGTTGCCGATGTGATTACCCCCAATTTGACAGAAGCCTGCCGCCTGCTGGATATTCCCTATCCAAACCACGGACAGGTTTTACCGGGGCAGCTGGAACAAATGGCCTGTGCCTTAATAAATAAAGGGCCGTCTCAGCTTGTCATGACCGGGCTGCATGACGGGGAGTATTTGCTGAATTATATTTATGAAAAAGGAAAACAGCCGGAGATACAGCGCGTGAAAAAGATTGGCAGCGACCGTTCTGGCACAGGCGATGTATTTGCAGCGATTGCAGCCGGCCGGATTGTGCAGGGAAAAACATTGTCCGAAGCGGTTCGTTCGGCAGCCGATTTTGTCAGCAAAGCCATGGTGTATACGGAGGAACTGCAGCTTCCTCATAACTGCGGCCTGGCTTTTGAAGAATTTTTAACAGATTTGCAATAGGGAGGTCTTTCATGATGATAGTATATACGTGTGAAGCCGGGGGACGATATATCCCTGTCACAAAAAGCCTGCAGGAACGGCCGGAAGGCAAACGGTCCGTGTATGTAAATTTGACAAACCGCTGTACCTGTTCGTGTACGTTCTGTCTGCGCAGTATGAAAAAAATGGCTGAAACACAGACACTTTGGCTCAAACAGGAACCTACGGTAGCAGAAGTAAAAGCACAGCTCGACAGTTTGCCGTGGGATTATGTCAAAGAAATTGTTTTTTGCGGCTTTGGTGAACCGACAGAACGCCTAGAAGATTTGACAGCGCTGATGAAATACGTAAAAGTAACGCACCCGGACGTATTAACACGGCTCAATACAAACGGCCTGTCGGATTTGGCATATAACCGGGATACGGCCCCTGATTTTGGCGGCGGCATATTGGATACGATTTCCATCAGTATGAATGCGTCCAACAAGGAACGGTATCTGGCATTGACGCGAAGCCGGTTTGGCATACAGTCGTACGATGCTATGCTGCAGTTTGCCCAGCACTGCAAACAATATGTTCCCAACGTCGTATTGACTGTCGTAGACCACGTAGAAGACAGCGAAGAAATCAAAAAATGCCGCGCCATCTGTGAAGAAAAAGGCCTGCATCTGCGTGTGCGTGTATATGAAGATTCCTAAGTGAAGTAAACAATCCTTGCTCTTTTGTACTATTTATGCTATGATAAGGGCTATGAAGCAAGGCGATGCAGGAGAAGAGTAGGCATATCGTTAGCGAGACAGGGAAGGTGAAAGCTTGTCATTGATGCTGAAGGCGCTCTGAAGGCCGCAGCCGGAAGTCTGAGAAGATGTGTATGGCTGATGAATGAAGCGGGTCTATAGACCAACCAGGGTGGAACCGCGGGTAAGTATACTCGTCCCTGTAACATTATCATGATGTTACAGGGACTTTTTGTATTATTAGGAGGGAAACACAGATGAACTTTCAAGACATGATATTTGCATTGAAGAATTTTTGGTCCTCCCAAGGCTGCATCATTTATGAACCATATGATGTAGAAAAAGGGGCAGGTACAATGAATCCGGCTACGTTTTTGCGTACGCTGGGACCGGAACCATGGCATGTAGCCTATGTAGAACCGTCACGCCGCCCGGCTGACGGCCGTTATGGCGACAACCCAAACCGTCTGTACCAGCACCATCAATTCCAGGTTATTTGCAAACCGTCTCCAGATAATATTCAGGAATTATATTTAAAGAGCTTGGAAACGCTTGGCATCAATCCGCAGGAACATGATATTCGTTTTGTTGAAGATAACTGGGAATCTCCGACGTTGGGTGCCTGGGGCCTGGGCTGGGAAGTCTGGCTGGACGGCATGGAAGTTACGCAGTTTACCTATTTCCAACAGGTTGGCGGTATTGATGTAGCTCCTGTTTCTTCAGAAATTACGTACGGCATGGAACGTCTGGCCATGTATATCCAAGGCGTAGAAAACGTCTATGATTTGAAATGGACGGACGATGTTACCTATGGAGACATTTTCCATCAAAACGAAGTAGAACAGTCTACCTATGCCTTTGAATTGAGCAACGCTGATTTGCTGTTCCATCTGTTTGATGAATATGAAAAAGAAGCTATGCGCGTCATCAAGGCTGGTTTTGTATTGCCGGCATATGATTATGTATTGAAATGTTCCCACACGTTTAACTTGCTGGATGCCCGCGGCGCTATCAGCGTCAGCGAACGTGCTGCTTTTATCGGCCGTGTCCGCAACATGGCTCGTGCCTGTGCGAAAGCCTATTTGGAACAACGTGAAAAATTGGGATTCCCCATGTTGAAAAAGGAGGAAAAATAAATGAGCAAAGATTTGTTACTCGAAATTGGTACGGAAGAAATCCCGGCTCATTATATGCCGAGTATCCTCAGTCAAGTCAAAGACTTAGCCGCTAAAAAATTCGGTGAAGCCAATATTGCCTATGAATCCATTCGTACAATCGGTACGCCGCGCCGTGTCGCTCTGCTGATGAAAGGTGTTGCAGAAAAACAGGCCGATGTATCTTCTAAACATAAAGGTCCGTCTGCGAAAATTGCATTTGATGCAGACGGCAAGCCGACAAAAGCGGCTATGGGATTTGCCCGCGGCCAAAAGATTGATGTCAGCGAGTTAGTCGTCGAAGACGGCTATGTATATGCCAATGTTACCAGCATCGGCGCGCCTACAGAAGGCCTGCTGCCGGATATGCTCAAAGGCATTATCACTGGCCTCAACTTCCCCAAAAGCATGCATTGGGGCGCGTTGGATTTCCATTTTGTACGCCCGATTCGCTGGATCGTTGCTTTGTTTGATACGGCAGTCATTCCCTTTTCTATCGCCGGCGTGACATCCGGCAATGTCAGCCGCGGCCATCGGTTCTTGGGTACCGGTGATTTTACGATTCCCAGCCCGGATGCGTATGAAGCGGTTGCTAAAGAACATTTCCTGATTATCGATCCGGAAGTCCGCAAACAGATGATTTTGGACGGGCTGCAGAAATTGGCTGATGAAAAGGGCGGCACGATTATCATGGATGACAACTTGCTGGAAGAAGTTGTATATCTGGTGGAATATCCGACAGCACTTTGCGGCGAATTTGACAAAGAATATCTGCAGCTTCCGGAAGCTGCTATCATTACGCCGATGAAAGACCATCAGCGGTATTTCCCGATGCGTGACAAAGACGGCAAATTGATGAACTTGTTCTTGACCGTCCGCAATGGCAATGACTACCATTTGGAAACAGTACAGCACGGCAACGAACGCGTACTGCGTGCGCGTCTCGATGATGCCAAATTCTTCTTTGAAGAAGATAAGAAGCATAAACTCGTAGACTACACTGAAAAATTGAAAAAAATCGTCTTCCAGGATGGGTTGGGTACGTTGTATGATAAAGCGCAGCGTTTGGAACAGATTACGGTATTCCTCAATCAAAAACTCGACCTCGGCCTTTCGGATGATTCTCTCAAACGGGCATCCCTGCTTGCCAAAGCCGACCTTGCTACACAGATGGTTATGGAATTTACAGAACTGCAGGGCGTAATGGGCAAAGAATATGCCTTGATTGACGGCGAAGAAAAAGATGTGGCTGAAGCGATCAATGAACAGTATCAGCCGCGGTTTGCCGGCGATGTACTGCCGCAGACGACGATGGGCAAAGTACTTGGGATTGCTGATAAATTCGATACGATTACCGGCATGTTCAGTCAGGGATTTATTCCGACTGGTTCGCAGGACCCCTTTGCACTGCGCCGCCAGACGATCGGTATTCTGAACATTCTCATGGATGCCGGCTGGAATCTGAACTGCCATGAAGTATTTGCTTTTATTCTGCAGCTGCTTGGCGTAGCAACAGAAAAACAGGCTGACATCATGGCCCAGTTGGATGACTACTTTAAACTCCGCCTGAAGAATATCTTCCAGGATAAAGGCATGGATTATCATATTATTGACTGCGTACTCCATACAGATACGCTGAATGCATCAGAAGCCGCTAAACGCGCCCAGGCTTTGATTGATGCAGATATTATGGGCAAAACAGACCTGCTGCAGGCATTTACCCGTGTCAGCAACATGATTAAAGATGCTGTGGATACGACTGTCGATACGACACTGTTTGAAACGGAAGAAGAAAAGGCCCTGTACAGTGCCTGCCAAGCAATGGCTGCCAACCTTCCGGAAAAATATGCCGTCTATGATTATAATGGCGTCGCTGCTGTATTGTCAGAAGGCATTGCTGCTATTAATGATTTCCTGGACAATGTATTGGTTATGCATGAAAATCCGGCTGTCAAAGAAAATCGTATTCACTTGCTCACGTTGACATTTAGTTTGATCAGCCCGTTAGGCGATATTAAAAAATTGTCCTAAGGAATTGTTACAGCTTTGGCACAGTTTACAGAAAAGCACTGCTGTTTTCTTGTCTTTTAAAAAATGAGTATGGTATAATACATAGCAGATATGGGAGAGATCCCATATCTGCTATCTTGTATATACGTTATATTGGACGTAGTAATTACTTTCCCTAATTTGGAAAGGCTTCATTCTGTGAAGAAGCAACGTAAAAGGAGTGAGCCCTATGAATATGAAAAAAATAGCTCTCGTATTGGCCAGCATGGCATGTATGGCAGGTTCTACGGCGATGGCTGCTGACACAATGATGATTAAAAGTGCCAACAAAGATAACGTAGAAGCCGTTATGGTATATAAATCGAATGAAAAAGGATATTACCAATACTATAATAGTACCTATGGATATGTCGTCGATATTCCTAAAACAGCCGTACAGGCCGATGCAACGATAGATGGCGATGGATGTTATTTCCAAGATCCCAAAGACAAAGCTGTATTTAGAACAGAAGCAGCTAAAAACCCGATGGGATTTTCTGTCGATGAATGGCGCAGCATGTATATCGGCATGAACGGATCTCCTGAATTGACAACGGATATTCGGACCAAAACAAGTTATGCCATAGGCTGGACGGCCGGTAAAAAATCGTATTACCGTGAACTCTATGTCAATGAAAAAAATCAAACCTATACCGCTTTCACAGTAGAATACCCAACGGATAAAAAAGATAAGTATGAAAAAATCATTGCCCATATGGCACGCAGCTTTGTGCCGAGCGGCGTAAAAATGTAATTTCGTATTACAATAAAACAACAGAAAGCAGTAAAGCCCCTTGGCTGTTTGGCATGATATGCTGACAACCAAGGGGCTTTGTGTATCTATACAGCCGTATTGTTTCTGCTGCAGTATGTTAGAAAACAGCCATCATAATGCCGCCAATCGCAATCAGGGCAATGGCAATACCGTGAATCAACGTGACGTGTTCTCCAAACAAAATAATAGCCAAGATGACAGAGAACACGACGCTTAATTTATCAATCGGCGCTACTTGCGATACATTACCTGTTTTTAAGGCAAAAAAGTAAAAAAGCCATGAAGTCGCTCCGGCAATACCGCTCAATGCAATGCAGAGCAAGGCTTTCGGATGCCCCATAATAGACGGGACGGCTGAGATATGACCTTGCACAACGGCAACGCCTATTAAAAATACAGCCATGATGGCGGCGCGAATAGCCGTCGCGGCCGTACTGTCAATGCCGGTTAACCCGATTTTTCCGAAAATAGAAACAAAAGCAGCGCAAATAGCTGATAAAAAGGCATATATAAGCCAACTTTCCATAATGAAAGACCTCCTTATATTTTATATAGTGTACTACAAATTTCTAACATTTCTATAACGATGGCCAAACAAATCGGTAACGCTGCCATCGTATGCAGATACTTGTTTTTTATCTTCCCAAGCGCAGCAATGTATACTATAATTAATATCATGAAAACTGAGATATGAAGGAGTTACATGGCATGGCAGAATTTATTATGCTGCAGGGAACCAGTTCCCACGTCGGCAAAAGCATTTTAGCGACAGCATTATGCCGCATTTTTTTACAAGAAGGGAAAAAAGTCGTCCCGTTTAAGGCACAAAACATGGCATTAAATTCCTATGTGACGCAAGACGGCCGGGAAATGGGCCGGGCGCAGGTAGCACAAGCCGAAGCTGCCGGGCTGGCTCCGCAGGTCGATATGAATCCTGTCTTGCTGAAACCGACAGGCAACTGCTGTTCCCAAGTCATTATCAATGGATACCCTGTCGGCAACATGTCAGCGAAAGAGTATCATACCGGCTATTCGCTCAAAGCGTTCTCGGCAGTCAAAGACGCATTGCACCGCTTAGAAAGCAGCTATGATACCATTGTCATTGAAGGGGCAGGCAGTCCGGCAGAAATTAATCTGAAAGCCCATGATATTGTCAATATGCGGGTTGCCAAATACGCGCAAGCACCGGTTCTGCTGATTGCGGATATTGACCGCGGCGGTTCGCTGGCGGCTTTGGTAGGAACATTGGCATTGCTTGATGAAGACGAACGGGCATTGGTAAAAGGGCTGATTATCAACAAATTCCGCGGTGATGTATCGCTGTTTACACCGGCTGTGAAATTTTTGGAAGAAAAAACCGGTAAGCCTGTATTAGGCGTTATTCCGTATATAGAACAACTGGGAATAGATGATGAAGATTCTGTATCGTTGGAAGATAAACAGGAATCTTCTTCACAGACCAGCGATATCCGTATTGCTGTCATTCAGCTGCCGAAAATTTCCAACTTTACCGATTTTGACAGCCTAAATGCCGAAAAAGATACGAGTGTAACGTATGTGCAGGAAGGGGAAGCGTTGTCGGCATACGATTTGATTATCCTGCCGGGCAGTAAAAACACCGTCGAAGATATGCAGTGGCTGCGGCAAAGCGGCATGGAACAACACATACAGCAGGCACTGCAGCAGGGAACGCCTGTTGTCGGCATTTGCGGCGGTTATCAAATGTTGGGCCAATGGATTCACGACCCGTCCCATGCGGAATCTGCACTGGCAGATATACAGGGATTGGGCTTGCTGCCTATCGAAACGGTATTTTCTCCTAAAAAAATGACTTCGCAAGTAAAAGGTGTTTGCCGGGAGCTGTATTTTGCCGGGCAGACGATTTCCTGTGATACGCTGGAAGGATATGAAATTCATATGGGCCAGACGACAGATACGGAGACTGCTGTCCCTCATCCCATCTGTCTAACAGAACGAGCTGGTAAATCCTGCCGGGATATTCACGGCAGTGCCCGGACTGACGGAATGGTTTGGGGAACGTATATGCACGGTATTTTTGACAATGATATATTTAGACGTTGTATGCTCAATGCGCTGCGTATGCAAAAAGGGCTGCCAGCTTTGCCGGTATCTCGAAATTACCGTGCCGAAAAGCAAAAGAATTATGACAGGCTGGCTCATATTGTGCGGCAGCATTTGCGCATGGACGTACTGCGAAAGATAATGAAAGAGAGAAACCCAAAATGATATGTGTATTAGCTTTTCTCTTTGACAGCATCATCGGCGATCCGCAGGGCAGGCTGCATCCTGTAGCACTCATCGGAAAATGCATTGCCTGGCTGGAACGCCGCTTATATGACAAAACGGTCAGCCCGCGTCTGCAGTTTATTGCGGGAATGATTTTGTCTTTGCTTACGCTTTTCATTGTGTATGACATTACCGAGTTAATTTTGGCACTGGTATTATATATAGACAATCTGTATGTGTATTATATCGTTCAAGGACTGATTTTATCCTTTATGATTTGTCCGCGCAGCTTGGCCAAGGCCGGGATGGAAATTTATCACTATTTGCTGCACCATCATATTCAGATGGCCCGTACGAAAGTAGGCTGGATTGTCGGCAGGGATACAGAACATCTTGATGAAGGCGAAATCGTCCGGGCTACTGTCGAAACCGTAGCAGAAAATACGACAGACGGCATCGTTTCACCGCTGTTTTTCTTTGCTATTGGCGGTGTGCCGCTGGCGGTGGTATATCGGGCCGCCAATACGCTGGACTCTATGATTGCGTATAAAAATGATCGATATATGTATTTTGGCCGGTTTGCAGCTCGTCTTGACGATGTACTCAATTATATTCCGGCACGCATCAGTGCTGTGTTTTTTATTATAGCAGCTGTACTGCTGCGTCATCATGGGCGCATGGCTTGGCATATCATGCGGCGTGATGCTGCCAAGCATCCCAGCCCCAACGGCGGCTATGCCGAAGCAACCGTAGCCGGTGCACTGGGAATCCGCTTGGGCGGGTATAATTCATATTTTGGCAAAACGACATTTCGCGCGTATATGGGCGATGCGCTGCAGCCATTAGCCCAGCATCATATTCGGCAGACCGTTCATTTGATGTATGCTGTTACCATCATGGCGGTGGTATTGGCGGCATGGTGCCAATGGTGACGGCAGTATGAAAATCATCGTTCGCGTTCCTGGTTCATGCGGAGAATTAGTGCAGGGATATTGGCAGAACCAGCCGTTTCTTGTGACCTGTCCGATTGATTGGTATACGACGGTTTGCGTAGAAGATAAGAAACCGCCGCAGCTCGTGTGCGGTAAAAAAGCAGAAAAAGCAGTCTATAAAACGTTGTCATATATAGGAGAAACGGCATTTCCTTTTGCCTTGACCCTTTCTTCTGCCATTCCGCAAGGGAAGGGAATGGCTTCCAGCAGTGCTGACATTGGTGCCGTATGTATTGCGGTGGCAGCAGCGTTTCATAAAACCTTGACAGCCCAGGAAATAGCCTATATTGCCGCTTCTATTGAACCGACCGACGGTGTTTTTTGTCCTAGTATTGTTGCTATAAACTATCAAAATGGTCAAATTCTGCATGCGTACGGCAAATTTCCGCCGCTGCAGCTGGTCATGTTTGATGCCGGCGGCACTTTAAATACAGAAACATATCATTTGCAGTATGACGCGAAAGAACGGCGGTATGGCAAACAGATAGCCGCTGCGTGTGCGTATTTGAAAAAGCCTTATACAGCCGCTGCTATCGGCAGGGCGGCGACATACAGTGCCATGCGGCATCAGCAGGTGCGCTATTGGCCGGAATTGCATATTCTGCGGCGCATTGGACGACGTTATGACAGCAGCGGCATCGTCATTGGCCACAGTGGCACGGTGGCGGCTCTGCTTTTTCCGCCGGCAGCAGAGAGGCAGGTCGATACGGCGTCCTTAGCCTCCTGTGTGCAAAAACAGGCAAATATGAAACTGCTGGGTACAGCTGTTTTAAGCAGCGGCGGCTGGCAGATAGAAAAAAGGGGATAATCATGCAGCAGCGATTTGAACATGGCGGCAATATTTATCAGGCCAACTCTGCACAAACTCCATGGTTGGATTTTAGTGCCAATATCAATCCCTTGGGTCTTTCTCCCAAGGTCAAAGAAGCCATCGCGCTTCATATAGAAGATGTGATTCATTACCCGGACCCGCAGGGAAGACGGCTAAAGCAGGCATTGCAGGCACAGTATCATGTTTCGTATGAATCTATTTTGCTGGGAAATGGAGCGGCTGAGCTTTTCTATGTCTATATGCATGCGTTTCGCCCCAAACGGGTAGTACTGCCAGTCCCTTCGTTTAGTGAATATGAAAAAGCCTCTCTGTCCTGCCAGGCCAAGGTTTCGTATGTACTGCTGCGGGAAGAAGATAATTTTGCTGTGAACTGGCCAGCGCTGCATGCGGCCTGCCAGGATGCAGACTGCATCATATTGGGCAATCCTAATAATCCGACGGGTAATTTGCTTCCTGTTGAAAAGCTGACAGAGCTAGTACAGCAGGGAGCTAAAACGCATACAGATATTATCGTAGATGAATCGTTTTTGGATTTTCGGGATGATGAAGAACGATATACCATTCGTTCGCTGCCGGCTCAGTATGACAATGTCTTCGTGATTCGGTCGTTGACTAAATTTTATGCCCTGCCGGGGCTTCGTTTGGGATTTGCTGTCGTTCCTCCTGCTAAATTAGCTGCGATGGAAGCACAAAAAGATGTATGGAATACGAATGTATTGGCGCAGTGGGCAGGAATAGCTGCGTTGCAGGACCACGACTATCAGCACCAGACACGGGCATATGTCCGCACCGCCTGCCAGTGGCTGTATACTAAATTAAACACACTGCCTAACTGTACTGTGTTTTTGCCGTCTGTCAATTTTATCCTTGTTAAGATACACACGCAAGATATGACGATGGAGCAGCTAATTTTCGCATTGCGGCAGCAAAACATCTTAGTACGAGAATGTTGTAACTATCCCGGTTTGACGGAATCTTTCCTGCGATTTGCTGTAAAAACACCTGCTGATAATGAAATTTTATATATTACGTTAAAAAAAATAATGCACGCATGATAATATGCTTTATGGTAATTATTACAGATTGCCATAAAGCATATTTTTCTTATACATATTGTGAATTTTTTCACCGATTTATTAAAAATATAAAAAAACTAAAATATAAAATGACATTTTATCAATTATATGATAAAATGAACATATAATTTAAAGTTTTAATTTATTTTATAATGTTGTTATGTTTTTACGACTTTCTTTATTCCATGTTGGATAGGAGGTATTATTATGGGTGAAAAAAAGGGAAATCGTACGATTGCAATCGGCTTAATGTTGTTTGCATTATTTTTTGGGGCAGGAAACTTGATATTTCCGGCTGCCATGGGGCAGAATGCCGGTGAAAATGTCTGGTGGGCTGTTCTTGGATTTGTTGTTACTGGTGTCGGCCTTCCGTTGGCAGGGGTATTGGCAATGGGGTATTCTGGCTGTAAAAACCTGCAGGATTTGGCCAGCCGTGTTCATCCTGCCTATGGATTGTTCTTTACGGTTATCTCCTATTTGACGATTGGTCCGTGCTTTGCTATACCGAGAACAGGCAGCGTATCTTATGAAATCGCGATTCGTCCGTTTTTGGGAGATGGCAATGCGGATATGATTATGACTGTATTTTTAGTTATTTTCTTCGTCATTTCCTATTGGTTGTCTGCTTCGCCTCAAAAGTTGGTTGACCGTATTGGTAAAATTTTGACGCCGGCATTGTTAATTGTTATTTTACTGTTAATTGTCAATTCCTTTATTAATCCGCTGGGGACACCTGAAGCTGCTACGGCAGCGTATGCTACCTCGTCCATGGCTGTTGTGCAGGGCTTCTTGGATGGCTATAATACGATGGATGCTATTGCATCTCTTGTTTTTGCTATTCTGGTTATTGAATTTGTCATGGAAGACGGAGCAGAAACACCGGAAGCTGTTACTAAGGAAGTATTCAAAGCCGGTCTTATTGCTGTCGGTTGTTTAGCGTTTGTCTATATTTTTATTGCCAAAATTGGCGCAGACAGCGTTATGGCATTTGGCATGCAGGAAACAGGCGCACCTGTTTTGTCCAAGAGCGCTATGATTTTATTCGGCAACGTAGGGGCTATTATTTTGGCTGTCATCGTATTGTTGGCCTGTCTTTCTACCAGCATCGGCTTGATTACCTCCTGTGCAACATACTTCCACACCTTAATTGGCGGTGTGGGGTATAAAGCCTGGGTTGGTATTTTCTCCGTAGTTTCTTTTGGCGTTGCGTTGTTTGGCCTTAAAACTATTATTGTGGCAGCCATTCCGGTTTTGATGTTTATTTATCCATTGGTTGTCGTATTGGTTATTTTGACATTCCTGGACAAACTGTTTGGGGGACGGCAGTGCGTGTATGCCTGGACAATCGGGTTGACGATGATAACGGCTTTGGTTAACGGCACGCAGACAGCTAAAATCTCGCTGGGTCCTGTTGATACATTCTTTAATACGATGGTACCGTTCCATTCCATTGGCATGGGCTGGCTTACATTTGCCCTCGCAGGATTTATCATTGGCTTGATTTGGAAAGCAGCTGTAAAACCATCTGACGCTAAATAAAGCGATAGAGAAGGGGTTATGTTTTGAATATTTTTAGAAGAAAATCGTTTGATGATTTAATGGCCCATACACAAGAAAAGAAACTGACAAAAGCATTAGGGGCTTTTGATATTACACTGATGGGCCTGGGAATTATTATTGGCACCGGCATATTTGTCCTGACAGGTATTGGAGCAGCCAAATATGCCGGACCAGGATTAATGTTATCGTTTGTATTGGCCGCTGTTACGTGTGCTTTTGTTTGTTTGGCCTATTCAGAATTGGCATCGTTTCTTCCCGTATCCGGGAGTTCCTATACCTATGCGTACGCGTCGCTGGGGGAAATCTTTGGCTGGTGGGTTGGCTGGAGCCTTATTTTGGAATATTCCGTAGGTGCCAGTGCGGTTGCCGGCGGCTGGTCTGCGTATTTTGTCGGTATTCTGCATTCCTGCGGCATTGATTTGCCAAAGGCTCTGACGACAGTTCCGGCAGACGGCGGCCTTATTAATCTGCCTGCCGTTCTGATTGTCTTATTAGCGACAGCGTTGTTGGTCATTGGCGTCAAAGAAAGCGCGCATGTCAATCGTATTTTGGTATATGTCAAAATCGGCACAATTTTTATTTTCCTGTTTTTGGCAGCGCCTCACATTGAACCCATGAATTGGCAGCCGTTTTTACCGTATGGCTTTTCCGGCGTCGCAGCAGGAACCGCCGTTTTATTCTTTGCGTATTTAGGATTTGACGCGTTGTCTACGGCAGCGGAAGAAACGAAAAATCCAAATCGTGATATGCCGATTGGCATTATTGCAGCCTTAGCTATCTGTACGATTTTGTATATAGCTGTTTGTGCGGCTATGACGGGTGTTGTACCGTATACCATGCTGGATACAGCAGCACCGGCTTCTTTCGTTTTAGAATATATCGGCATGCATTTAGGCTCTGCCATCGTAGGTACCGGTGCACTTTGCGGTCTTTCTACGGTTGTCTTGGGAATGCTTTTTGCACAAAGCCGCGCTTTATATTCGATGAGCCGCGACGGACTGATGCCGATGACCTTATACAAAGTACATCATAAATACCATACGCCGTATATTATTCAAATTATCATTGGCTGTATCGTAGCGGTTATTACAGGATTTACGCCGATTCACATCGTAGCAGAAACATGCAGTGCCGGGACTATTTTTGCTTTTCTTTGCTCCTGCGTGGGTATTTTGATCTTGCGCCGAGTATATCCGGATAAGCCGCGCGGCTTCCGTTGTCCGGCAGTCCATGTCATTGCACCGTTAGGCTTTATCTTTTGTGCATTCGTCTTTACGCAGCTGTCATCTCATACGTTGCTGTTATTCTGCGGCTGGTCGATTTTAGGACTCATTATTTACCTTGCCTATGGACGTAAGCACAGCGTATTAAATAAATAAGAAACGCTGCAGGAGCTGTCACATCCTGCGTTTTGCCATCATGCATCCTGTACTTCTTTTAACGTTTTTTATTTGAAGTTTGAAAAAATGAATAGTAATACTGCAAACTATGCACGTAAAACAGTATAGTAAAGAAAGCTGCAACAAAATGGATGGAAAAATTCATTTTGCTGCAGCTTTTTTTGCAAATCAAAGGGAAACAAGGTATAATCCTTATGCAGTATACAGAATAAGGAGCAGGCAGAATATGTGGAATCGAGCAGTTATTTCATTAGTGGTATTAAGTTTTTTCCTAGGAATGTGTGAATTCATTATGATTGGCATTGTTCCGGACGTAGCAGCTGATTTGTCCGTTTCTATCACGCAAATCGGCATGATTATTTCGTACTTTGCCATTGCCAATGCTATCGGCACGCCGGTTTTGTCGTTATGGGCCAGCCGATTTTCCCGATATCATTTTATGATAGTTGTCACGGCGTTATTTGCGTTGGGATGCTGTTCTACATTTCTAATTTCCAACTATATGATGCTGTTTTGGAACCGCCTTTTTTTAGCGGCTGTTGCCGGCGTTTTGTTCTCTGTGTCGATTGCAGCAGCGCCAATGATTGCTCCGCGAAAATATTTGGCAGGCATTATCGCCTGGCTGAACGCAGGTTTTTCCATTGCGGCCGTATTTGGCTTGCCGATAGGCAACTATTTGGCCAACTATATTTCTTGGCGATTGATCTTTTTGGGGCTGGGTATTCTTACTCTTTTAGATTTAGGCGTTATGATGATATCGCTGCCTAAAGATAAAAAATCTTCCCATCCGGCTTCCATTTCTCATGAATTATCATTACTAAAAGACAGGCGTATCTTAAAAGGGGCACTTACCGTTATTTTCAATGCTTCTTCCAGTTACTGCTGGTATTCGTATGTTACGCCGCTTCTTACAGACGGTATGAAACTGCCGCCGGAATATGTCAGTATCATGCTTTTGCTGTTGGGAATCGGAACGATTGTATCGACACTGCTGGGAGGGCGTATTGCTGAACGGGGAGGCGTATACATTATTTGGCCTATTATTGTTTTTCATGCACTCCTTACGTTTGCCTTGTTAGTGACGCTGCATACCTGGATAGGTCTCGTTGTCCTGCTTGGCATGGGTTTTTTGTTTTATATTCAGTGTGCCAGTATTCAAGTCTTTTTTCTGCGGATTTCGATGTTGTTTCATCAAGGCACGATGATGATGGCCAGTGCAGTCAGCCCGATGTCATTTAATCTGGGGGTAGCCTTGGGCGCAGCACTGGGAAGTCTTACGGTAGATACGCTGGGACTGGCTTGGACACCGCTGCCCGGCGGCATTTGCATGTCGTTATCTGCATTCTTCTTGTGGTATGTGATGCTGCCGGAACGACGGCGTAAAAAAGCACTCCAAAACGAAAAATGACACGTCCTTTTGCAGAAAAGAGACGTGTCATTGGAGAGAATGCATAGTTATTTTTTTACAGTATTTTTCAGCGTGCCGATGCCGGAGATCGAAATTTCTACGACGTCGCCGCTGTGAATATATTTGGGAGGATTGAAGCCGACACCGACGCCTGAGGGGGTACCCGTAGCGATGACATCACCGGGGAGCAGTGTAGTGCCTTGCGAGATGGTTTGAATCAATTGGGGAATGGTAAAGATAAACTCACCGGTGGAAGCATCCTGCCGTACTTCGCCGTTTACTTTGGTGACGACATCAAACGTATCGGGTGCCGCATCGCGCAGCAGAATATACGGCCCCATGGGGCAGAACGTGTCCAGGCTTTTGCCATGGAACCATTGAACGTGATTAGCCTGCAAATCACGAGCGGTGACGTCATTGAGGATGGTGAAGCCATATACGTAATCCATGGCATCGCTGACAGGAATATCTGAACCTTCCTTGCCGATAATAACGGCCAGTTCCCCTTCATAATCCACTGCGTTCGTTACGTTTTTGTGCGGATCGATGAAATCATCCGGGCCGATGACAGACGATGTTGCCTTGGTGAAAATTAAGGGGTATTTGGGAACATCCGGCATGGCCGTCTTATCAAATTCAGCAATATGTTCAGCGTAGTTTTTGCCAATGCAGAATACATTTCGTTCCATATGCGGAATAGGCGCCATTACACGAACCGTTCCCAGTGGTTTTGCTTTGACGGCTTGTGTTTTTTCATTTTGTTCCAACGCATCGGCCAGTGCCAGCAGTCCGTCATTTCCTTGGCGAATAAATTCCAACAGCGTTTCCGGCAGCGGCGTAAAAAACGCTTCTTCCAAGGCAATCGCCCCATATACGCCAGTTTCTTCTTCGTTGAGGACGCCCCACTGTACTAAGCCCATATCTTCAAACGTTAATAATTTTTTTATCAATTATATCGTCTCCTTCATAAGTGAAATGTATGTTTATTATAGCATATTTGTGTGCAAAAAAGGCTTATCCTTGAGAAAAAGGAAAAAATATAGGTAATAACTAGTGCAACAATCATTTTTGTGATAAAATAAAACATCATATATAAAGGGGAGAATCGTTGATGGATAACGAAATTACAAAAAATTTTATTGAAAATTTTATCGATGAAGATAACGAATCAAATAGATACGGAAAAAGGGTTCATACACGTTTTCCGCCGGAACCGAATGGCTATCTTCATATTGGCCATGCAAAATCAATCTGCCTCAATTTTGGCATTGCCAAGAAATACGGCGGCTTGACCAACCTTCGTTTTGACGATACGAACCCATCGAAAGAAAATGTAGAATACGTCAACTCTATCAAAGAAGATGTCAAATGGCTCGGCTTTACGTGGGATGACCGCATGTTTTATGCGTCCAACTACTTTGACAAATTGTATGCATATGCTGTAAAACTGATCAAATTAGGCAAAGCATACGTCGATGATTTATCCGGCGATGAAATCCGCGAATACCGCGGCACATTCAACACACCGGGTAAAGAAAGCCCGTACCGCAACCGCAGCATTGAAGAAAATCTGCAGCTTTTCACGGAAATGAAAGAAGGAAAGTACGGCGACGGCGAAAAAGTACTGCGTGCCAAAATCGACATGTCCAGCCCGAACTTGAATATGCGTGACCCTGTCTTATATCGTATTGTCCATGCGCCGCATCATCGTACAGGCACAAAATGGTGCATTTATCCCATGTATGATTTTGCACATCCTGTATCCGATGCGATTGAACGGATTACGCATTCTATCTGCACGTTGGAATTTGAAGACCATCGCCCGCTGTACAACTGGGTATTGGAAGACTGGGACGACCCGGAAGGACAGAAACCGCGCCAGATTGAATTTGCCCGTTTGAACGTGACGCACATGATTACCAGCAAGCGCAAACTTCGCACACTGGTTGAAAAAGGCATTGTCAGCGGCTGGGACGATCCTCGCATGCCGACTATTTCCGGGATTCGCCGCCGCGGTTATACGCCGGAATCTATTCGTGATTTCTGTGAACGCATCGGCGTTGCCAAAGCGGACAGCATGGTAGATATTTCGTTGTTGGAATACTGCATCCGAGAAGATTTGAAATTAAAGGCACCTCGCCTGATGACGGTTATTGACCCCATCAAGGTGGTTATTACCAACTATCCAGATGGACAGACCGAAACGATGACAGCAGACAACAACCAGGAAAATGAAGCGATGGGTACGCGTGAAATGACATTCAGCAAGAATATTTATATTGAACGCAACGATTTTATGGAAGTACCTGTCAAGAAATTCTTCCGTTTGGCACCGGGCAAGGAAGTTCGTCTTAAATACGCTTATATCATCAAATGTGAAGAAGTCATCAAAGATGAAGACGGCAATATCGTTGAACTGCACTGCACCTACGATCCGGAAAGCAAGAGCGGCAGCGGCGCCAACGCCAACCGCAAGGTCAAAGGCACACTGCATTGGGTCAATGCAGCAGATGCCGTGGATGTAGAAACCCGCGTGTACGACTATCTTTTCAATGATCAGAACGACGATGAAGAAGGCGACAGCAAAGACTTCTTGTCGCAAATCAATCCGGACAGTCTGCATGTCTTCCACAGCAAGGGGGAAGCTGCGTTGGCATCGTATCATGTCGGCGACAAATTCCAATTCCTGCGTCAAGGCTATTTTGTCATCGATCCGGATACAACGGCAGATCACATTGTCGTAAATCGGATTGTCGGCCTGCGTGACACCTGGGCTAAAATGCAGAAACAAAAGAAAAATTAAAATTAGATGAGAGTAAGATTAAAATAAAATTAAAAAAGAGCCAGCTTTCTTCGTTATATTAGAATATAATGAGAAAACTGGCTTTTCTATTGCTACAATACAGGGAAACAGGTATAATGAAAGTCGTAACCAAACCGGTAGAGGGGGGCTAAGAAGTTATGAAAACCTTTGGCTCACACAGCCTTTTATTATTTATTTTATTTTTGGCTGTAGGCGGCATGATGGGCGGTATCTTGGGTGACGCATTGTCCGGCATTCACCTTGGCAATCTCATGCCGATTATATCCCAGCATTATGAAATTTTTAATATTCAGAATGTAGATTTGAATTTATATATCATGCAGATAAAATTCGGCATTCGCTTTGCACCGAATATATTGAGTATTTTAGGCATTATACTGGCTTTTATTATATTTCGCCGAATTGGATAGGAAGGTGTATTTATGTTAATTTTAGCCTCAGGCTCGCCGCGGCGCCGTGAACTGCTGACCCAGATTGGCATTACGTATATGGTCAATCCCAGCTCCTATGAAGACCATGCGCCGAAGAAAAAAGAACCAGAAAAATACGTACAGACGTTGGCAGCAGGAAAAGCCTGCGATGTTGCTGCCCAGTATCCGGGACAATGGGTATTGGGTGCAGACACGATTGTTGCGATTGACGGGAAAATCTTAGGCAAGCCGCGCAATAAGAAAGAAGCTGCTGCCATGCTGCATGAATTATCCAATGCCAAACACGCCGTATATACAGGTGTTGCCCTGGTCAAAGATGACAAAGTGATTACCAAGGTAGTGGAAACGAAAGTTTGGTTTCGCCGCCTTACCGATCAGGAAATCGACGACTATATTGCCAGCGGCGAGCCGATGGATAAAGCGGGTGCCTACGGTATTCAAGGCAAGGCCGCTGCGTTTGTGGATAAAATCAACGGTTCGTACACGAATGTCGTCGGTCTGCCGTTGTCACAAGTATGTAAAATGCTGCGCAAAGCTAAGGTGGATGTATGAGCCAGCCACTCTATGCGTTAGCGACAAGCGAAAAACCGCGTGAAAAATTTATTGCGCAGGGAGCACAGGCCCTGACAGACCAAGATTTACTGGCTATTTTACTGCGCACGGGGACCAAAGGGCATTCTGTGTTGGAAGTATCCAGAGAGCTGCTGCGTTCCATGCCGGGAGAAAATGTATATTATCTTAGTGAAGCGAGTGTTGCCGACTTATGTGCTGTCCACGGCATCGGCATGGATAAAGCCGTTACTATTTGCGCTGCTGTAGAATTGGGACGGCGTATTTCCAAACAGCGCGTCAAACAAAATGCGCCTGATTTTAGTACCCCCCAGGCCATTGCAGAGTACGTGATGGAAGATATGCGTTTTTTACCGCAGGAACAATTTGCAGCAGTCTATTTGTCCACTAAAAATCAGTTAATCGCTGTGCGAACGCTGACGATTGGCACACTCAATGCCAGCTTAGCCAAGGCACGGGAGGTTTTCCGCCTGGCGATTCAATATAATGCGGCAGCCGTTGTGCTGCTGCATAATCATCCCAGCGGCGATCCGGAACCTTCCCAGGAAGATATTGCTGTGACACAGCATATTGCCAGAGCCGGAGACGTGATGGAAATCCCTGTACTAGATCATATTATCATTGGTGACGGCCAATTTGTCAGCCTGTGCGAACGGGGATATCTCTAATGCGGTTACAATGGACCATAACAAAATGAAATCATATACGGATGTTTTGCAAAGGTATAACTCCATGGTATAATACAAGTATACAGTATCAGCGAACGTATACAAACTCATACGATGGGGGGAGCATTATGATTCTTTACTTTTCCGGAACAGGCAACTCATTGGCCGTAGCTAAACAACTCGCAGAGGAAACAGGCGACACGGCTGTCCATATTGCAGATATTACAGACCATTGTCTGCGCATTCAGGATAAAGTGATTGGCTTTGTCTTTCCTGTTTACTTTGGCGAACTGCCGGAGCCGGTGCGTATCTTTGTCGAATACGTACAGTTTAATCCATCGGCGTATTTTTATGGAATTGCTACCTGCGGCAGTTCAGCCGGCCGGGCATTGTATTCGTTGAAAAAGATTTTATCCCGTAAAGACTGCACGTTGGCGTATGGCCGTAAAATTGCCATGGTAGCCAACAGTACGCCTGCGACGCGCCGTCATATCCGCTATCCCATGGAAAAATTGATTACTGCGGCAGAAACAGTCAAAGAAATAGGAAACGATATCCGTGCGCGAAAAAAAGATACCTCCCAAGTGAAAAATCATTGGTATCATACATTATTCCGTTTAGGTCCGTTACAGCGGCTGGGAGAAAAATGGTTTACTGTTCGCTGTGATACTACGCTTTGCATACACTGCGGCATTTGTGAAAATGTCTGTCCCAGTCACAACATTCATATTGATGAAAGCGGACTGACGATAGGCAGGCAGTGTTCCTACTGCCTGGCGTGTGCCCATTGGTGTCCGCAGCAGGCTATCACGATTCGCAATCGGCATATTCTTTTGGAAGACCAGTATCATCATCCAAATGTTACCTTAAAAGATATGGTTCGCAGATAAAAAAAGCACTGTACGCTATGCTTGACATAGTATTGGGAAGTTCCCATTTTGCTGAGCATAGTGGTGCAGTGCTTTTTAGTATATAATACATGAAACATACAGAAAGGAAGATAGTATGAGTATACAAGTTTTTGGTACTACTAAGTGTTTTGATACTAAAAAAGCTCTTCGTTATTTTAAAGAACGCAGCATTCCGGTTCAATTTGTAAATCTGAAAGAAAAGGGATTGAGCAAAGGAGAATATACCAGCATAAAACAAGCCGTCGGCGGCATAGATGCGATGCTGAATCCCAACTGCAAGGACAAAGATACATTCGCCCTGATTCAATACCTGGCAGCGGAAGAAAAAGATGCCAAACTGCTGGAGAACCAGCAAGTGCTGCGCACGCCTATTGTACGCAGCGGCCAAAAGGCTGTCATTGGCTATCATCCGGAAATCTGGAAAGACTGGCAATAAGACGACAGAAGACAAGCATATGTAAAAAAAATAGATATAACGTAAAAAAGATGAAAAGGTTATTTTTTATTTACACTGAATGCCATCAGCGGTCAAACGGCATGAAGCTTAAACGCTTTTATGATTTTTTCGATATGCCGTCGGAGCCGGTCCCGTTTGCTTCTTAAAAAAGCGGTTAAATGCCGTAAGACTTGAAAATCCGATGATATATGCGATGTCAATGATTTTTTTATCTGTATGCAAGAGCAATCCTTTGGCAGTATGCAGCCGCAACAAATCGCCATATTCTTTGGGCGTCATACCATATGTTTGTTTGAAAATATCTGTGACTCTCCGCAATGACAGGCCAACAGTTTCTGACAGCGTTTTTTGTTTTAACCTGCCAGCGTTGTCAATTTTTTCTTTGATTTCCGCAGCGATATCACGCATGGGCTGATAGTCCAACAGGTCGCTGCGGCAGCGTTTACAGGGGTGAAATCCTGCGTTTTCAGCATCTTTTGCTGTTTTAAAATAGCATAAATTTTCTCGTTTGGGCAGTTTGGATTTACAAGAAGGGCGGCAGAAGATGTGGGTTGTTTTCACCGCATAAAAAAACAGACCGTCATAATTTGCATCACAATGTTGAACCGCTTCCCACATTTCTTGTTCAGTCATCATATTACTCTCCCATCTATATATTTTTTAGAATAAGGGAAATACCAGAAAAAAACAGCAGTACAGCTGTAAGTTTGCGAATGTATGATTCATTCAGTATGGTACTGCACTTTATGCCCGTACACAATCCGGCCAGAGCAAAGGGACTTAGCAGTAAAACCATTTTTACCGTATCAACGGTAAGCAAATGCAGTATGCTGTAAAGGATAATGCGAAATGTATTATCTGCAACGAATACAGCGCTAATATTGGCTTTAAATGCATGGTCGTTGTCTGTCATGCGGCTGACATACGCAGCCAGTAATGCGCCTACGCCAAACAAACCGCATAATGCACCGGCTGTCACACCAATCAGTGCCAATAGCGGTTTAGATGAATACGCTTTTTGGGTATTGTATTCTCGTAAGAGCATTTCTGCACCGAGTATCACGACTACGATGCCAAATATCATCTTAATGAACTGCGTATCTGCATTCTTGAGCAGTAACGCACCGGGAATGCTGCCAGCCAATACCAAGGCAGTTAAGGGGAGATATATGTTAGCGTCAAGATTTTTTCGGTTTTTCCAAGTAAGAATCAAGTTGGCAGGATACCCTAGCAAAAGGTCAATAGGGGAAATATGCGCATTGGCCTTGCTGAAGCTAAGAATAGAAGTAAACAGAAGCGTGTTTGCAAAACCGCATAATCCTTTAATAAAATAAGCAATCAGTGCTGCAAGAAACCATATGCACATACACAATCTCCTTTACAACAGAATTATTATTTTTTAATGGTACGATATACAACAACAATACGGAAAATCAATTCCTTATATTTTTGTGTATTATACCATTTTTTTATATGGGAAACGTTGCAAAAATGGAAATCTAATTTTGAAATAGAGAAGTATGCTACAGCAGATGGAACTGTCGCCCATCACAACTTCCGCTGATAAAAAAGAAAAAAAGGGTATTGAGAAATGTATCCTTTACGGCATCGTTTAAGGCAATGGAGCCGTTTATTCGTAAAGATAGGCAAGAAGATGATTTATCGGGACAATGTACAGTAATGTTGCATTGCATCCACATAGTATTGCATAGAAAACCCCCATTTGACTTCTTTAAAAGAAATCAAATGGGGGTTTTCTATATAAACTTTGTATATAAACAGTGAATGATATACGGCTTATACTAAACCGAGATCGATCATGACATCGGCTACTTTTTTGAAAGCCGTAATATTAGCACCGGCTACATAGTTGTCAGGAACGCCGTATTTTTCAGCATTTTCTTTGGACTGAATAAAGATATTTTTCATAATATCGCGAAGTTTACCATCTACTTCTTCAAATGTCCAAGCCATGCGTTCTGAATTTTGTGCCATTTCCAAAGCCGATACAGCGACACCGCCGGCATTGGCTGCTTTTGCCGGCGCAAAGAGAACGCCGTGTTCTTGGAAATATGCCATTGCTTCTAATGTGGATGGCATGTTGGCACCTTCGCCAATAGCTTTCACGCCGTTTTTGACGAGAATTTTAGCAGATTCCAAATCGATTTCACTCTGCGTAGCGCAGGGAAGAGCGACGAAAGCCGGTACTTTCCAGACATCACGGCTGTTTTCGTGATATTCTGCTTCCGGATGCATGTTGATATATTCTTTAATACGGCCGCGATGTACTTCTTTAATCGTTTGTACTGCAGCGACATCGATACCGTTGGGATCGTATACATAGCCGTTAGAGTCAGAGCAAGTAACAACTTTGGCACCTAAGGCTTGGGCTTTTTTCATAGCATAAATAGCGACATTACCGGCGCCAGAAACAATAACTGTTTTATCCTTCAGAGAGATGCCCTTGTTTTCCAGCATATCCTGAACAAAATAGAGCAGTCCGTAGCCTGTTGCTTCTGTACGGGCAAAACTGCCGCCGTATGCAATACCTTTGCCAGTGAGAACGCCGGCATCAAATGCGTCGCGAATACGCTTATACTGCCCATAGAGGAAACCGATTTCACGGGCGCCGACACCGATATCACCGGCCGGTACGTCAATGTTTGGCCCAATATGACGGTATAATTCGTTCATGAAACTCTGGCAGAAACGCATTACTTCCCGGTCTGATTTTCCTTTAGGATCAAAATCAGAGCCGCCTTTGCCGCCGCCGATCGGCAGACCTGTCAAGGCGTTTTTAAAAATCTGTTCAAAGGCGAGAAATTTAAGAATACTTAAATTGACGCTGGGGTGGAAACGTAATCCGCCTTTATACGGTCCAATAGAACTGTTAGCCTGGACACGATACCCGCGGTTTACATGGATTTCACCGTTATCATCTTCCCAAGGAACACGGAACATAATAACTCGTTCCGGTTCCACAATGCGTTCCAAAATATGATGTTCTTTATATTTGGGTTCCTTTTCCAGCATAGGAACAATGGAGTTGAGTACTTCATATACAGCATGTTGGAATTCTGCTTGTTCAGGATCACGGTGTTTGATAATTTTCATAACGTCATCGACGTATTGTTGCATTTCTGACATAGTTTCATTCTCCTTTGAATGTATTTTTGTATGATGGCTGTTATTGTGAATTAAAAAATAATTATCAGTCAATGCATGTATTTTATAATAAATTTCGAAAAAAGTAAATAATTTCTTAAAATGTTACAAATATAAAGTGCAAATATATAAAACAACTAAAACGCATTAAACAATGCATTAGGTGAAATGATTAGTGGTAGATACAGCAAAACACATGGCAAGTATCATAGAAATGATGAAATCATATGTCATTGGATGATACTTTGATGTTATAATTAACATATTCAAGCTGATATATTCAGAAACCAAAGGGAGATATTCATATGGAAAAGCTAAAGAAATATTTTGAACCGATTTTAATCGTCACATTGAGCATTTTGATATTTTTGACGATATATAACCTTTCTCTGCTGCAGGGAACCGCCAGGGTAATAAACTATGCCGGCATTGTTCGAGGGGCTACGCAGCGGGAAGTTAAATTAGAAATTGCCGGTGTGCCCAGTGAAAAACTAATCAATGAGCTGGACGGCATTATTGACGGACTGCAGCATGGCGGCAGCCAATATCAGTTGGTGAAGCTTGACGATGCAAAATATCAGCAAGATCAGCAGGAATTGGCATTTTACTGGCTGAATTTGAAAGAGGAAATACGGAAAAGCCGTCAGGTAGGATATACCAATACCAATTTGCTAAATATGAGTGAAGAATATTTTCACTTAGCAGACCGGATGGTCAGTGATGCTGAAATATACAGTCAAAAACTGGCTAAACGATTAGAACTGTTGGAAACCTGCATGGTAGTGAACGTTGTCGCTTTGCTTGGCGTACTGCTGCTGTATCACTTTCAGTCGATCCGACTTCGCAAAAAATACAAAAGTTTGTCAGCAACTGCCTACGTAGACGTGCAAACAGGATTGTCCAACAAAAGCAGCTGTGAAAAGAAACTGCGAGATAAGCATTTCCTTGATAAAAACATAGGGATTCTTATGTTTGATATGAATAATTTGAAAAAAATCAATGATTCGTTGGGACATGCAGCAGGTGACAGTACCATTCAAAATTTTGCCCGTATGCTGCGCCTGTCCGTTCCAGAGGATCAGTTTGTAGGACGTTTTGGCGGCGATGAATTCCTTGTTATTTTAAATAATGCGGATGTGCAGCTGTTGGATGAAATTATTGCATCGCTGCATGAAAAAATAGAAAAATTCAACCAAGAAAGCAGTGATATCAAAATCAGTTATGCTGTCGGCAAAGCCCACACGTCTTGGTATAACAAAGAAGTAACCATGCAGGTACTGTTTGAAAAGGCAGACTACAATATGTATCAAAATAAGATGGCCAGCAAAAACGGAAGAGATACTGAAAGCAGCAGCTCAGAAGCTTGATAAGAGGATATACTCCATTTGCAATGCAACCTCCCCGTCGATGCATTTCTTATGACGCAGCTCATCAGTACTGTGGGTAGTGACAGCATGATATAAAAATACTGCAAAATAAAAGAATACTCGCTAAAAATTCAAATGAGTGTAGAATAACAGAATCCCCGGTACCTGTATAAAAAAGTGCCGGGGATTCTGTATATGATGGCAATCTATCATGTGGTTGAATACGAAAACTTTTGTTTCAAATGCCGGGCGAAACGAACTGCTTCCTTAGACGGCGAGTTGGGGAGCGCGACACCTAGTACTCGCTTAGTCGGCGGTGTCAGCTGCAAAACACAGACTTGTTCTGGTAGTTTTTGCAAACATAGCTGTGGCATGGCTGTCACGCCGATTCCCTGCGCTACCATAGAAAGCAAGGTAGAATCATCATCGCAGTTTACGCGAAGTTGATTGGCAGGGCAAACGGATAAATATCTGTCCAGCGCATTCATAGGCGCCATCACAAATGGGTAATCGGCAAGGTCTTCTTGCGAGATGCTGTCACATTTCGGCGCTAACGATTTGGGAAGGACGGCAAAATAGGGATCGTCCATTAGCGGCAGCCAACGGAACGCCCGGCAGCGGGCAGAATCGCCAAGTGCCAAATCAATGGTGCCATTGAGCAGCCAATTCGAAAGCACATCGGTTCCCACTCGAATATCAAAGGTGGTTTCCGGATAAAGCGCATGATATTCCTGTAGTATTTGCGGAAACCATGTACTGGAAATGCTGGAAAACGCCCCAATCCGCAGCGGTATAAAAGCGCCTCCAGCCACTTGTCGTGCTCGCTCAGATAGCCGCGCCAGGGAAGCATCTGCTTCCAGCAAAAGTGGTAAAAGCTCCTCCCCGGCAGGTGTCAGGCGGATGCCGTTGTGGTTTCGCTGTAACACCTTGCACCCCAATTCATTTTCAAGACTGTTCATGGACTGTGTTACGGCAGACTGTGTACAGTTCAGTTCCAGTGCGGCCTTGCGGAAACTTCCTGTGCGAATTGCTGCCAATAGAACGTGAATTTTATAATCATCCATAGTATTCTCCAAGATAAATAAGATATTCTTATATACTAATCATACATGCTGTCTTCGCAAAAGGCAACTCTCGCGTTACACTGTATCCTGAAAGACGAGGTGGGTACCAATGACCATTAGGAAAGACGTGGATACAGAAACTGCTGCAGCCGTTTTTATCCGTACGAAAGCGTATGAGAAAGCTGACTGCGCGTTGAGCAAGAAACCATTTGCAGTGCAACTAACTGAGCAGTATTCATTGGAAGCGTTGCAGAGAAAACAGCTTGTTGGCTGCGTCAATCTTGCATTCATGTACCTTAGAAGCATGACGTAAGATTTGCATACTAGATTATCACGAAATTGTAGAGCTTCCGCTGACGGATTCTACAAGAAATGAGGAGAGCCTATTTTGAAGCAGAAAAATTTTGATCAAGGTGCGGTTTTCATCTTTATTGCCGGTTCCCTTTGGGGAAGTATCGGCCTGTTTATCCGTCTGATGTCTGATGCAGGTGCTTCTGCGGAAGCGATCAGCTTCTTGCGAATGGCCTTTGCTTTTAGTATTCTTTTGATTGTGACGCTGATTCGATCGGGTGCGGCAGCATTTCACGTCAGCGGAAAAACTCTTTTCTATAGCGCAGCACTGGGACTAATCTGTCATGGTGTTTATAATGTTTTTTACAGTTGGGCCGTAGTGCAAATCGGTGTGACAGTCAGCGCAGTACTTTTGAATGTAGCTCCTGTTTTTACGGCAATTCTCTCTGCCATTTTGTTTAGTGAACGGATTACTTCCCGCAAGTGCATCGCGTTGATTGTCAATGTCATTGGCTGTATATTGGCAGCTACGGGCGGACAATTTGAAGCCGCTGCGCTGTCTGTTTCGGGGATTCTTTTCGGTATTGCATCAGGGCTTTGCTATGCGTTGACTGCCATCTTTGGAAAACTTGCTGGAGAGCGCAGCAATCCGTTTGTTATCAGCACCTACAGTTACCTTTTTGCAGCGTTGTTTTTAGCTGTGTTTATGAAACCGTGGGCAGCCCCGGTTACGCTTACAATTACTATTACGTGGCTCGGATTTCTGTATGCACTGATTCCTACGGCAATCGGATATCTTTTCTACTATCAAGGAGTACAGCAAATTCAAGGAAGCAGCAAAGTTCCTGTCATTGCTTCTATGGAGACTGTAGCTGCTGCCATTCTCGGCGTGCTGGTATTAGGGGAAACACTGAGTGTCATGCACTATCTGGGAATTGCCGTCGTCCTGTGTTCCATCGTCTTGATGCAGCACAAGCAGGTTCAACAGCTCAACGTCAGAACTGCTGATAAAAATATGGATGTTGCGCCGAAACTGCAGAGAAAATCAGGTTAAGGTTGTCACAGCCACCATATGTGTAACTAATAGGGTATCACTTCATTCCAAGATTTGAGGATGAAGTGATTTTTTTATACAGTGAAAATAACCGCATATTAGTTAACTGCATACAAGGGGACCGTAACATGAATGCTTTTTACTATTAGACACCATAGTTTTCTTTAAAAATTTTTAGTTTTTGGGGTTTGAAATTTGAAAAAATAGATAGTAATGTTACAAACCATGCACGCAAAACGGGTATAAGAAAAAGGCTGCAGCAAAATGAACTAAAAAAATTCATTTTGTTACAGCCCCCTTAGACTATATAACAGATATAATGGGGTATAAAGTACCCATTATACCAAACTACATTAAATCCATCATATCCCAGAGAATATTGCCATTAGCATCAAGGTATTCTTCATCTACATGAACGGCTTCGACCTTTCCGATGAATAATTCATGTGTGCCGGGCAGGGTACTGTCAACTACGATGAGAATATCTGTTTTTTTTCATAAAATCTTAGGAAAGTTAAAATAAGGAGAGCCTAAATTGGCACGAGGCCATGGAAAATGGTGTTATACCGGATTTTATGTTATACTGAAAAAATAGGCGCTACTTGTATTTTAATAAGTATGGAGGAAGAAAAAGTGGCAAAAAAAATTACCAATACTGTTAATATTGGATTTGAAAAGAAAATTTGGGATGCAGCTTGCGTATTGTGGGGACATATCCCGGCCCAAGAATATCGCAATGTGATTATCGGACTGATTTTCCTGCGATACATTTCTACGGCTTTTGAGGAACGCCATAAAGAACTGGTAGCAGAAGGTGACGGATTTGAAAATGACCGTGATGCCTATATGGAAAAGAATATTTTCTTTGTTCCTGAAAATGCCCGTTGGTCCAGAATTGCAGCAGCCGCACATGCACCTGAAATTGGTACAATTTTGGATGATGCCATGCGGTCTATTGAAGCAGATAACCCAAAGCTAAAGAATGTTCTGCCTAAAAACTATGCTTCTCCAGACTTAGATAAAAAGGTCCTGGGTGATGTTGTCGATCTTTTTACTAATCTGGATATGAGAGAAACGGAAGAAAACCGTGATATCTTAGGGCGGACATATGAATACTGTATTGCAATGTTTGCGGAAAAGGAAGGCAAAAAAGGCGGAGAATTCTATACGCCATCCAGCATTGTTAATACGATAGTAGCGATTCTAAAACCACATGCACATTCTAAAATTTATGACCCTTGTTGTGGTTCTGGAGGAATGTTTGTCCAGAGTGAAAAATTTATTCAAGAACATTCTGGAAACCGGGAAGATGTTGCAATCTTTGGACAGGAAGCCAATCCAGATACATGGAAAATGGCTATTATGAACTTGACGATTCGTGGCATTGAAGCCGATTTGGGGAAATATCATGCAGATACGTTTGCCAATGATTTGCATCCCACGCTGAAAGCAAATTTCATCATGGCCAATCCTCCTTTTAACTATCATCCCTGGGGGCAGGAACAATTTAAAGACGATAGACGCTGGAAATATGGTCTGCCGCCTGCCGGCAATGCTAACTTTGCTTGGATTCAACATATGATTTATCATCTGGCCCCAGGTGGTAAAATCGGTTTGGTACTTGCAAATGGGGCTCTTTCTTCTCAGACCGGGGGAGAAGGGGAGATTCGAAAGAAAATTATTGAAGATGATCTGATTGAAGGCGTCGTAGCGCTGCCGTCGCAGCTCTTTTACAGTGTGACAATTCCAGCAACGCTGTGGTTCATCACCAGAAATAAAAAGCAGGCGGGGAAAACGCTCTTTATTGACGCACGTAAAATGGGGTATATGGTAGACCGTACCCATCGAGATTTTGAGACTAAAGATATTAAAAAGCTGGCAGATACATTTACGCAGTTCCAAGAAGGTAAGTTAAAAGATGTAAAGGGCTTCTGTGCTGTGAAAACTACAGAGGACATTGCCAAACAGGATTATATCCTTACACCTGGACGCTATGTGGGGATTGAAGAGCAGGAAGATGATGATGAACCATTTGATGATAAGATGAAACGGTTAACATCTGAACTTGCGAAAATGTTTGCAAAGTCGCATAAGCTGGAGGACGAAATCAGGAAGAAGCTGGGGGCGATCGGATATGAAATATAAACTCTCTGAAATAATGGATATTATTGGTGGAGGAACTCCTAAGACAAGTAAGCCAGAATATTGGAATGGTGACATTCCTTGGCTTTCTGTAAAAGACTTTAACAATGATTATCGCTACGTTTATGAAACAGAGAAGACCATTACACAAGCTGGACTTGATAATAGTTCGACGAAATTGCTAAAGCGAAATGATTCAATAATTTCGGCACGTGGTACTGTCGGAGAAATGGCGATGATTCCATATCCCATGGCTTTTAATCAGTCGTGTTATGGACTTCGTGCAAAAGAAGGCCTTGTTGATGAGGAATATCTATATTACTTGATTAAGCACAACGTGGTAGTTTTGAAAAAGAATACTCATGGTTCGGTGTTTGATACTATTACGCGAAATACATTTGACGATATTGAAGTAGAATTACCATCACTGATAGAACAGAAGATAGTAGCTTCCATACTCCGAGACTTAGATGACAAAATTGAAGTGAACAATGAGATAAACAAGAATTTA
>CAVKEA010000010.1:0-51108 GCA_963655305.1 bacterium
CTTTTTATGTTTTCTTCAATGCATTAAAGATTTCCCACAATTATTTTACACTAACAAAACATGACAAGGTTTTATGCAATTTACTTGCATATTATTTCAATAGGGTGTATACTATCAACCGTAGATAGTTACACAAATAAATTTGCCGCTTAGTTTGCAATAGGAGGAATTATCATGAGTGAAATTAAAAAAATCGTCTTGGCCTATTCTGGTGGCCTGGATACGTCCGTTATTATTCCTTGGTTGAAAGAAAATTATAAAGGTGCCGAAGTCATTGCTGCATGTGCTGATGTTGGCCAGCCGGATGACTTTGAAGCGATTGAAAAGAAAGCCTATGCTTCCGGCGCTTCTAAAGTATATGTCATGGATATTAAAAAAGAATTCATGGAAGAATACGTATGGCCGACAGTCAAAGCAGGTGCCGTATATGAAGGTAAATATCTGTTGGGGACATCTTTTGCCCGCCCGCTTATTTCTAAAAAACTCGTTGAAGTTGCTGAAAAAGAAGGCGCTGACGCTATTGCTCACGGCGCAACAGGCAAAGGCAACGACCAGGTTCGTTTTGAATTGACTGTCAAAGCCTTGGCTCCGCAGATGAAACTGATTGCTCCGTGGAGAATGTGGAACCTCAAATCTCGTGAAGATGAACTCAAATATGCAGAAGCTCATCATGTACCTATTGATTACCAGTCGGAAGAAAATCCGTATCCGTACAGCATGGACTGGAATATCTGGCATTTGAGCCATGAAGGGGACGACCTCGAAAATCCGGCTAATGCACCAAAAGACATGGTATACATGGTAACTAAGACACCGGAACAGGCTCCGGATAAAGCTGAATATGTCACCATTGATTTTGAAAAAGGTATCCCTGTAGCTGTCAATGGCGAAAAAATGGATGCTGTAGCTTTAATTACAGCTCTTAATGAAATCGGTGCCAGAAACGGCGTAGGCATTGTAGATATTGTTGAAAACCGTCTTGTCGGCATGAAGAGCCGCGGCATCTATGAAAATCCGGGCGGTGCGATCATCATGTATGCACACAGAGAATTGGAATATCTCTGCCTCGACCGCGATACGTTCCATTACAAAGAAACGGTTGCCAACAAATTTGCTGAATTAGTATATGACGGCAAATGGTTCTCGCCGCTTCGTGAAGCACTCTCTGCGTTTGTTGACGAAACACAGCAGACTGTTACAGGCCAGATTAAATTAAAACTTTACAAAGGCAACATTATCAGTGCGGGTTCCACTTCGCCGTATTCCTTGTACAATGAAGAATTTGTCACATTTGGCGAAGATGATGTATACAACCAGAAAGATGCAGAAGGCTTCATCAACCTCTTTGGATTGCCTCTCCAGATGCGTGCGCTCATGAAACAGCATGCAGCAAAGAACGGAAAATAAGGAGCGAAACAGAATGAAATTATGGGGCGGCCGCTTTACAAAGGCCACGGATAAAAGTGTAGAAGAATTCAATGCCTCTATCCAGTTTGACTGCCGCATGTATGCAGAAGATATTTGCGGCAGCATTGCCCATGCGACGATGCTGCAGCGGCAGGGCATTATTTCTAAAGCAGATAAAGATGCCATTGTCACAGGGCTGAAACATATTTATGAACAAATTGAAAAAGGCGAATTTGAATTTTCTGTAGAATTGGAAGACATTCACATGAATGTGGAAAAACGGTTGACAGATGCTATCGGCGAAGCCGGCAAACGGCTTCATACCGGACGCAGCCGCAACGACCAGGTAGCGCTGGATACGCATATGTACGTTCGCAGGGAAATTGCGGCAGTTGCTAAACTCCTTGTCAAACTGCAGGAATCGATTGTCAAGGCCGCTGAAAAGTACAGTGACGTTATTATGCCTGGCTATACGCATTTGCAGCGGGCACAGCCTGTTTTGTTCAGTCATCATATGATGGCGTATTTTTCCATGCTGTCCCGTGATTTCATTCATATGAAATATGCTTGGGAAATGGCAGACATGATGCCATTAGGCGCAGGCGCGCTGGCTGGTACGACGTATCCGCTGGATCAACCTTTTGTCGCCAAAACGCTGCATTTTGGCAAACTGTATGACAACAGCATGGATGCTGTCAGCGACCGCGATTATATTATTGCGTTTTTGGAATTTGCTGCACAGCTGATGATGCACTTGAGCCGCTTGTCTGAAGAATTCATTCTTTGGTCTTCTTCCGAATTTAAGTTTATTGAATTGGATGATTCGCACTGCACCGGTTCATCTATTATGCCGCAGAAAAAAAATCCGGATATTTGCGAATTAGTTCGCGGCAAAACTGGACGCTTTTACGGGCATCTGATGGGCGTGTTGACGATGATGAAAGGCATCCCCATGGCATATGATAAAGATATGCAGGAAGATAAAGAAGGCGTCTTTGATGCTATTGACAATTTGAAATTTGCCCTGACAATTTACGCTGCGATGATTGATAAAATGACTGTCAACGGCAAGCGCATGCGTGAAGTGTTGGAAAGCGATTTTTCCAATGCTACTGACATGGCAGATTATCTCGCTAAAAAAGGACTGCCGTTCCGCGAAGCGCATGCTGTCGTCGGCAAGGCCGTTCATTACTGCATTGAACAGGGAAAAGTACTGCAGCAGCTTACCTTGGACGAACTGCAGGCAATGAGTCCTTTATTTGCAGAAGATATCCATCATTTCTTGGATATTGAAACCTGTGTGGATCAGCGTAATACCTACAATGGCACATCGCCGGCATCCGTACAGCGTCAATGCGGCAAGGGACATGATACCATTGCGGCAGAACAACAGCAAATAGAACAGTGGGATACAACTGTATCCGCTGTCTATACCCTCTTGCAATAAGCGGCAGGAGATATATGGAAGCCGTCGTACATCGTTGGTGTGCGGCGGTTTTTTGCATGCATTTGAAAGGTGTGAGCAGATATTTGCGTTTATACGTTGTCAAATAAAGTTTAAATGCGGCATTTGACACGTTTGAAAATACAAAATGCTCGTGAAGATGATAGTTATGGGATTCATGGGCATTTTGTATTTGGCTTTAATATGTGCTTCACTAGAATTTCTTGTTCCAGGTGACGCATCGCTACTGGAATACTTATTACCGGGATCTCCGTAATGAAACGGCGATGAATCAATCGCTTCATCTGCAACATCCGCAGTGATTCGGTAATGTATGAATTGCCGCCGTTACCTAATGACAAGCAAAGATATCCGAAAAAGTATGGAACACGGAGTTATCTGGATGACCGTTTTGCGAAATGCCGGAATGCCAGTTCGCAAGAGCTGCGAAGTCATTTAAGTGGGTAAATACAGCGTGAAATATTTTTTTGCAGTTTGGTCTCCAAGGCTCAAACTGCAAAAAAATCAACGGACTTAGTTTAGACCTTATGTGAACTGGTTTTGGCAACTACCGAAGTTATGTAACCGTTATAAAGTGCTGATCAATATATAAATTTGTTTAATTTGTATTTGCGATTCATGTGTGATAGAATGTAATAAAGTATTTATAATTTATTAGCCCCGCTTTAGCGGGGATGAACCGTATTTTTAATTCATTTTTTTCTTTCTGGTAATTTCTGGGGAAATACGTATTCCAGACTTACCCCACATTAGTGGGGATTAAATTTACTGACTAACGATTACAGTCAATTTTGTGATAGAAGGTGTTTTTTTGGAGACAAATATACTTTCTCAGCTCGAATCAATTCTTTGGGCTAAAAGCAATCCATACAAACCTTTGCGTAATCACTTACTGGAAACAGGTTTTGTTGCACAGATTTTAATTACGAAAGGCTGTTTTGTCCCGTTGAAAATACAGTTAATGTATCAGACGGGATTATCCTCTAATGAAATCATTCAATTAGTGGGCTATTTGGCAGCTAGCCATGATATTGGAAAAGCGTCCCCTTTCTTTATAGGTAATGGTGCCTATCCACCTGCGAAAAAATTTATTGATCAACACGATTTACATTGTTCGCCAATTCCTCATTTCCGACACGAAAAACATGGAGCGGCGCTGTTACGGCAAATTTGGAAAAATAAAAACCGATTTTCTAGTAGTGCATTACGGCGGTCTTTAAGCTATATCATTGAAAATCATCATCAGGGGAAGATTGGTGTTGCTGGCCCCTTAGTACCAGACCGCAAAGATTGTTGGAGTATCTTACAGGATAATATAGAAGAACAGCTTTGGCAGCTTTTTCAGCCGCCGTCTTCTTTCGTTCCCCAAAATATGGATGCTTTTTGCATGCTCTTATTAGGAATTGTAGTTGCTGCAGACTGGATTGCTTCAGGCGATTTGTTTGCTGGGACCCCGTTAGATGCAGATATAGAGTCAGCACGCAAAGATATCTTTACTCGTACCCAAACGTTTTTGCAGAACAATTATTTACTCCATCAAAGCGTTCCTAATGAAATTCATACATTTACAGATTTATGGTCCTTTATTCCACGTAGCGGGATGCGTCCACTCCAAAGTAAAACGGAAACTATTTTTCAACAGCCAGGTAAGCCTTTGGCGATGATTTTAGAAGCACCAATGGGAGAAGGGAAAACAGAAGCAGCTTTATATGCAGCATCTCAACTGGCGAAGATATGGAAAAAAGAAGGCTTTTATGTGGCCTTGCCGACAGCTGCCACATCGAATCAGATGTATCAACGAGTAAATGATATGTTAACGCGATTGCATTTGCCGCAGGCAAAATTGATGCATTCGATGGCTTGGTTGGTTAATAATGATAGTATAACGTATCATGGTGAAGAGGCTTTACAGGCAGTACTATGGACGGAACCAATGCGTCTCGGCCTGCTTGCGCCTTTTGCGGTGGGGACAGTAGATCAGGTCATGATGGCTGCTTTGCGAGTTAAGTACGGAGTCCTGCGTTTGGCAGGTTTGACGGACAAAGTCCTAATTATTGACGAACTGCATTCGTACGATGCGTATATGAGCGAAATTATAGCGGTCTTATTAAAATGGTGTCGCGCCCTGCAAATTCCTGTCGTTATGTTATCGGCTACTTTACCACAGGAGAAAAAAGAAGAATATGCTAAGATTTATGATTCGCAGGCTGTTTTTTCGGATGGTAAAGCATATCCTTGCATTACTGCTTTTTATGGAAATGAAGAGATACGGCAGTTTCCTGTTGCTGGTAGTCATCAGACAATGGATGCAGCTATTAAGTTGCTGCCGATATTAAACAATATGCAAAAAATTGCAGTGCAGGCTGTACAGCAAATCAATGACACAAGTGGATGTTATTGCCTGCTTTGCAATACAGTAAAGGAAGCCCAACAATTATATCAGGAAGTCAAGATTTTAGATAAGACCTTGCCTGTCCTTTTATTTCATGCGAGATTTCATGCAAAGCGCAGAAATGAATTAGAAGAAGAATGCCTGCAAAAATTGAGCTCTGATCCGGCTAAGCGGCCAGAAAAATTATTAGTTATTGCAACGCAGGTCGTCGAACAATCTCTGGACGTTGATTTTGATTACCTGTTTACTGATGTCTGTCCCATGGATTTACTGTTTCAACGCATCGGTCGTGTATGGCGCCATAAAGAAACAAAGCGTCCTTTCAAAATTTCCGGACCGTCTATCACGATATTGGTGCCTAAAGATACTGACTTTGGCGCGACGGGAGTGGTTTATCCGCCGATACTTTTGGAAAAGACGATGAATCTGCTGCGGGATAAATCGGTATTGCACATTCCCCAGGATATACCTAAATTGGTGGATGATGTATATAGTGATGTTGATATAACGCCAGAGCAGTTAATGCAATGGGCCGAATATAAGTTGGATGAAGAACTGCAAGGATCAGCTGCCCAAGGGATTACTTTGCCAGAGCCGAGTGCTAAGAAGTTTTGGCTCTCTCATAATGGTGGTGAGCTGTTTGATGATGATGATCCATTCGTAGTCGCTAAAACAAGAATGGGTGAGGAAAGCCTTCGCCTGTCCTTGGTTTCACCGAATTTGTTCTATACATTACAGAAGCAGGATTGGATTAGCAAAAAAATGGCTCAGATTATTTTACAGTATAGCGTATCTGTATCCAGACGGCAGATAAAGAACCAAGAAAAATTATGTTGTAAGAATGGTGTAGAACCGATACAGGGAAAGGGATTGCTGTATGGTGTCAGAATCTATCCAGCTGAGGACGGTATTTGTGAATTAGAAGATGGGAGCTGCTTTATTTTAGATAATCAATTAGGATTTCTGATAGGAGGCAAAACAAATGGAGTATGATGTGAGTCGTGAGCCGTGGCTTCCTGTATTAATGCAAGATGGAAGCCATCAAAAGCTTAGTTTAGCAGATGTCTTTTTTGAGGCTCACCATATCGAAGGATTTGATGGCTTGAATCCGATGGAATCTTTCAGTATCCATCGTTTTTTAGTGCTGTTTTTGATGGATGCTTATCGGCCGGAAAGTCTTGACGATATTTTAGAACTACTCGATAAGCAGGTATTTGATGATGATGTAATCAAGGCATATTTTCAGTTGTGCCAAAACGAAGGCGTATCTTTTGATTTATTTGATACAAGACGTCCTTTTATGCAGGCACCTTATGATGCATCCTATGATACAACATCGCATCTTAAGCCTGTAGCTGTGCTGGATTACACTCTGCCGAGTGGCAATAACCCTGTCCATTTCGTTCATCAATTCGAAGCGGATAGTGTGTTGAACCCAGACCAGACAGTTATTGAATTGCTGACAAACTTGATTTTTTGTACATCTGGCCTGCAAGGCCCTTCTGGCGTGTATGGTGCGCCACCATTGTTTTTTGTTCCACAAGGAAAGAACTTATTTGAAACACTGGTTTTATCAATGCTGCCTTTATCGGAAGCAGAGTTAGCGGATGACGCAGAAAAAACATTGTGGCGAAATACAAGAAAAGTCATTCCTAAACAGGTTATAGCCAGGACATCTTTTTGGTATGGCATGTTTTTCCCAAGCCGACGTGTATTGTTGCAGGAAGAAAATGGGAAAGTACATCATATCTATTATCAGGCAGGATTAAATTTTGAAGGGTATGAAAGTTGGCGTGATCCCTATGTACTTTATATACGCAATAAAAAAGGCGTTAGGACGTCACTAAAACCAAGTCGCGATAAGGAAATTTGGCGTAATATAGGAACATTAATGTTCGATTTCTCTTTGGCGCCGGCTATATTACAACAACTCGTTGAAATATTAGAAGAGTATCCGGAAAAGACGATTCCAATAATGACCTATGGCGCTGTGACAAATCAGGCTGCATACGAGGGAGTGCAGCAGGGGGTATTGAAGTTAGATGTACGGATTGCTAACGATTATCATAAAAGAATGTATATATGCAAGGCCGTTAAGCAGGCTGAATTGGATGCAAGTATTCTGCGAGAGAGTCTACAGAAGCTGTTTCCTGATGTATCTGAGATACATCAGTACATCCATCGCTTCTATACCCTTTGTGAAGATTATTTTTACAAGTTGAGTGATGCAGTGGCTATTGCCAAAAATAAAGATGGTTGCCTTAGTTCCTTGCAAGAATGGAGTCAGTTTCTGAGAAAAACTGCCGGACAACTTTATGACGAATTTTGCGATGTTTTTTGCCGGAAGGCAGAAGATTTGCTTAAAAAAGAAGAAGAAAAAAAATTTTTTTATGGTAAGTTAAAGAAAAATGCGAAATGGAGTGAGCCGAATGACGCATGACGAATATGTAACGAAATTGGCTAGATATGATGAGTTTCTGGACAGAGTGCGTTGCTTAGCTAATGCTAATACCGGATATGCAGCCGTTTTACGGCGAGCGGCAGGAAAACGACTAGCTGATGTGGATGCGGATACGATGATAGCTTTTTATCAGGCAAAGCGATTCGAGATGAATCCAACTGAGGAGGATAAAGCGTTTTTAGCGGCATGTCTGCAATGCTTATGGAAAGGTGATGAAACGGTAAAGCCACAGTCTATCCCCGAAATTGGCAACGCATTGAAAGATACAATGCAGAATACGTTTCAGAAAAGGATGCTTTCTGTATTAGACATGTCCTGGGATAATGATGGCTATTTGGCAATGAAATTATTCCGTCTGGTTAAATTTTGTAAATCAAAAGGTGCTGTTGTAGATTGTAAATTACTGCTTCATGATTTACTTTCCTGGGACTACGACAACCAAATTGTGCAAAAAAAATGGATCCGTGATTTTTTAGCTGATAAGGAAAAATAAGGAGGGCTATTGTTATGTTACTTGAAATGCATATGTTAAAAAATTATCCGGCTACTAACCTGAATCGTGACGATACAGGTATCCCTAAAACTTGTATTTTTGGGGGTGTTCAACGCGGACGTATTTCTAGTCAGTGTTTAAAACGGAGCTGGCGCACATCACCAGTAATGCAGCATGAATTGAAAAATCAATTAGGAATCAGGACACGTAAATTACCCGAACTAGTTTGCCAGAAGTTAAAAGGGCAGGTCGACGATGCATATTTGCCATTGATTCAGAAAAAGTTGAGCGGGATTGGCAATAAAAATAGCAAAGAAACAAATTCAGGTATGACAAGCCAGATTGTATTATATTCTCCAGCCGATATTGAACGGGTAGCACAAGCCATAAAGAAAAAAATCGAAGATTGCCAGGATACAAAAAAATTTGAAAAAGTCAAGGCAAAAGAAATTGAAGATTTACTGGGGAAAAATGCATCAGATCGCCCTATTTCTCTTGATATTGCTTTATTTGGCCGCATGGTTACATCTAATGCGTTTGCTGATGTAGAAGCAGCGATGCAGGTCGCTCACGCTTTTTCGACGAATAAAGTAACTATGGAAACAGATTTCTTTACGGCTATGGATGACTGCCTTGGAGATAGTGAATTAGGCTCTGGGATGATGGGAGATATAGATTATAATTCATCTTGTTATTACTTATATGCTTCACTGGATGTTGATAAATTAAGAGAAAATTTGCAGTATGCTGAAAATCCAGATGTACTTATTCAGAAGGCAGTTTCTGTCCTGCTGCAGGCTATGGTTTATACAAATCCTGGTGGCAAGCAGAATTCTTTTGCCGGAAACACACTGCCGTCGGCTATCTGCGTTGAATGTAAAGAATATCCCATTCCTATAAGTTATGCGAATGCTTTTGTTAAACCAGTATATCCCTCGCAGGGTAAAGATTTGATTGCCCGCAGCATAGATGAATTGGCTGTTCATATTCAAACGATTAGTGATGAATACGCTATTCCTGTAAAGAAACGGTTTTGGTTTACGTTAGGGCAAGTTCATAAACTGGATATTTCCAACACGGATAATTGCAAGACCTTTGCAGAAGTGTTAGATGGAGTACAAACTATTTTAAAGCAATAAGGAGGGAAATAGTATGCAGCCCTTACTTGTATTGCGATTAGAAGGTTTGCTGCAGAGCTGGGGAGAAATAGGCAAATGGAATTATCGAGACAGTGCTGTATTTCCAACAAAATCTGGTATTATTGGTTTGCTAGGTTGCGCTCTGGGGTGGCAGAGAAACGACACAAGGCTGGCTGAATTAAGCCAGCAATTACGTATGGGAGCTCGGGCCGATAGGAAAGGATTGATACTGACAGATTTCCATACAGTCCAATCGAAACATTTATTAACGGCTCTGGGTAAACATCGGGGCGTAAAAGGTCAGTTTAGTACATTAGTCAGCCATCGGGATTATTTACAAGATGCTTATTTCACAGTTGTCTTACAAGGTGAAAAAGAAATACTCGAGCAGATTTATACTGCACTAAAACATCCGAAATGGACACTCTTCTTGGGACGCAAGTCCTGTGTTCCATCGCGCCCTATATATGATCGGATTTATTATTGTTATCAGGACATAGATGAAGCATTGTCTGCGTTACCATTGGCTAATCGGGCTTCTGACGTTATTACTGTAGAAATTGAAAGTCAGGCAGATACGGATATACGGGGAAATCGATATAACCGTAATGATGCTTTAAGTACGAAACCACGGAGTTTTTTCAGCCGAGAGGTAATACGGAAACGTATTGTTGTTTCTACAGGAGGTGAATTGAATGTATCTCAGCAAGGCGATAGTATCCATTGACAAGACAGAAGGGCGGCGGTGTGTGTTAGATTATCAGGCGATGCACGAGAAAATACAGGATCTGTATCAGTGTTCTAGGCAAACGGGGCAGATTCTTTATCGGATAAACCCGAAGACTGCGGCTGTCTACATCTTGTCTAATCGCCTCCCTGTAAAAGATCAAAATGCAGCTTTGAGAGTTGTAGTTTCAAAAGATATGGATTACATAGAAAGTCATTTTGCTGTCGGTCAAATATATCAGTTTGACTTGTTGACGGAACCTTTTAAAAAGGTAGGTAAGGAAGGACAGAAAAACAGCCAACGTCGAGCTTTAACAACTAGAAAAGAACGGTTGGCATGGCATCAAAGAAAAGGTGAGCAAAACGGATATCAAATTTTGCAAGCTGAAGAATATCCGGCTGTGGTTATTAGAGGAAAACATTATCAAGGTAAAGGGGGAACTTTTCAATACCATCCAATCCGAATGATGGGAATTTTAAAGATACGTGACATTTCACGGTTTATTGCAGGCTGGAAAAATGGAATTGGATCTGGAAAGGCTTATGGTATGGGGTTTTTGCTCTTGAAGTAAAAGATACTTAGAGCCATTTAAAAGCCGAAAGATGGCATACCTATCGCATTTTCTTAAGTATTAGCCCCACATGCGTGGGGATGAACCGTCCATATCTCTTTTGTAGCTGCTTTGCCGCGTATTAGCCCCACATGCGTGGGGATGAACCGTAATTAATCGACTTATTAAAATATTTCGCTACCATTAGCCCCACATGCGTGGGGATGAACCGATAATCCTCGGATTATTGCCTTGAAAGACATAATTAGCCCCACATGCGTGGGGATGAACCGGAATGGAGCGAGTATTCGGCCCCGAACCAATTCATTAGCCCCACATGCGTGGGGATGAACCAGCAGGCCGCTGTAATTTGCAATTAGCGGAATTTCATTAGCCCCACATGCGTGGGGATGAACCGAAAGGACAAAAAAAAGTATGAAGTATAACGACATTAGCCCCACATGCGTGGGGATGAACCGCAAAAAACATAGTAAATAATATATGTGGCAGCCATTAGCCCCACATGCGTGGGGATGAACCGTTCGTTGAATTTGTTATCGGAATACAAGCGATATTAGCCCCACATGCGTGGGGATGAACCGATAATATTATGACAAAATTGTAAATTTAATCCATTAGCCCCACATGCGTGGGGATGAACCGAGCGTAAGCCCCGGCGCAAAAAGAAAATAGTCATTAGCCCCACATGCGTGGGGATGAACCGAGCGTAAGCCCCGGCGCAAAAAGAAAATAGTCATTAGCCCCACATGCGTGGGGATGAACCGAGCGTAAGCCCCGGCGCAAAAAGAAAATAGTCATTAGCCCCACATGCGTGGGGATGAACCGAGCGTAAGCCCCGGCGCAAAAAGAAAATAGTCATTAGCCCCACATGCGTGGGGATGAACCGAGCGTAAGCCCCGGCGCAAAAAGAAAATAGTCATTAGCCCCACATGCGTGGGGATGAACCGGTAATTTCCTTCATGTCTTCATTTAACTAAAAATTAGCCCCACATGCGTGGGGATGAACCGAAGGGAGAAAATAATTATGAAAAGCACAGAAAATTAGCCCCACATGCGTGGGGATGAACCGCTTATGATGTTATCATGGACGCACTGGAAAACATTAGCCCCACATGCGTGGGGATGAACCGGTGGCGACATATGATACATTGAAGGAGGTGACATTAGCCCCACATGCGTGGGGATGAACCAGAATCATTTTGGAAAATATTAAAAGGACTTGAATTAGCCCCACATGCGTGGGGATGAACCGCTCGGAAATTAACTAAATTAGTGCGACAATTTCATTAGCCCCACATGCGTGGGGATGAACCGGGAATGATTAACATAAAAGAAGGATGATAGCAATTAGCCCCACATGCGTGGGGATGAACCGATATGAGAGAGAGTTGGGCGATTCCATCGGCAATTAGCCCCACATGCGTGGGGATGAACCGACTCATACTGCATCCTACACCAACCGCTTACAAATTAGCCCCACATGCGTGGGGATGAACCGGAAATCATGGATTCGAGCCGTGACGTGCTTGAATTAGCCCCACATGCGTGGGGATGAACCGTATACAACGATTGGTTTAGAGATGAAAATTTAATTAGCCCCACATGCGTGGGGATGAACCGGAAAGAAAAGAAGAGGAGATGTAAAATGACTGAATTAGCCCCACATGTGTGGGGATGAACCGGCTATACCGACGGAAAATTCCATGGGGATAAGCATTAGCCCCACATGTGTGGGGATGAACCGGCGTCGCTGAAAGAAGGTTTTCCAATTCAAACATTAGCCCCACATGTGTGGGGATGAACCGTAATGGGAGTGCAAGAGCGGTTGAAGGCTCGGAATTAGCCCCACATGCGTGGGGATGAACCGAGGGGATAGGCATGACAGGAAACACGAGCAGAATTAGCCCCACATGCGTGGGGATGAACCGACATCAAGTGCATTAGAATTTCCATCTAACACATTAGCCCCACATGCGTAGGGATGAACCGGATAATGAAATTTTTAATATAGGAGACGATTATATGAAGGATTTGCATGAATTACCTAAATTGCGGGATAGTGTAAGTTTTCTGTATATTGAACATGCCATTGTTGAACAGCAGGACTCTGCTATCGTTGTGATTAAAGAAAGTGGTCGCATACCTGTCCCTGTTTCTTCTATCACTTGTCTTATGATTGGACCTGGCACTACTATCACGCATGCTGCTATTCGAACGTTGGCAGATAATGGATGCATGGTCGTCTGGTGTGGAGAACGAGGTGCAAAATTTTATGCTTCTGGACAAGGCGAAACAAGGAGTGCTAAGAATCTCTTGCTTCAGGCAAAATATTGTATGGATACGGAACTTCACATGCAGATTGTTCGTAAAATGTACGAAATCCGATTTCCGAAAATTAATTGCAAAGGATTGACGTTGCAGCAGATACGCGGATTGGAAGGCGTTAGAATGAGAAAAGCGTATCAGCAGGCTGCAAAACAGAATGGAATTACTTGGAAAGTTAGAAAATATAAAACGGTGAATTGGGAGGATAGTGATGACATTAATAAAGCATTATCACAAGCCAACGCTATACTTTACAGTGTTTGCCAAGCAGCCATTATTTCCTTAGGGTATTCTCCTGCTCTGGGATTTATTCATACAGGTAAGCTGCTGTCTTTTGTATATGATCTTGCTGATTTGTATAAAGCTGATATGACAATTCCAGCAGCCTTCGAAGCTGTAAAAAATTTTCCTGATGATTATTCAACGCAAATCAGACGTATCTGCAGAAAATATTTCCATTGTCGAGGTCTCATGAAACGGATTGCTACTGATTTATCATCGTTATTTCATGAAGAAGATAACGAACAAGTAGAAGCTTTAGTGACGGGAAATCTTTGGGATGACAGCGGACAGGAAGTCCAAGGCGGTAAAAATTATGGAGGGAGAGAATGATATATGGTTGTAATGGTCATTGATAATGGAAGTGAAAAACTCAGAGGAGAATTAACCAAATGGCTTATGGAAGTAAAGCCGGGTGTCCTTGTTGGCAATGTAAGTGCTATGGTCCGAGGAAAATTATGGGAGAAAGTCAATGATGATTCTAATCATCGTGGTGCGGTCATGCTATATAGCATGAATACGGAACAAGGATTTGAGATGTGTATGTGTGGTGAACCGAAACGACAAATTATTGATTTTGATGGCGTACAGTTGATTGAAGTACGAAACGATTTAGGTGAACCTACTTAGTGAAAATGATTTTGGTCCAACTTTTGTGGCCGCAGTAGGGAGCATTTGAATGTGATTGATATGTCAGAGGGGGCTTTTATAGATATTTATAATTGTACATTGTCAAATAAAGTTTAAATGCGGTATAATAATTTAGTATGGGAAATTTATATTTTAGAAAAGGAAAGGAGAGGCGTACTTATGTCTATAGCACAAACGACATTAGCCGACTCCGTTTCATACAGTGGAATAGGTTTACATGCGGCTCAGGAAGTTCACATGGTTATGCGGCCGGCACCAGCCAATACAGGCATTGTATTTATTCGTACTGACTTGCCGGGACAGCCGTCGGTGCGGGCACATTTGTCAAAGGTAACGAATACGATGCGGGCGACGACGCTGGAAGACGGCGAAGCAAAGGTGTTTACTGTTGAACATGTACTGTCTGCGCTCCATGGCTTGCAGGTAGATAATTGTATTGTAGAAATGGATTCAGCAGAACCTCCTGTTGCTGACGGCAGCAGCCTAAATTTTGTGGAATTAATCCAAAAGGCCGGCATACAGTCATTAAAAGAACCGCGGCAGGAAATTGTCATTCAAAAACAGCATTTGATTCAGGAAGATGATAAATTCATCGCCGTGATTCCGTATGATGGATTTCGGATTACATTCACATCTATCAATCCCCATCCGTTATTAGGGGTACAGTTTTTTGATGCGGAAATCACGCCGGATGTGTATGTCAAGGAAATTGCCTATGCACGGACCATTGCGTTTACAGCAGAATTGGAAATGATTCGGAAACTGGGGCTTGGCAAAGGCGGCAACTTGGAAAATACGATTGTCTATGATGAGACGACTTGCTTATCTAAGGTACGAAGCGCGGACGAATTGGTTCGTCATAAAGTATTGGATGTTATTGGCGATATATCCTTGCTGGGGAGACCTATACGGGGACATATTATTGCTGTAAAATCAAGTCACAAGTTGAATAATTTACTGACGCATGATATTTTTAAAGAAATCGGTTAGGAGGAATTAGAATGACTTTGGAAGTTACGGATATTATGGAAATTTTACCGCATCGGTACCCGATGCTGCTCGTGGACCGCATTATTGAATTGGAACCGATGAAATATGCGATTGGTATTAAAAATGCCACTTTTAATGAATTGTTTTTTCAGGGCCATTTCCCGGGACAGCCGGTTATGCCGGGCGTACTGCTTGCGGAAGCAATGGCGCAGGTAGGCGGCGTAGCATTGTTGTATCCGGAAGAAAACAGAGGCTTGATTCCGTATTTCACAGGAATTGACAAACTTCGTTTTCGTCATCCGGTACGTCCTGGTGATCAGGTTGTAATGCGTGCCGATATTGAAAAAATCAAAGGCCGCATGGGAAAAGTAAAAGCACAGTGCCATGTAGGAGACACGCTTTGTGCAGAAGGTGAATACCTGTTTGCTCTTATGCCGGGTCAAAATCCTAAAAAATAAAGAGCATTTATGTCCTTTCGCTATGAAAAACGGCGAAAAATAAAGTATATAATCTGCAATATAGTACTTTCCCCTAAAAACAACGAGTATATTTTGTTGGTTTATGGGTGAATATATCACTATATAGAATTTATTACATTAAGGCACCTGCTCTGGCGGCAGGTAAGCAAGGAGTGACTTTAATGACCGAGGAAAGAGAAACCATGCAGCAACGCATGATACATCCAACGGCTATTATAGATCCACAGGCAAAAATCGGTGCGGGCGTGAAGATTGGACCCTACGCTGTAATTGGCCCCCATGTTACTATTGGCGATGGAACTGAAATTATGGCTCACGTCGTTATTGATGGCTGGACGACAATCGGCAAGAACTGCCGGTTTTTTCCCAGTGCATCCATTGGATCGGAACCGCAGGATTTAAAATTTAAAGGTGAAAAGAGTTATGTTATCATAGGCGACCGTTCGGTATTTCGCGAATATGTCACCGTCAGCCGCGCAACCGGTGAAGGGGAAGAAACGCGCATCGGCAGCGACTGCCTTTTTCAGGCATGCACGCATGTGGCACATAACTGTATCATAGGAAATCATGTTATCATGAGCAACTGTGCAGGCCTTGCCGGGCATGTAGTAGTAGAAGACCGTGTGGTCATCGGCGGCATTGCCGGTGTACATCAGTTTGTCAAAATCGGCCGCAACAGCATGATTGGCGGCCTTGCCAAGGTAGTGCAGGATATTCCGCCGTTTGTGATTGCTGACGGCCAGCCGGCACGCTGCATTGGCTTGAATAGTGTAGGATTGTCCCGTGCGGGAATTCCGGAAAATGTACGCCGAGAATTGAAAAAAGCATTTCGTCTTTTATATCGTTCCGGCTTGAATTTACGGGATGCGATTGCCAAAATGGAAGAAGAATTGGACAGTTCGGAAGAAACAGAACATTTTCTCCGCTTCCTTCGCGATGCCGATCGTGGAATTTGTCGGGGTACAAAAGACTAATGAACATATAAAAAGGGAGGGTAAGAGGTTCTTGCCTTCCTTTTTTTCTGCAAGTTGCCTCGGTAGTTACTGACATCAGACACATTTTTTTGTATAATATAAAAATGGATATTTTATTCATTTATAAGGGTGATGAATATGGAAAAAGTAGGGTTGTTTGCCGGTGTAGGCAAACTGCCGGTAGAATTTATGCGTGCGGCTCAGCAAATGGGGCACGAAGTCGTCGTTATTGCGGTTGTCGATGGGGTGGCACCGGAGCTGGAAGCAGAAGCGGATACGTATTATGCGATTAATGTAGCTAAACTCGATAAAATTATAAAAACAATGCGTAAAGAAGGCGTAGCCAAAGTTACGATGATTGGCAAGGTTACCAAGGAAATACTGTTTAAAGGCTTAAAATTTCCTGATTTCCGCGCAATTAAGATGCTGGCTAAACTACGCAACCGAAAAGATGATACCATCATGCTGGCCATTGTAGATGAATTGGCCAAAGATGGGATTGAAGTAGTCGATCAGACATTGTATTTAAAACCGCTTATGCCGGCGGCCGGCGTTTTGACAAAACGCAAACCGAGCCAAGACGAAGAAGATGATATACGTTTTGGCTTTGCTACGGCCAAGGCCATGGGCGGTATGGATATTGGACAGACTGTTGTCGTCAAACATAAGGCTGTCATGGCGGTGGAAGCCATTGAAGGAACTGATGCCTGCATTCGCCGCGGCGGTACCCTGGGCAGAGGCAAATCCGTCGTTGTAAAAGTAGCCAAACCGAATCAGGACACGCGGTTTGATGTACCGGCTGTCGGTTTGGCGACATTAGAGTCCATGATAGAGAGCGGCTGTAATGTCTTGGCTATGGAAGCAGGACGCACGCTGTTTGTAGAACAGGACGAAGTATTGAAGGCCGCTGATAAAAACAACATCTGTATTTGTGCTGTAGATAAGACCTTTTGATTTTTTTGAGGTAGATACGTTATGAAAATCATGTTTTCAGCAGGTGAAGCATCGGGAGATATGCACGGTGCCAAGTTGGCCGAAGTAATGAAACAACGAGATCCGTCCATTGAACTCATCGGGATGGGCGGAGAGCAAATGAAAGAAGCGGGCGTACGGATTGTGTATGATATTCAGAATCTGGGCTTTATCGGCGTAGGCGAAATCCTGCGCAAAATCCCCTTCTTTTTTCGCCTGCGCGACTTTTTGGTGCAGACGATGCTGGACGAAAAGCCGGATGTTCTTGTTTGCATTGATTATCCGGGGTTTAATATGCGTCTGATTAAAAAGGCGAAAGAAGCAGGCATTCCTGTTGTGTATTATATTTTGCCGACTATTTGGGCATGGCATAAAAGCAGAGGCTATACGATTGCCCAATATACTGATTTGGCTATTTCTTTATTTCCCTTTGAAGCTCAAATGTATGAAGACATGGGGACGCATGTTGTATATGTAGGGCATCCCCTGCTGGATACAGTTCATGCGACGCAGAGCCGGGAGGAAGCAGCTACGTATTTGGGACTGGACGCCCAAAAGAAAACGGTACTGCTCATGCCGGGAAGCCGCATGCAGGAAGTCAAAGGATTGTTGCCGGCTATGCTGGAAGCAGCTAAAGAAATCAGCAAAACCGTACCGCAGGTGCAGTTTTTGCTGCCCCGTGCGTCTACTATCGACCGCAGCGTGCTGGAACAGATGATTGCAGACAGCGGCGTTGCCGTACATATAGGAGAGAGCAATGTATATAATATGATGGCAGCAAGTACGGCCGCTATTGCTGCTTCCGGCACAGCTACGCTGGAAACGGCGCTGATGGAGCTGCCGACACTTCTTATCTACCGTGTCAGCAGCATAACGTACTGGCTGTCTAAGCTGCTGGTTCATATTGACAATATTGGCCTGCCCAACATTATCATGGGACGGCGGATTATGCCGGAACTGTGGCAGGATGAAGTGACGGCTGAAAACATTGCCCATACGATCATTCCTATGCTGACGGATACGGCACGGCATGAAGAACTGAAACAGGCAATGGCTGAAGTGCGCCGCACGATGGGACGCAGCGGTGCCGTACAGCGTGTTGCAGAAACTATACTAGAATTTGCTAAGGAGAAACAGGGTGAATGAAAAAATATAACAGCTGGCAGAGCTACAAACGATTGCTGATGTTTGTGCTGCCATATAAAAAGCGACTGGTAGTGGCCGTTATCTGCATGGCTTTTTCAGGAGCCAGCAACGTTGTCGTTCCTTGGCTGATAAAAGATGTCATTGATAAGGTATTGGCTAATAAGGATATTGCGACATTAAACTTAATTGTCGTTGGCATTTTGGTATTGTTCTTGTTCCGCGGCTTTTTCTATTTTGGCGAACGGTATTTGATGAGTTTTGTCGGCCAAAAAATTGTCAATGATATTCGAGAAAAGCTGTACCGGCATTTGCAGACCTTGTCCTTATCGTATTTTGACAGACGCAAGACCGGCAACATCATGAGTAATTTGACCAATGATGTATCGGCACTGCAGACAGCGATTGCCGGCAACTTGATTTCCTTTGTGCAGGAAGTTGTTATTTTAGTTGGCTCGTTGGTATCTATGATTGCCTTGTATTGGAAACTTACCTTGCTGACGCTGGTCATTGTACCGCTGGTCGTGGTGACGATTAATTTCTTTGGCAGCAGACTGCGAAAAGCCGGCCATAATGTGCAGGGGAAAATGGCTGATATTACAGCTCTCTTGGAAGAAGCAATTTCGGGCATTCGCATTATTCGCTCGTTTAACCGGGAAGCCTTTGAAATTAAGCGGTTTGTCGTACAAAACGACAGCAATTTTTGGGCACTCATGACGACGACGAAATTAACATCCATGCTGACGCCGTTTATTCAATTTTTTGCAGCGATTGCCGTTACCGGCATTATTTGGTACGGCGGCATGAGCGTCATTGAAGGGCAAATGACTGCCGGGGCCTTGATTGCCTTTTTGATTTATGCCATCAATTTGGCAAATCCGGTACGACGCATCAGTGAAATTTATGGAGAAATCCAGAAATCATTGGCAGCTGCTGACCGTGTTTTTGAAACATTGGATACGGTGCCGGAAGTAAAAGAAAAAGAAAATGCCATGACGCTGCCGAAAGTACAGGGACATATTGTATTTGACCATGTATCCTTTTCGTATGATGAAGAACATGAAGCCTTGACGGATTTCAATTTGGAAGTCAAGCCGGGAGAGGTTGTGGCCTTGGTTGGGCCGAGCGGTGCCGGCAAATCTACAGTTGCGAATTTGCTGCCGCGGTTTTATGATGTAACGGGAGGCCGATTGACCATCGACGGCATCAATATCAAAGATGTCACGTTTTCGTCACTGCGTCAGCAAATCGGCTTAGTGCCGCAGGAAACGATGCTTTTCAATGCGACTGTACGGGACAACATTTTATACGGCCGTTTGGATGCCTCGGAAGAGGAAGTCATTGCGGCAGCGAAAGCAGCCAATGCCCATGATTTTATTATGGCACTGCCGCAGGGATATGATACCAATGTCGGAGACCGAGGCAACGCATTGTCCGGCGGCCAGCGGCAGCGTATCGCCATTGCCAGAGCGATTCTGAAAAATCCGCAGATTTTGATTTTGGATGAAGCGACATCGGCACTGGATACGGAAAGTGAAAAAATTGTGCAGGCTGCCTTGGACCGGTTGATGGAAGGACGAACGGCTGTAGTCATTGCCCATCGTTTGAGCACTGTACGCGATGCCGATAACATTGTCGTTATCGACCACGGCCGGATTGTAGAAGAAGGAACGCATGCTGAACTTTTGGCTAAAAAAGGACTGTATGCCAATTTATATGCTGTTCAGTTTAAAGATAAAGCAGAAGGATAAGTGGAATGAAAACAAACTTAAAATCACATCCTATGTACTGGCTGTACAATATGCTTTTGCTCGTTTATTGGGCCATTTTGATTCCACAGCTCATTTACCGCTTGATTCGTGAAGAAGGATTTTATCAGCGAATTAAACAAAGCATAGGATTTTTGCCGGATGATTTAAAAGAAAAAATATCGAATCGTCATGCTATTTGGGTACATGCTGCGTCGGTAGGTGAAATCGTAGCTGCAAGCCCGATTGTACGCGAAATGCGCAAGACCTATCCGAATGAAGTCATCATCGTGTCGGTCGTTACGGCGACGGGATTTCGTATGGCCCATCAAATCATCAAAGGGGCTGACGGCATTTTATATTTCCCGTTGGATTTGCCGTATTTGACCAACCGCATTTTGACGATTGTCAAGCCGCAGGCCATCGTATTGGTAGAAACGGAAATTTGGCCGAACTTTTTGCGTATTGCAGCAGACAAGCATATTCCGGTCATGATGATGAACGGCCGCATCAGCCAGCGCAGCGCCGTACGGTACCGCTTGATTACGTTTTTTACACGCAAAGTACTTTCGACTATCCGCATGTTCTGCATGCAGAGCCGTATTGATGCGCAGTATATTATTGATATCGGTGCCGATCCCAACAAAGTAATCGTTACGGGCAATACAAAATACGACCAGACATACGGCATCGTGACGGAAGAAGAAAAGAAACGGTTCCTTCATGAATTAGGCTTTGCTGAAGGCACATATCCCATCATGATTGCCGGCAGCACGCATAAAGGGGAAAACGGTTCTGTGTACAAGGCATTCAGCAAAGTCCGCCAGCGTTTTCCAGAGGCCAAGCTAATCATTGCGCCGCGGTATATTTACCAGGCGGACTTGATTCGCGATGAAGGACTCAAGCATGAAGTCACGATGGTCAAACGCAGTGATATGAAAGCAGGCAAACCAGTCAGTGCTTCATATGACGGCGTCATCCTCGATACGATTGGAGAATTGGGACGGGTATACAGCTTGGGAGATTTGATTTTTGTCGGCGGCAGTTTGGCTCACATTGGCGGGCATAATATTTTGGAACCGGCAGCCCATGGCAAACCGATTATTGTCGGGCCCAACATGTTCAATTTTGTAGAAATTTTTGATTTGCTGAACAGCCGGGGCGCCTGCATTATGGTCAAAAACGAAGAGGAATTTATTAATACCTGCCTCGACCTTTTGATACATAAAGATAAAGCAGAGGCGATGAAACGCCATTGCTTGGAAATTGTCAAAGAAAACCAAGGGGCTACCAAAAAGAACTTGGATGAATTGCAGCAGTTGCTGCAGGGAACGTGTTAATGGAGATGATTCTATGTCGTTGCGTACAAAACTGGCAGCATATTTTTTATATTTGATGCAGGATACACCGCATCACGGCATAGATATTCCCATATTAAAACTATTGGAATGGGCATCTCTCGCGTATAAAAAGGGAGTAGAAAAAAAGTATAACTCGTATCTGCGAAACCCACAAAAACAGACCAAATTACCTGCTAAAGTAATTAGTTTGGGAAATATCACTGTCGGTGGCACTGGCAAAACGCCAATGACCTGTTTGCTGGCTCGGTATTTACAAGAAAAAGGATTTCGCACAGCGCTCCTCAATCGGGGGTATCGGTCGGAAACGGAAGGGAAAGCCGCCATTATGTCTGACGGTGAACATATCCTTCTTACGGCGGCAGTCGGCGGCGATGAAGCGTGTCTAATGGCGCGGAGCCTGCCGGGAATACCTGTTTTAGTAGGGAGAAACCGAAGCAGCAGCGGCCAAATGGCCATTGACATGTTTCATTCTCAAGTCCTTTTACTGGATGATGGATTTCAGCATTGGCAGCTTTATCGCGATTTGGATATTGTTTTGATTGACGGTACCAATCCCTTTGGCAATGGGTATGTACTGCCAAGGGGGATTTTGCGCGAGCCTATGGAACAGCTGCGGCGGGCTGGGTTGGTTATCATTACAAAAGCCGATTTAGCTACAGACCGGCAGCTGCAGTCCATCTATGCAGCGCTGCGTCAGTATCATCCTCATGTACCCGTAGCAGAAGCCGTGCATCGGCCCAAATGGTGTATTTCATTTGCTGACTGGAACAGCTTGCAAAAACGAACCGATTGTCCCAACCTGGCTGGCGGACAGTCTGTCATCGCTGTGTCGGCATTGGGAAATCCGGCATCTTTTGAAGCTACGATTCGATCTTTTGGCTACGCGATTGCTGATACGATGCGGTATGACGACCATCACCAATATAGCCGGGATGATTTGGCTGCGATGGCAAAGAAAGCGCAAGAACTGGGAGCTGTTTTAGTTACGACAGAGAAAGATGCCGTAAAAATGGATGCAGCCTATATAGCAGCACACGACGTACCCTTGTATGTATTGGGGATTGAAATAGAGATTATAAAGGGAGAAACAAACATAGAGAAGGTTTTAGAACAAGTAGTAGGAGGCTAGGTTTATGAATTTTGTATGCATTATTCCATCACGGTATGCTTCAACGCGTTTACCGGGAAAACCGCTGTGTGATATTGCCGGCAAGCCTATGGTGCAGCGGGTATATGAACAAGCCGCTAAGGCTGCTAAATTGTCACAAGTCGTAGTAGCCGTGGACAATCCTAAAGTATATGATACAGTCGTTACGTTTGGCGGCCATGCTGTCATGACGCGGGAAGATCACGCCAACGGCACGGACCGGCTGGCAGAAGCCGTAGAACATTTCCCTGACGCAGATGTTATCGTCAATGTACAGGGCGATGAACCTCTCATTGCACCGGATGTCATCGATGCGTTGTGTCAAGCTTTTGAAGAAGATCCGCAGCTGACCATGGCGACAGTAGCAACGCCGCTTGCCAAAGAAGAATATGATGATCCCAGCGCTGTCAAAGTAGTCTTAAATCTTCATGGCGAAGCGATGTATTTTTCCCGTTCTTTGATACCATATCCAAGAAATGCCTTTGAAGGCGTCATGAAACCGTATAAACACATTGGCATTTATGCGTACCGCCGCGATTTTCTGCTGCAGTATGCACATATGGAACAGACGCCGGCTGAAAAAGTAGAATCACTGGAACAGTTGCGGGTTCTGGAAAATGGATATAAGATAAAAGTAATCACTACAAACCACCAGTTTATTGGTATTGATACACCGGAAGATTTGATACATATCCGGAAATATTTTGCTGATAAAGGAGATATATAATGGAAAAAGTAAAATCCGTTGTAATTGGCAATACAACAGTTGGCGGTGACGGCAAGCTGTTTGTCATGGCAGGGCCTTGCGTCATTGAAGATCCGGACCGTATTTTGAAAATCGGTCAGGAAATGAAGCGCATTTGTGAAAAATTAGGCGTGACCTATATTTTTAAGGCTTCCTATGATAAAGCCAATCGTTCTTCATACAAATCGTTCCGCGGCCCAGGCCTCGTAGAAGGATTGAAAATATTAAAAGAGGTAAAAAAAGAACTGCAGGTACCGATTATCAGCGATGTCCATTCGATTGAACAAATTGAACCGGCAGCAGAAGTATTGGATGTGCTGCAGATTCCGGCGTTTCTCTGCCGTCAGACCGATTTGCTGGAAGCGGCTGCTAAAACCGGCAAGTGCGTCAGCGTCAAAAAAGGACAGTTTATGGCACCGTCTGACATGAAAAACGTATTGGAAAAAATGTCGCATCTTGGCAATGAAAACCTAATATTGACAGAACGGGGATTCAGCTTAGGATATCATAATTTGGTAGTCGATATGCGCAGCTTCCCGATTATGCGCAGCTTTGGCTATCCCGTTGTATTTGATGCCACGCACAGCGTGCAGCTGCCCGGCGGCGCCGGTACATCATCGTCCGGCCAGCGGCAGTATATTGGCAATTTGGCACGGGCCGCAGCAGGTGCCGGCATAGACGGCGTGTTTATGGAAGTGCACGACAATCCGGCAGAAGCATTGTGTGACGGTCCTAATATGCTCTATCTGTCGCAGGTTGAAAATGTACTGCGGGATATGATTGCTATTAATGAAATTACGCAGAAAAGCATCAGTACGGCTAACGTATAAGCTAGAGGTGAATGGAATGGATATATTAGCAGAAGCAAGAGATGTGCTTCACCAAGAAGCACAGGGCATTGAAAAATTGATTCCTACACTCAATCAAAATTTTGTCAATGCTGTCAATTTGATTATGGAATCCAAAGGCCGCGTTATTGTTACCGGCATGGGAAAATCCGGACATATTGCCCGTAAAGTTTCGGCTACGCTTTCCAGTACGGGAACGCCGTCTATTTTCCTGCATCCTGCCGAAGGTATTCACGGTGATTTGGGCATGGTTACCAGCGAAGATGTTGTACTCGCTTTTTCCAACAGCGGGGAAACGATGGAACTCCTCAACATACTGCCGTCTCTCAAGCGTATCGGTGCTAAATTGATTGCAGTGGTAGGCAATCACAATTCTACACTGGCTAAAAATTCGGATGTCATTTTAGACGCATCTGTAGAAAAAGAAGCGTGCCCGTTGGGGCTGGCGCCGACGACAAGTACGACAGTGGCCTTGGCATTGGGAGATGCCCTGGCTGTGGTGCTGCTGTCTGAACATCATTTTACCAAGAATCAGTTTGCTATTTTCCATCCGGGCGGCGCATTGGGACGTAAATTACTGCTTACCGTAGAAAATGTCATGCATAAAGGCGAAGATAATCCTGTCATTTCAGAAGACAGTACCGTACAGGATGCCTTGTTTATGATGACAGAAAAAGGATTGGGTGCCGTATCGGTAGTCGATGAAGAAAATAAACTGATTGGCTTGGTTACAGACGGCGATGTGCGCCGCGGCCTGGAAACGGGTTCTAATTTCCTGCAGTGGCCTGTAGAGGCGATGATGACAAAAAATCCGCGCCTTATTTCCAGTGATAAACTGGCGGCAGAAGCACTTCACATCATGGAAAAAAATCAGCCGCGTCCTATTACGGTGCTGCCGGTTGTCGACAAAGATAATCACGCAGTGGGTATGATTCATTTGACGGATTTACTTCGCCAAGGTGTTGTGTAATGGATGCCAAAATGATTAAGCTGATTGCTTTTGATGTCGACGGCGTGTTGACGGACGGCACGATTTATTATGGGCCGCAGGGAGATGCCTTGAAAGGGTTTTCAGCCCGCGACGGCATGGGAATTTCACTGGCACGGGCTGCGGGAATCAAAACGGCCGTGATTACGGGACGGCGTTCCCCTATGGTAGAAAAAAGGGCAGCCGACCTGCATGTGGACTATATTATGCAGAACGTGTCGGTGAAATGGCAGGCACTGGAAGAAATTTGCGATGATATGGGCATTACGGTGCAGGAAGCTGCGTATATGGGAGACGATTTGAATGATGTCGAAGTAATTTCCCGTATCGGTTTTGGTGCAGCGCCGGCAGATGCCTGCTGTGAAGCCAAAGAAGCGGCACAGTTTGTAGCCACTTGCCCGGGCGGCCATGGTGCGCTGCGTCAATGGATTGAACATATTCTAAAAAGACAAAATCAATGGCATACTGTTCTCAGCCGGTATTTCAGCGGCAAAACAGTAGTGAAGCAATAAAAGAAAGGAGTGTCTGTATTGTGTTTAATGAGTGGCAGTATCATGCTGCACGCGGAATAGGAAATATGCTTTGCCATTTTTCTTATCCAACGATCATTTCATTGGGACGCAAACTAGGCCCCCTTGTTGGACGGATATTGCAGAAACAACGCAAACGCGGCATTTTTCATGTCATGCGCGGCATGCAGTGCAGCGAAGCGGAAGCAAACCAAATTATTGATGAATTATTTCGTAATTTAGGTCAGTCCCTGATGGAAATTCTGTATACGCCCCGGCTGAATAAGGAAAATATATCGGAGTATGTTACGTTAGAGCATGCAGAACGGCTGGATGCCGCGCTGAAAGAAAACAAAGGTGTTATCGTATTAACTGGTCACATTGGCAACTGGGAATGGATGGGTGCATCGCTGGCTTTATATGGATATCCGACGACGACTATTGTTAAAAAGCAGCCCAATGATCAGGTAACGCGCCTTTTAAACGAAAACAGGGAAATGATGGGCCTGGAAGTATTTGCCCGCGGTGGCAATGAAATGGTGATTGCGGCAAGAGCCTTAAAGAGAAAAAAAATTCTCGGCTTTTTAGCAGACCAGGATGGCGGTTTCTATGGCGTTCCGCAGCCTTTTTTGGGAAAAATGTCATCTACGCCTAAGGGACCGGCTATGTTTGCGCGTAAGTTTCGTTCGCCTATTTTACCGATTTTTGCGGTTCATGACGAAAACCATCATCATCATGTCTTGATTGGCGAAGTCATGTATTATGAAGATACAGGCAATAAAGAAGAAGATATTGCCCGTCTGACTCGGAAGATGGCTGTTTTGACAGAAAACTTTATCAAAGAACATCCTACAGAATGGTTGTGGTTCCAGCATCGTTGGAGTACGGAACCGGAAGATATTGTAGCATTGCATCAGAAAGCGGAGGCAGAACATCATGATGATAGAACGAATCAAGAAAAATAAGCTGACTATCATTGGCTGTATTGTTGTGATTGGTTTTGCTGCCTTGCTGTATGAGTTTATGCATCCGGAAACGACGCCGGATGCGCCTGTCAACCAGGATAAACTTGTTGAATTTAACGGGACAGAGCTGGAAGAATCCAAAGACGGCAATTTGGTATGGAAATTGACAGCGGATAAAATTATGGTAGATCCCGATACGGAAAACATGTATTTTACCAATCCCAAAGCGATTCTGTATGATGTAGACGGAACAGAAATGACCATCACATCGGACAAGGGCATTGTCGATAAGAAAAAACGGACGATTGAAATCAAGCCGCCGGTCAAAGGCGTAACGAATTTATCGGATACGTTGCAGACAGACGGGAGTGTGTATTATAATATGGATACACATATGATACACGGCGGTAAAGTGGTTATCAATCGTCACGACAGTACCGCACTGCATGCCGATGCGTTTGAAACCAATACACGGCTGGATAAAGTAACGCTTACAGGACATGCGCAGGTAACCAAGGGAGAAGAATGATGATGCAGTATATACGAAGCAAGATACTAACAGCTGTCTTAGCCGGGGTAATGCTTATCCCTTCATTGGGAATGGGAGCAGAAGATACACATACCAGCTCTGTTTCTGTTACGGCAGATACCTTGGTCTATGATGGCAAGACACAGGTGGCTACGGCGACCGGCAACGTTGTTATCGTTCGCGATCAGGCTACGATGACCGGCAATCAGGCGTCATATAATTTAAAAACAGCAGAAGCTGACATGGAAGGCAATGTAGCAGTACAGCAGCCGGACATGCAGCTTAATGCGGATAAAGTCCATTCGACAAACCGCAACTATATTGTGGCGACTGGTTCCGTCCGCGGTGTCTACAATGACAAAAAAGTCAACGGCGATCAAGTAGAGTATTATTTAGACAAAGATTACGGCATTGTAACGGGAAACGGCTATTTGGAAGCACAAGGCTCTCAAATGTGGGCAGACCATATCGATGCTTGGTTTAAAGAAGTACGGGCAGTCGGACAGGGAAATGTCCATATTGAATCACCGGCTGATAATCTGACAGCTTATGCGAAACAGGCTGTGTATACGCAGACACCGAATGTCAATGACGGCGTCATTCATTTAACCGGTGATGTGCATGCGTCACAGAAGGGAAATACATTGAATGGCGACAATGTTGTTATTCGCTTGGCAGACAACTCTGTACAGACTATGACACGTTCTACTGTCGTTATTCTGCCGGATAACAATTAAAAAGGAGAAACGAATGCTGATTCAGACCCATGACCTCGTAAAACTATATAAAGAAAAACGTGCTGTTGCTGGTGTCAGCATCAGTGTCTCTCAAGGTGAAATTGTAGGCTTGCTGGGACCCAATGGTGCCGGCAAGACAACTACATTTTATATGATTGTCGGGATTGAACATCCTACCGAAGGAAAAATCACGATTGATGACAATGATATTACCGGCTTGCCGATTCACAAACGGGCGGCATACGGTATTGGATATTTACCGCAGGAAGCGTCTATTTTCCGCAAGCTGACAGTAGAAGAAAATTTGCTGGCCATGTTGGAAACGACAAAGTTGAGTAAAAAAGAACAGCACCAAAAAGCGGAAGCACTGATGGAAGAGTTTTCTATTACTCAGCTTCGGGACCGACTGGGCATCCAGCTTTCCGGCGGTGAACGGCGCCGGGTGGAAATCGCCCGATGTCTGGTCATGGATCCGGCATTTATTTTGCTGGACGAACCGTTTGCCGGCATTGACCCTTTGGCGGTCAATGAAATTCAAGGCATCATCAGCCATTTAAAGAATCGCGGCATGGGGGTACTGATTACAGACCACAATGTACGTGAAACGTTAAGTATTGTAGATAAAGCCTATATTTTGAGCGAAGGGCGCATCCTTTTGGAAGGCAGTCCGGAAAAAATTGCCAGTGACCCTGTCGCCAAGAAGTTCTATTTGGGTGAAGACTTTAGAATGTAACGGGCAGGGAGACAGGAATGCGAATATTAGATAGATATATATTAAAAGAATTTATAGGCCCCTTTTTATTTGGCGTCTGTGCGTTTACGGCTGTTTTTATTGGGACAGGCACGTTGTTTCGCATTGCTGAGCTGATTAACCAATACGGGGCTTCGGCGTGGGCTGCTTTTCGTATTTTTATACTGGCTATACCGTCCATTGTCGTTGTTACCTTTCCCATGTCTGTATTGCTGGGTTCATTAATGGCCTTTGGCAGATTGTCCAGTTCCAGCGAAATGATAGTCATGCGCGCCGGCGGACAGAATTTTATACGTTTGGCCATGCCTATTTTTATTGCCGCTGCCATTATTTCGGTAGGGACGACGGCTTTTAATGAATATATTGTGCCCAAGGCCAATAATGCCTACAACACGATTATTAATGAAGAAGTCAAGCACAATGCCGCTCCGGCCTCACAAGACCATGTCATTATTAAAAATATCAAAGGCTCGGATATTTCCAGCTTGATGTATGCGCGGCAGTATGATTCCCAGGCCAAGGAACTCAAAGATATTACCGTACAGGAGTTTGAAAATGATGTTCTTATGCGTGTTGAAAAGGCCGACCGTGCAGATTGGAACGGCTCCAAATGGGTGATGCATGAAGGCGTGATTTACGACGTATCCGGCGATGAAGGCATAAAGCGGACGATGCGGTTTCAAGACCAGGCCCTGCCGATTTCACAAAAACCGAATAAGATTGCTTCTTCCCAGAAAAAGCCGGATGAATTGACAATCCGCGAACTACGGGAACAAATTAAACTTCTCGATGATAATTCAGTCAATACGAATAAGCTGAAAGTAGGAATGTACAATCGGTTTGCATTGCCGCTGGCTAGTTTGGTATGTGCGATTGTAGGCGCGCCGCTGGGCATGCAGAAACAGCGCGGCAGTTCTTCGATTGGCTTTGGCATTAGTGTTGTCGTTATATTTATTTATTACTCGATTATGACCCTGGGTAATGCCCTGGGAAACGGCGGTCGTATTCCTCCGTATTTGGGTGCCTTTTTGCCGGATATTATTTGCGGCATTACCGGCATTATCCTAGTGTACCGCAAATCGAAATAAGGCAGTTAGCAGCGATGTTTTTCTTAAAATGGCGCTGCTAGCTTTTTTTTACTCAAATTTTTCATACTTCTAAATTAGAGAATGACAGAATGCCTATAATGTTATATGATTATAGTAATAAGGAGGTGCATTATGGAATACGGATGGGTTATGCTGTTTATCTTAGCCGTTATGGGCGGTATTATCGCGTATTTGGGAGATAAAATCGGTTCTCGCGTAGGTAAGCGAAAAATTGTATTGTTTGGACTGCGGCCCAAATATACATCTATATTGATAACTATTTTGACGGGAATCAGCATTGCTGTCGTTACGCTCGGCGTCATGTTCGTATTGTCACAAAATGTACGTATTGCCTTATTTGGAATGCATCAGCTGCAGATGCAGAAAGCAGAATTGGAAGCACAGCGGGAAAAATTGAGCAAGCAGGCAGAAGCATTAGGAAAAGAACTGACAGATAAAAACAGCCTGATTGCGTCTAATGAAGAATTATTAAAGCAGCAGCAGGCACAGTTGGACGGAAAAAATGAAGAAATTCGCATAACCCAGCTGGATTTACAGCAGGCGCAGCAGGCGCGTGATGATAAAACGAGACAGTTGTCTGTCATCCAAGTGGCAATGGATGAAGCCAAGACCGATAAAGAAAATGCAGAAGCGGCCAGAGATGCAGCTGTAGCTGATAAAGAAAAAGCCCAAAGTGATTTGTCCATGCTGGAAGAAACGAAAAAAAGCATGATGGCAACGATTTATACATTAGATCAGCGGATTCGTCTGCTCAATCAAACGATGACCAATATTCGCGAAGGTGTCGTTGTGTTTCGGGCTGGGGAAGTGCTGTCCAGTGTCGTTTTAAACGGCGGAATGAGTGAAGCGGCAACGCGGCAGGAAGTCAGTCAGGCTATGAGCCAGACAAACACGATGATTTGCCGCCGCTTGGGCATCAAAGATGAAAATACGATACTTGTTTATATTGCGCCGGATGAATTTGAAGCGGTCATTCATGAGTTGCAGCAGTCAGGCAATAAGAAAAAATTGCTGCGCGTTATTGCTGCCGGTAATATTGTCCTGGGTGAACCTACGCTGGTACATATTGAAATGTATGATAACCAGCTGGTATATCACCGCGGTGAAACGGTCTACGAAGCGAAGCTGCCTGCTAAGGAAGTCAGCGGCAACGCGGAACTGCTGGTCTTGCGTTTCCTGCATACGGTAAACCAAAAAGCGCAGCTGAAAGGCATGCTGCCAGATCCATTGACGGGTAATGTCGGTGCCGTTACCGTAACAGAAATGTTTGACGCGATTTCTAAAATAAAATTGTACAGCGGCAGCAACGTAGTGCTGCGGGCCGTGACGATGAACGATACCTATACAGCCGGTCCGCTGGGTGTAGATATTATTGTAGAACCGGCCAATGAATAGGAGTGAAATCATGATTGCAGCAATAGATCCGGGTTCAGAAAAAACGGGAACGGCGATTCTGAACGAAGACGGCACATTAGTAGAAAAGAAGATTGTTCCGACAGCTATGCTGATACCCTATTTGCAGCAGGCATATGAAGCCTATTCATTTCATCATATTGTCATGGGAAACGGCACGAATCATAAACATCTGCAGCCCCGCGTAGAAGCATGGATACAGAAAGAATCCAAACAAGTTACGTTTTCGTTAATTGACGAAAAATATACGACTGTCGAAGGAAGAAAATTGTATTTTAAATATACGCCCAGAAAAGGCTGGCGGCGTTTTATTCCTCTGGCGCTGCAGTATCCGCCGGAACCGGTGGATGATTTTGTTGCTTGGATTATTGGCCTTCGCTACGTACAGACAAAGGGAGAAACGACATGGTGAAATATGGTGTACGCGTGCTGGGATTGGCCTTTGGCGCGTTGATTTATACATTGGGATTGGATGTTTTTTTGGTACCGAATCACGTTATTGACGGCGGCGTCGTAGGCCTGGCGTTGATGGCGGCCCAGCTTACAGGTATCAGCTTTAGTGTGTTTATTGTACTGTTGAATATTCCGTTTTTTATTTTAGGGTATAAAAAAATAGGGACAGTTTTTACGATGCTGTCTTTGTTTTCTGTTATTTGTTTGTCAGGATGGAGCAACTTTATTCATTATGCGCCGGTTACATCCGATCCATTTTTGTCAACGATTTACGGCGGCATTATCATTGGGCTGGGCGTCGGCCTTATTATCCGCTGGGGCGGCTCATTGGACGGCACGGAAATTCTGGCAATTATTGCCGATAAGAAGACACCTTTTTCTGTCGGCGAGATTATCATGTTTTTCAACCTGTTTATTTTGGGCAGTTCCGGATTCGTATTTAGTTGGGACAGTGCGATGTATTCCTTGGTTGCGTATTTTATCGCGTACAAAATGATTGACATCGTAACCAATGGGCTGGATGAAATGAAAGGCCTTTTGATTGTGACGGCGCATCATGATGAAGTGTCCCGCTGCATTACCCATGATATGGGGCGTGCTGTTACGCTGCTGAACGGCGAAGGTGCTTATAAACGGGAAAAAACGATGGTTTTATACTGCGTGGTGTCACGATTGGAAGTCACGAAAGTCAAAGAAGCCGTGCGGCGTGTAGATCCGCATTCCTTTATCTCCATTTTTGATATCAACGAAGCCCATGGCGGCCTGTTTAAACGTCGTTCGCATCATTAAAAATAAAGGATTATACCGATATAATATAGCACAGACCGAATGTATTGTTATTCGCTATAATGGGATAGCATGATTTATGCACTAATGATTGACATACTCGGTATATTTGCTATTATATAAACTGATGTTGTTTTAAATCAGAAAGTAATTTTAGACGTTTCGCAGCGTCTTTAGGAGGGTATACAATGGCTCAGTTAAATTTTAATATTGAAGATGTGTGCGGGACCTTGTCGGAAAACAAGGACGGCTGGCGTAAAGAATTAACGTATATTAGCTGGAATAATCGCGCACCGAAATTTGATTTGCGTTCCTGGGATCCTGATTATCAGGCTATGACCAAAGGAATTACGCTGACTAAAGAAGAATTAGAAAAATTACGTGATGTATTAAACGAAATGGATTTTGATAAGTATTAAGGAGTGTGAAGTATGCGTTCAACAGTTCAATGAGATGAAATGATTGAATGCATACTTCTTTTCTTTTACTTGCAAAACTTTACGAAACATTATATAATCTCTAGTTGTATGTACTATTAGTACTTGGTCATAATTATTAAAGGTGATGGAATGGTCCGTATAGCGAGAGACAAGCGACATGCCCTGCTAAAAAAACGAATAGAAGAAAATCCGTTTATCAATGACGAAGAATTGGCTGAAGAATTTTCCGTCAGTGTGGCCACTATCCGTTTGGACCGCATGGCACTGGGAATTCCGGAAATGCGTATTCGCATCAAGCAAAAAGCAGAAGCAGCGCAGCCTAAACAGCAAAACGCAGGCTTTGTCGGCGAATTGGTAGATTGTACGGTAGGCCGCAGTGCTATTTCAATGATGACAGCAACGGCAGATATGGTAGATGAAGCTCATATTGTGCGCTCGCAGTGTTTGTATGCGCAGGCAACATCTCTTGCCAGAGCGGTGCTTAACCTGCCTGTATGTATTACAGTGGTAGCCAATATTAAATATAAACAGCCTGTGACGGTAGGTGACAAGCTGATAGCCGTGGCAGAAGTAATTCGCCGCCGCGACCAAAAATACTATGTATGGGTGAAAATACGAAAGAATGCGAAGGAAGTATTTCGCACGAAGTTTATTATAGAATCTTTAGAATAATGGAGCGTAACGTAAGTATGAAAATAGCTGTAGATGCTATGGGCGGCGATTATGCACCAGAAGAAATCGTACTGGGTGCGATTGAAGCTATCAAAGCGTATAACTTTGATGTCGTCTTAGTAGGTGATAGGGAAAAAATAGAAGAAGTACTGGCTAGTTATGGCGAAAAAGAAAGTGAACGCTTATCGATTGTCCATGCCAGTCAAGTGATTGATATGGGTGAACATCCTGCACAGGCCTTTCGTAAGAAAAAAGATGCGTCTATTGTCGTAGCGACAAGACTTGTCAAAGAAGGGACTTGTGATGCCGTTGTGGCAGCTGGCAGCACGGGGGCGGCTGTTACGTCAGCATTACTGGGATTAGGCCGTATCAAGGGAATTGAACGCCCTTGCATTGCTACACCCATTCCGTCTAAAAAAGGAATTACCGTGCTGCTCGATTCCGGAGCAAACTCGAACAGTAAGCCGAAGCATTTAGTAGAGGGCGCTATTATGGGATATCATTATGCGAAAGCGATTCTTGGCATAGCCAAGCCTACGGTAGGCCTTTTAAATATAGGGGAAGAAGCTTCTAAGGGCAATGAATTGTCCCAGGCTACGTATCCGATGCTGGAAAAGCTGAAAACGATTTCATTTTATGGCAATGTAGAAGGCAGGGATATTCCTAAAGGCACGGTAGATGTCGTTGTATGTGACGGATTTGTTGGCAATGTCATCTTGAAGTTTGGCGAAGGCATGGCCATGTTTATTATCCGTTTAGTAAGAGAAACTATTAAAAACAGTGGCTTTATTGCTAAATTAGGCGCGTTGGCCGTATATCCGGCACTAAAATCGCTGAAAAAACGTCTTGATTTTACAGAATACGGCGGGGCTCCTTTATTAGGCGTAAATGGCAGCTTTATCATCTGTCACGGCAGTTCAAAAGCGAAAGCAATTAAAAACGCAATTCGCGTTGCCGGCGAATTAGTACAGCAAGATGTAGTAGGTCATATTCGCAAAAGTATTGAGGAAGAAGAGGTAGAACAATATGATAATGAAGGCTAACTCGGCTGGTGTACTGGGAACAGGTCATTATGCGCCGGAAAAGATTGTTACAAACGCAGACTTGGAAAAAATGGTGGATACATCCGATGAATGGATTCAAACGCGCACGGGTATTAAGCAGCGTCATTTTGCTTCAGAAGGCATGAATACATCCGATATGTGTACCAAAGCGGCAGAACAGGCACTGGAAATGGCTCATACGTCCCCGGAAGAACTGGATATGATTATTGTCTGCACACTGACGCCGGATATGACGATTCCTTCGACAGCATGTATTGTTCAAAAAAATCTGGGAGCTAAAAATGCGGCTGTGTTTGACTTGTATGCTGCCTGCTCTGGGTTTGCGTACGGATCTATTACGGCTGCCCAATATATTCAAAGCGGCATGTGCAAAAAAGTGCTGGTTATCGGCGCTGAAATTTTAAGCCGTTTCATGGATTTTACAGATCGTAATACATGCGTCCTCTTTGGCGATGGTGCAGGGGCTGCTGTGTTCGGCGTTGTACCGGAAGGATACGGCATTTTAGGCGCAGATATGGGCGCTGACGGAAACGGCGGTAAATATTTGAATATTCCGTCAAGCGGCGTAGCCATTCTTCCTACAGATGAAGCAAGAAAGAAACATTTGACATATATTAAGATGGACGGTAAAGAAGTATATAAATTTGCTGTCAAAGTAATGGGACAGACTGCGGAAAAAGCATTGGAAAAAGCGGGTCTTCAACATGAAGATATTGATTTGCTTATTCCGCACCAGGCGAATATTCGTATTATCAAATCAGCGGCGAAACGGCTGCATCTTCCCATGGAAAAAGTGTTTGTCAATATTGATAAATATGCCAACACTTCCGGTGCGTCCATTCCGATTGCGATGGATGAAGCCAACCGCAGCGGGCGTATGAAGCGCGGCGATGTAGTAGTACTGGCAGGTTTTGGTGCAGGTCTTACGTGGGCCGGCTTAGTTATGAAGTGGTATTAATCATTACGAATAATGAGGTGAATGATACGATGAAAAAAGCATTTGTATTCCCAGGCCAGGGCGCTCAGAAAGTGGGCATGGTCAAAGATTTATACGAAGCGTATCCGATTGTGCGCGAACTGTTTGAAGAAGCAGATGACGCATTGGGTTTTTCTTTAACCAAGCTTTGCTTTGAAGGGCCTGATGAAGAATTAATGAAGACCTACAATACTCAGCCGGCAATTCTTACGGCCAGTACGGCATGCTGCCGTGTATTGGCACAAGAAGGCTTGACGCCGGATATTGCGGCAGGCCACAGCTTGGGTGAATATTCCGCTTTAGTAGCAGCCGGTGCGCTGACCTTTGCCGATGCCGTACGGACGGTACGCCTTCGCGGACAGTTTATGCAGGAAGCCGTTCCTCTTGGCGAAGGAAGCATGGCCGCTATTTTGGGACTGGCAGAAGATAAGATTAAAGAAATCTGCGCCTCTGTTTCTGCACAGGGCGGCGTAGTACAGGCTGTTAATTTTAACTGCCCGGGACAGATTGTTATTGCAGGCAGTGCGAAAGCCGTAGAAACGGCAGCAGCTGAAATGAAAGCGGCTGGAGCAAGACGGGCTGTTATTCTCCATGTCAGCGCACCGTTCCACAGCACGCTCATGGAACCGGCTGCTAAACGATTGGCAGACGTTTTGGATTCGATTACAATCTCTGATGCCAAAATTCCGGTCGTTGCCAACGTCAACGGTCAAATTGAAACGGCAGCAGCAGATATCAAAGCATCGCTCGTCAAACAGGCTGCTAGCCCGGTTCTTTGGATTGACTGCACCAAAACTATGCAGCAGTTTGGCGCAGAAACGTTTGTGGAAGTAGGACCCGGCAAAACGCTTTGCGGATTTAACCGTAAAATCGATCGTGCTATTCACAGCGAAAATGTAGAAGATATTCCATCCTTACAGAAAACACTTGAATTTTTCCAGGGGGTTCGATAAAATGCATTTAACGGGTAAAACAGCGATTGTTACCGGCGGTTCCCGCGGCATTGGCCGTGCGATTGCCCTTTGCCTTGCAGAAGAAGGCGCGAAGGTAGCTGTCATTTATGCAGGCAATACAGCGGCAGCAGAAGAAACGCTGCAGGCTATTACGGAAAAAGGCGGTCAGGCTATTTCCATCCAGTGTGATGTAGCCAATGAAGATGCCGTAAATGCCATGGTAAAACAAGTGAAAGAACAGTTTGGCAGCGTAGATATTTTGGTCAACAATGCAGGGATTACCCGCGATGGGCTGCTGATGCGCATGAAAACGGCTGATTGGCAGGCTGTTTTGGATACGAACCTGACAGGGACATTTTTCTGCACCAAGGCCGTTACCAAAATTATGATGAAGCAGCGCAGCGGTGCGATTGTCAATTTGACGTCTGTTGTCGGTCTTACGGGTAATGCCGGACAGGCCAATTATGCAGCTGCCAAGTCAGGTATTATTGGATTTACCAAATCGGTAGCGAAAGAATTAGCATCCCGCGGCATTCGTGCCAATGCAGTAGCACCGGGATGTATCGATACGGATATGACTGCCGTTCTCAGCGACGCAGTAAAAGAAGAAATGATAAAAACGATTCCGCTGGGCCGTGTCGCACAGCCGGAAGAAGTCGCAAAAGCCGTACTTTTCCTTGTTTCTGATTGTGCCAGCTATATTACCGGTCAGGTTCTCAATGTAGACGGCGGTATGGTAATGTAAATAGATGGATACTCCATTGAAAGGGGGTGAATGGAACATGAGCGATAACGCTACGTTTGAAAAAGTAAAGAGCATTGTTGTTGAACAGTTGGGTGTTGACGAAAAAGAAGTCAAAATGGATGCCGCTTATATTGATGATTTAGGCGCTGATTCCTTGGACATTGTTGAACTGATCATGGCTTTCGAAGAAGAATTCAATATCGAAATCCCTGACGATGTTGCTGAAAAAATCAAAACTGTTAAAGATACAGTTGATTACATCGAAAAGGAAAAAAAAGCGTAAGTATGCAATAAGAGCCGGAAGGGGAGGCCGTGCGGCATCCCCTGAAGGTGTCTTGAATGGAGGAAAACAGAGTGAAGCTGCCAGAATTGAAAATAGGTAAGCTCGTAGCAAAGGTGCCAATCGTCCAGGGCGGCATGGCCATCAGATTGTCCACAGCCCGGTTGGCCGCAGCAGTAGCCAATGAAGGCGGTATTGGCCTTATTGCGGCCTCTGGCATGCCCTTTGAAGAATTAAGATATGAAATCCGCTTGGCCAGAAAATTGGCGCCAACTGGAATAATAGGTATAAATGTAATGGTTGCAGCCCGTGAATTTAAAGGGATTGTGACTACTGCAATTGAAGAAGGAATCGATCTAGTCGTAGCAGGAGCAGGCTTTTCCCGTGACATGTTTGCCTGGGGAAAAGAAAGCGGTACGCCTATTGTGCCGATTGTATCTTCTGCCAAACTAGCTAAAATATCCCAAACCCTGGGTGCTGCTGCCGTCGTAGTAGAAGGGGCAGAAGCAGGCGGGCATCTGGGAACCAATCGTTCGAGCCGGCTGATTGTGCCGGAAGTACGAAAAGCTGTTACTATTCCCGTCATTGGTGCCGGAGGAATACTGCATGGGGAAGATATTGCGGAAATGTTCCGACTCGGTGCCGACGGAGTACAAATGGGCAGCCGTTTTGCCGCCAGTGTTGAATCGAACGGTGCCGATGAGCTCAAAAAAGTATATTTGAGAGCCAACAATCCGGAAGATTTTATTTTGGTTCACAGCCCGGTTGGCCTACCCGGCCAGGCAATCCGCACGCCTTTTTCAGAACGTATTTTACTGGGAAAAGCACCGGCGCCGGAACATTGTGACCACTGTCTGAAAAAATGCAGCCATAAATACTGCATCATTCGGGCATTAACACGGGCACAGCAAGGCGATGTAGAAACAGGCTTAGTGTTCTCCGGCAGGAGAATGCAGGAAATTCATGATATTCTGCCGGTAAAAGACATATTTGCATATCTTAAACGTGAAATGGATGAAATCCCTGATTAATTCATTTGCGGATGATTTTTGATAATGAGGTGAAAACTTTGGAAAAACGTGTAGTGATTACAGGCGTAGGTGTCATTTCTCCTGTAGGCATCGGTAAAGAGGATTTTTGGAATGCCTTGATCAGCGGTAAGAACGGAATCGGCCCTATCACCCACTTTGATGCGACTGAATATGCAGCGCGTATTGCCGGCGAAGTTAAGGATTTTAACCCAGCTGATTATGGCATTGACAGAAAAGAAGCTCGCCACATGGATCCGTCCACACAGTATGCTGTAGCAGCAGCAAAATTAGCATTGGATGATTCTAAAATGAATTTAGATGATGAAGACCGCGATCGAATTGGTACGATTGTAGGGACAGGCATTGGCGGCATGGAAACACTTCACAATTTATATAAAGGATTGTTCTCTAAAGGACCGTCCCGTGTCAATCCGTTTGTCGTGCCTAAAATGATTGCCAATATGGCTTCCGGCCAAGTTTCTATTTTCTTTGGCTTGAAAGGGCATTGTGCCAGTGTTGTCACAGCGTGTGCAACCGGTACAAACTCTATCGGTGATGCCTACCGCATGATTCAGCGCGGCGAATTGGACGCAGCTGTTGCCGGCGGTACAGAAGCAGCTGTATCTCCTGGTGCTGTTGCAGGCTTTGCCGCTATGAAAGCCTTGAGCACCAATAATGACGACCCGGCTCATGCATCCCGTCCGTTTGATAAAGACCGCAATGGTTTCGTCATGGGCGAAGGTGCCGGTATTGTCGTTTTGGAAGAATTGGAACATGCTAAAAAACGCGGTGCCCACATTTACTGTGAAATCGGCGGTTACGGCAGCAATGCGGATGCATATCACATTACTGCTCCGGCTCCGGAAGGTATTCAGCAGGCAAAATGCATGCAGCTGGCTATTGCAGATGCCGGCCTTACACCGGATGATGTAGATTATGTCAATGCGCACGGCACATCTACCCATTTAAATGACTTGAATGAATCGAAAGCCGTAGCACGTGTGTTCGGCGGTCATGCAAAAGATGTTCTTATTAGCTCGACTAAATCTATGACAGGTCATCTTCTTGGCGCAGCCGGTGCCGTAGAAGCGATTGCTTGTGCTATGACGATTGAAACAGGCAAAGTTCATCCGACGATTAACTTGGAAGAACCGGAAGATGAATTGAAAGAATTAGGATTAAACTATGTACCGGGAAAAGCAGTCGATGCGAATGTCAATGTAGCTATTTCCAACTCCTTTGGTTTTGGCGGACACAACGCAACCTTGCTTTTCAAAAAATACACTGAATAATCAATACCATATTAGAGAAGACTGTGTGAATGAAGACGGATAGAAAAAAACAGTTAGAAAAATTCATTGACGTATTAGGACTTTCATCGTTTCATAATTTGCTGATTTTGGATCAGGCGTTGACACACTCATCGTATGCAAATGAAAATAAAGCAAAGCATGGCTATTATAATGAACGCCTTGAATTTTTGGGAGATGCTATTCTGGATTTGGTCGTAGGGGAATATCTTTTCTTACAGTATCCTCATATGCCCGAAGGTGAATTATCAAAAGCACGGGCCAGTGTAGTCAGCGAGACGCCATTGGCGTCTGTATGTGCCAAATTCCACATGGGAGACTACATTCTCTTAGGGAAGGGAGAATTAGCTTCAGGCGGACGGACACGAGCCAGCATTTTAGCAGATGCTTTTGAAGCTGTTGTAGGAGCTATCTATATTGATTCCTCCTATGAAGAAGCACGTAAATTTATTCTTCATCAGCTCAAAGAGTATTTATCTTTAGTTGCGACCGGTGAGTACGGCAAAGATTATAAAACACTGTTTCAAGAATTTGTGCAGCGCGATGGTGAGCAAAAGATTGAATATGTGTTATGCCGTGAAGAAGGACCTGACCATAATAAGACATTTTATATGGAAGTCATCGTCAATGGCAAAGTCCTTGGGGAAGGCGCAGGCAAATCCAAGAAAGATGCAGAACAACATGCTGCTCATGAAGCATTAATACGATTACATGCATTATAAAGAAGATGTGGCCGAGCCACATCTTCTTTTTTATATAGGTGACGTGATGAAAACTTCAATTATTCCTATTTTTATTCCTCATATAGGATGTCCATACCGATGCATTTTTTGTAACCAGTGGAAAATAACAGGACATCAAGGGGTTCCTACCGGCGACATGGTTGCCAGAGAAATCGATACATATATTTCGTCAGCAAACGGGCCGCGTCATTGGGAAGTTGCCTTTTACGGCGGCAGTTTTACGGCTGTTGCGGCATCTTTACAGGAAGAATTGCTGCAGCCGGCCTATGAGGCTTTGAAAAACGGCAGCATCGCAGCGATTCGCTGTTCAACCCGCCCGGATTGTATTACGCCTTCCATTTTGGACCGGCTGACTGCGTATGGCATGACCATTGTAGAATTAGGCGTGCAGTCGATGGATGACACAGTGCTGCAAACTGCCAAACGCGGACATACGGCAGCCGACGTCGTCCAGGCAACGGCCTTGCTGCGCGCTAGGAAGTTTATCGTCGGCCACCAGCTCATGCCGGGACTGCCCGGAGAAGACATCCATAGCTTACGCAAAACGACGGCTGCGATTTGCCGGCTGAAACCGGATATAGCAAGAATTTATCCCGTTGCCGTTATTGACAAAACAGAACTGGCCCAGATGTATCGGCAAGGTACGTATACCCCGCTTTCTGTTCATGAAGGAGTACAGCGGGGCGCCTACATGAAGCAGGCTTTTGTCAAAGCAGGCATTCACGTAATACGGACAGGACTGCAGGCAACCCGTGAATTGGATGATGCATCACAAGTGTTGGGAGGCGCCTATACACCGGCTATGGGCGAACTGATTGATACGAAGCGGTATCAAACCCAGATTTTTGCTGTATTGGATACGATTCAAGCCGCATCTGTACAGATTTTTTACCATAGAAAAGATACATCGCGTGTCAGAGGCTATCATAACGTAACGGTAAAGCGAGCGCGTCTCCGTTATCCCTTTGCAGTAACATGGCAGGAAGATAATTCCCTGCCTGTCGGGACAGTAGCTGTTGTAGTTGGACAAAAGGTGTATAATATTTATATAGACAAAGAAAGTATAAAAGTAGTATAAACAGGAGAGTGAGCCATGAAATACACAATCATCATTGTGGAAGATGAAATAGCCGTTGGATTAGAACTGCAGCGTATGCTGGAAAAATTGGATGAACAGCTGGATATACAGGCTGTATGCACAAATGGGGAAACGGCATTGGCCCAAATCATGACTCATAGACCGGATATCATTTTTTTGGATATTGAATTACCGTATATCAATGGCTTGGAAATTGCCAGAACGTTAACTCAGACAGAGGGTTATAAACCGGTCATCGTTTTCTTAACAGCCTATGACCAGTTTGCTGCTGAAGCGTTTGATGTAGATGCGGTGGATTATATTTTAAAGCCCGTAGATGAGAACAAAGTGCGGCGTGTGCTCAAACGCTGCTATTGGATGCTGCGGGCAGAAGTCATGATGGGAACCGTTTCATCCGGTGAAACAGAAACGTCTATGAGACGGCTGGCTGTCGATAAAGGGGATACGATGGAAGTCATAGACTGCCTTAATATCCGTTTTATTTATAGTAAAAGCCACTATGCGTATATTTCTATGAAAAACGGCGACCGTCATGAAGTCCGCATGAGCCTGCGGGATATTGCGCAGCAGCTGCCCCATGATAAATTTTTCCGCTGCCATCGGAATTATATTGTCAATGTAGAAGAAATCAAACAGATAAAAATGTGGTTTAAGCGGGGATATTTGCTGGTCCTCAAAGGGGACGAAGAAATGGAAATCCCTGTGGGACGAGCATATATAGAAACGCTAAAAGAATATATCAAGATGTAAAATGTATCATATAAATCAAAATATATGACGGTATTGTCTTTTTATGCTGGTATATGGCATTTGATGAAAGAAAATGGACTGTTAAAGAAAACGTTCTTTTATCTGACAGAGAGAAAGCGTTATCATATATATACTTGCTAATAAAGGAGTGTAGATAGTATGATAAATGTATTGCATGAAGCAGAAATGAAAACTGTGGAAATGTTAGTTGACCATATTTTAGATGAAAAAGACTTGGCAGAACGCCAAAAGACATTGCTGCGGCTGACCGACGTCATGGAAAAATATTTTGGCAGTTTGTTTGAAAAACAGTCCTTTGATGATGCCCGCCGCTTGATTACATCCGATGGCAAATGGCTTCATTTTTTAAACAGAGCGTTAAATGAATTGGACCGCAATGTCGTAAAGCGGGCTGTCATGGATTTGGGATTTGAAGCAGGGTTCTTTGGCCTGCAAACTCGTGATGCAGCAAAAAAGAAGTACGGATGCAATATCCCATGGGCTATTTTGTTTGACCCGACCAGTGCCTGCAACCTTCACTGCATTGGCTGCTGGGCTGCTGAATACGGCCATACGATGAATTTGAGCTATGACGTAATGAATAAGATTGTTACAGAAGGCAAAGCTTTGGGCGTTCATTTTTATTTATTGACAGGCGGCGAACCACTGGTACGCAAAGCGGATATTCTTCGTCTTTGCAAAGAACATCACGACTGTGAATTTCATGCCTTTACCAATGGCACCTTAGTAGATGAACAGTTCTGTAAAGATATGCAGCGCGTAGGAAATTTGAGCCTTTCTATCAGTTTGGAAGGATTTGAAGAAGTCAATGACAGCCGCCGCGGCAAAGGAGATTTCCAAAAAGTCATGAAAGCAATGGATTTGCTGCGTGAACACGGACTGGTTTTTGGTACGTCTATTTGCTATACGAGCAAAAATATTGACACGGTTACGTCCGATGAATTCCTTGATATGATTATCAGTAAAGGAGCTTGGTATACCTGGTATTTCCATTATATGCCTGTAGGCAACGATGCGTCTGTAGATTTACTGCCGACCAAAGAACAGCGTGAATACATGATTCATCGTGTGCGCGAAATCCGTTCTGAAGAAGGCGGCAAACCTATTTTTGCAATGGATTTCCAAAATGACGGACAGTTTGTCGGCGGCTGTGTAGCCGGCGGCCGTAATTACTGCCATATCAATCCAAACGGCGATGTGGAACCTTGTGTATTTATCCATTATTCCAGTGCCAATATCAAAGAAAAGAGCCTGTTGGAATGCCTGCAGCAGCCTCTCTTTAAAGAATATGGCCGTCAGCAGCCATTTAATAAAAATCAGCTCCAGCCTTGCCCGATGTTGGAAAACCCGCAGTATTTGGTAGAAATGGTTCATAAGAGCGGTGCCCATTCAACAGACATGCAGTTGCCGGAATCGGTAGAACATCTTTGCGGCAAATGTGTTGAATATGCCAAACATTGGGCACCTACGGCTAAAGCAGAATGGCAGCGGCTGGAAGAAGAAGCAGAACAAACCGAATCGAAATAGATATCTATTCCAAATTTCTTGCTAAAAGGTACCCAAAATGATGAATTTTCTCTTGCAGTTTTTGATAATAAGAGTAAACTAGAGATACTACGAAAGGAGAGTTAAAAGGCATGCATATTTTAGATACCTTTTTGGTACACTACTTAAGTCATTTTGATAAATATTGTTTTACTGTTGCACTGCATGACAAAACCTATACGATTGGCGAAGGAACGCCGTTGTTTAACATTACGATTCATAAAAATGTTCCTAAGGCCGAATTGATGCGGTCTACGTCCCTGGCATTGGGAGAAGCGTACATGCGTAAAGATATTACGATTGAAGGCGATTTGTTTACGGCATTGGAATGCTTCTTATCACAGCAAAGCCAGTTTTCGATGGATCGCTCGGCATTGAAGCGGTTGTTGTTCCCTTCAGAATCTAAAAAAGCACAGAAAGAACAAGTTTCATCGCATTATGACCTGGGCAATGATTTTTATGCCATGTGGCTCGACCCGACGATGAGTTACTCTTGTGCGTATTTTAAAGACGATAAAAATACATTAGAAGAAGCACAGCACAACAAAGTCGACTATATTTTGGAAAAACTCCATTTGGAAAAAGGCATGACTTTGCTGGATATTGGCTGCGGCTGGGGATATTTGCTCATTGAAGCAGCCCAGAAATACGGTATTATCGGATATGGCTGCACGCTGAGTAAAGAACAGTGGAAAAAAGGTCAAGAACGAATTGAAAAATTAGGACTGCAGGATAAAGTCCATATTGATTTGATTGATTATCGGGATTTATTGGATAAGGATATTCAATTCGACCGTATTGTCAGTGTCGGTATGCTGGAACATGTAGGACGTTCCAATTATCCGCTGTATATGGAAGATGCCAGCCGGCTGTTAAAAAAAGGCGGTATGTTCCTGCTTCATTACATCAGCGGCCATGATGAAAAAGTAGAAAATCCGTGGATGCGTAAATATATTTTCCCGGGCGGCACACTGCCGTCTTTGCGTGAAATCATCAGCTTGGCATATGATGACGATTTTCAGGTCATTGATGTAGAAAGCCTGCGCCGTCATTATTACAAGACGCTCATGTGCTGGTATCATAATTTTGAACAGGTACGTGACAAGGTATTGGCCATGAAAGGTGAAGAATTTGTCCGCATGTGGGAACTTTACCTTGTAGGGTGTGCCGTATCATTCTTTATCGGTAATATTGATATTCATCAAGTATTGATGACAAAAGGCACTAAAAATGATTTGCCAATGACTCGTTGGTATTAATAGATAGAAAAGCTCTTCATGCGATAGACTGGAAATCGTATGGAGAGTTTTTTTATGCATTAGAATGCCTGCAAGCCTTGTATTCCTGTAACGGAGCGTCTTGGGAGCAAATGTGCGCAATGACAGATGCTTGTGTGCTGAGGCAATACGACGTATTATATCAGCTTAACCCAAATAACTGTACATACGATGCTGTGAGTGGCCGTGATTTTTGCCTAGAAATTCGTCCTGACTGATTCGATTGTGGGTATAGTATATGTATAGATATATTATTTGTATATGCTATATGTTTAAAAGAATATATGCTGTTTAGGAATTTGTTATATATACCGGCATATGGTATGCTAATACTAACGTAAGGCAGTATGGATGGAATCTGTAACAAGATCTATACCTGGTACATTGTCGTGCGTTATCTAATTTAATTTTATAGCATATCGCTTGGATCGAAAGACCGGGACGAATTCTTGTAAACGTACATGTTGCGCATTCCCCCGTGGAGTGCGCTTTTTTTAGGAGTTAGTGTATGCGTATAGGTATTATTGGCGCCGGCAGAGTCGGCGCTTCTTTTGTATTGGCACTACCGCAGCATGTTGTGGGGATTACCGGGTCTACGGCAAAAAGAACAAGAGAGCAGGCAGATTTTTATGGCGTAAAGCCCTATGTACAGGGTGCAGACCTTGTGTTGGATTGTGATGTTGTATTACTGCTTGTCCGTGATGATTTGCTGCAGCAGGTCAGTCAATCGCTGGCAGCGCAGCTGGCGGACTGCAGCAGGCAGTCATTGGCGCGGCATACGGTTTTGCATGGCAGCGGAGCGGCCGATGTATCGGTACTGCAGGCGTTGGCAGACAAAGGAGTTCATACAGGCAGCATACATCCCCTGCAAAGTTTTCCTGTGCCTTCTGCAGCGGCGCTGACGGGGATTTATATGGCTGTCGATGGCGATGAAACGGCTATGGCTCGTGCTAAAGAAATAGCGGCCATGCTTCACAGCAAGTCTTTTCATGTACCGGCTGCAGAACGCATTCTCTATCATGGAGCAGCTTGTTTTTGTTCTAATTATGTCGTTACTGCTGTTGCAGCGGCACAGATGTTAATGAGCCGTTGGACAGATACGCCGGAAGATGCAGGGAACGCACTGCGGCCGCTGTTTGTGGGAACGGCGGCGAATATACAATCCCAAGCACTGGTCAGAAAGGCGCTGACAGGCCCTATTTCCCGCGGTGATATAGGTACTGTGCAAAAGCATATATCCTGTATGCCGCAGCCGTTTTGCGATGCCTATAAAGCATTTGGCATTATTGCGGCTGATATTGCGCTGGCTAACCAGACGATTACGAAGAAGCAGCATCAAAAACTGATGCAAATCCTTGCGATGGCAGAAGGAGAAACCAATGAACAAAAAAGTAACAAACTTGACGATTAAGGACATGAAACAACAAAACATGCCTATTTCCATGATTACTGCCTATGATTATGTCATGGCGCAAAATGTGGATGAAGCAGGGATTGACATGATTCTGGTTGGCGATTCGCTGGGAAATGTCGTCATGGGATATTCCTCGACTCTGCCGGTTACGATGGAAGATATGATTCATCATACGGCATGTGTAACCCGCGGTGTGAAACGGGCATTGGTCGTAGGCGACATGCCGTTTATGAGCTATCAGGAAAGCACAGAACAAGCACTTCATAATGCAGGACGCCTGATGAAAGAAGGGGGCTGTGATGCTGTCAAATTGGAAGGCGGAGCGCGCGTTTGCGAAGCCGTGTATAAAATGACTGAAGCAGGCATCCCCGTAGTAGGACATTTGGGATTGACGCCGCAGTCTGTACATCAATTTGGCGGTTTTAAAGTACAGGGGAAAAATTTAGAAAAAGCCCGCCAAATGATTCAAGATGCCAAGGCACTGGAAGAAGCAGGTGCATTTGCTGTCGTACTGGAATGTGTGCCGGCAGACCTTTCCGCAGAAATCACGAAAGAACTTCATACGGCGGCCACGATTGGCATTGGCGCCGGCAATCAATGCGACGGGCAAGTATTGGTTTGTACGGACTTGTTAGGCATGAGCGGCGGCTTTAGACCTAAATTTGCCAAAGCATATGCAGATTTGCATGCAGATATCGTAGGGGCTGTTCAAGCATATATCCAAGATGTACAAAAACGAGATTTTCCATCTCAAGAACACACCTTTTCGATAGATCCAACAGTAATGGTTGCTCTTCATGAAACGAAATAATAGATAAAAAATAGAAATAAAAACGGCAGCGTTGCATTCCTATGAGATGCGATGCTGCCGTTTTTTTACTGTTTGTTTTATTCTATGTGTTTTTCTTTCTGTATATCCTTAAATTGGGAAGATTCCCTGCGTCTTCTTATGTTCATTCTTTTTCGGCAATACGAAAAAGAATGAATATACGAGGGTACAGGGAACCCTCCCTGCATAAAAAAAAGAAAAAGTTAAATGAACGTTTCCGGTTCAGCTCGGCGGGCAAAGGTTTCTTCTAATTGTTTTTTGTGGAATAAATAGGTTTCATCGTCATAATAACGGGCATGGACAGGACATGCTTTTACACAGGCACAACATTTGATGCAGAAATGAGTATAACTGTGGCAGTCCGGCGCAATGGCGCCCATCGGACAGACTTGAACGCAAATGCCGCAATTCGTGCAGGCATCATTGATTTTTGGAAATACTTTAGTAATCGTTTTATGGCCGCCGTCTTTCTTTTGAGGCACCATGTAGGGACGATACGGTACATTACCTTTGACGGCAATCGGCGTGTGATACCGATTATTTTCGATAGCACTGGCAACGGCATGGGCGAAGCGGCGCGCTTTGTTCAAATCTTGACTGTCAGGCCGGCCTTTGGCCAAAATGCGTGAAAAAGAATGTTCGCCAATAAACGCAGCGGCAGCGACGGTGTGAAGCCGGCTTGTTTCCAACATATCGCGCAGTTCAATCAGTGCATCGTCATACGCGCGGTTTCCATAGACGACAACCGGAATGGCCATAGCGCTGTTTCCTGTTGTTTGGCTGATGTATTTTCCCAGAAAATTGGGAACTCGGCCGGCATATACGGGTACGCCAAAAATGACGAGCTCTGTCTGGTCAAACTGCAGCGGCTCCGTTCGTTCGTTAGGAAGGGTAAAACTGCGGCTTTTCCAGGGAATGCCCAAGGTCAGCGATAATTCTTTGGCAATCGTTTCACAGATTGTTTTGGTAGTATGGGTAGGACTGAAGTAGACAGCCGTAATATGTGTGCATGATGTCATAACAAGAACCCCTTTCGTCAGGTATGGAATAAAAAGATACACCTAAAACTATTTATAATATCAGTGTAGCATAGAATGGCTTGAATTACACTATATGCATGTCTGAATTTCTGAGAAGGCATCATGTATTCTGCAATTTTCTCACTATGAAGCCGTGTATGCATAAGAAGAACAAGCAAAGCGATAAAAGTATCTGCCTTTCTTGTCAAAATATGATATAATGAAATGTAATTATAACTATATCCTAATGGTTAGCATATCTTCAAGCAATATAAAAAAATACGATATAGATAGCAATATAAGTGGAGGAATAAATTACGTATGGCAAGAGTAAAAATTACGGAAACCGTCCTGCGTGACGGACACCAATCCATAGCGGCAACGAGAATGCGTCTAAATCAAATGCTTCCCGTATTGGAAGCCATGGATGAAATTGGCTATAATGCATTGGAGTGCTGGGGCGGCGCGACCTTTGATACATGCATGCGCTTTTTGGATGAAGACCCGTGGGAACGGTTGCGGACGATAAAAAAACATGTGAAAAAAACACCGCTGCAAATGCTGTTTCGAGGGCAGAATATTTTGGGATATCGGCACTATGCAGACGATGTCGTCTACGAATTTGTCAATCGTGCCGTAGACAACGGTATAGATATTATTCGCGTATTTGATGCGCTCAATGATCCCAGAAATATGGAATCGGCCATTAAAGCCGCGAAAGATACGAAATCTGTCCATATACAAGGGGCCATTGTATATACCATCAGTCCGATTCACACCATGGAATCGTTTACCAAAGTTGCCATGGAACTGCAAAGCATGGGCGTAGACTCCTTGTGCATCAAAGATATGTCCGGGCTGCTGGCACCGTATGATGCGTATAATCTGGTGCGAATGCTGAAAAAGCACCTATCCATTCCTATTGAACTGCATACGCACTGTACTTGCGGTTTTGGGGAAATGACCTATATGAAAGCAATTGAAGCCGGCGTCGATATTATTGATACGGCGTTGTCCCCCTTTGGCGAAGTCACAAGCCAGCCGGCAACGGAAACAATGGTCATGTCGCTGCAAAACAGTATTTATGATACGGATATTGACGTAGAACGCCTTTGGCCGTTAACGGAACATTTCAAAAAAGTGCGGAAAGAATTGGCCGATGAATTTAACCTCACCATGCCGAGCCAGATTAATCCGGCAGTCCGCAAATATCAGATTCCCGGCGGCATGCTGACCAACCTGTATAATCAGCTGAAAGGACAGGGCGCCGAAGACCGGTTTGACGAAGTATTGGCTGAAATGCCGAATGTTCGCCGCGATTTAGGATATCCGCCGCTGGTTACGCCGACAAGCCAAATTACAGGGTCGGCTGCGGCACTGAATGTATTGTACGGCCGCTATAAAATTGTCACCAATGAAGTACGGGACATCGTCCGCGGCAAATATGGCCGTGTACCCGGCAAAATTGACGAAAAATTCCGCAAAATGTGTATTGGTGATGAACCGGTCATCAATCACCGTCCGGCAGATGACCTGACGCCGGAATTGGGAAAAGCCAAACAGGCCCTGGCTGATGAAGGATTTCCAAATGCCAGCCCGGAAGACGTATTGGGTTATGCCATTTTCCCGGAAGTAGCACTGCCGTTTTTTAAAAAGCGAAAAGCTGCACAACAGGAAATAAAAGTAGAAGATAAATAAGAATAGCGTAAGAACAGCTCTGCATGCGTATGTGTGTGGAGCTGTTTTGCTGTTGGTAAGGGTTGCATCGGAAATGTTCTATATTTTTTTTGTCGGGAAGGGGTTCTCAGCTCCTTTGTATGGCTTTGTAAACTTGCCGTTTACATTGGCATATATACTTTTTCTTTCTGTGCAGTCAGAATACAGGGAAGTATCCCTCTGATCCTCCTATGTCCATTCTTTTTCGAGCCGCCGAAAAAGAATAGACGAAGAAAAAGGCGGCCGCCCGAAACTCCCATTCCTTTGAGAATGTCCGTCATTGCTAAATGGGCGAAACTCGCTGCGCTCAAACAAAACGCCCATTTTTAACGCAATGCCACCCATTCTCATTATGCGGCGAAGCCGCACAACCAGTCATTCCCGCAACGGGGTGGCTTGAGAGCAAATGCGAGCAATTACAGATAAGGATGTGCTGAAAAACCAATTATCATTCAATCTATTACTCATATGTGTTAACGATATTTCTGCCTCTTTCTTTTTTTTATTGTGCATGATGAAGCAATACTACCTATTGCATTAGCATAGATGAGCTTATGTTTGCTAACGTTTTTTGTCCAATGTGTTTTCCCGGTAACCAAGCGAAATCTATTTTGCATGACTGCCAACACCGCCCGTTACGAGCGTGCCGACCGGTCGAAGACCGGAT
>CAVKEA010000011.1:0-50828 GCA_963655305.1 bacterium
ACATGGGAACCAACGGATATCGTTTATTTTTTATCAATGTGTACGATAGATATGGAAATTATCTTGGTGAAATGGACCCATTGATGTATAATAGAATTGCACCTTACTTGGGACGCCGCTATAATCATTATTTGATGGATTACATTCGCGATAAAAACGGCGTGCCGAAAGAAAGCTACGACCGCATGAAAAAGCGTATCTCTTATGATTATGAAAAATTGACCGATGTGTATACGGAAAAATTGGGATATGTGCCGAAAGTCAGCGTTCTCATGCATGCCAATACGGGTGAGTTCGGCAACAATCCGCAGGTCAGCGCTGTCAATGCCTATTGGCTGCGCAAGCTGTTTGCTATGAATTTTAACAGAGAAGGATACTGCCTGAATGTGCCGGACAGCAGCATTTATGATTTGACGCGCATGCAGCCGCAGGCCTGGTGGCCTGTCAATCATTTGCTGATGCGGATTCAGTATGATACGCATAAAGAAATGATTTTTAATACAGGAGAGCAAAATCAATTCAGCAAGTGGAAACTGGAACAGGGTGCGGCAGAATTTAAAGATCAGACGATTTATTTGACCAGCCTGCCGAACGATACAGGCCGTATCGTATTGAAAAACAGTGCCATGTATCCGGATGTGACGGTTACGACCCAGCTGCTGGGCAATCGGGCCGGCACGCAGACCATTTACCTGCGGGCTGATAACGAGTTGAAAAATTATATTGCTGTCAAGACGAAGGGAAATGACATCTACATTACGGAAAGCAAAGACGGCACGGAAGAAGAGTTGTTCAAAAAGTCGATTCCTGAATTGGAAGGCAAGAAGCCCATTTCGGTAGATGAAGATGAACACGATGCGGAAGTGACGGAACTGGAAGCGTTCTCACGGTATGCGCCTTCAAAAGGGCTGGCCAAGGTATATACAAATCGGCTGAAGGAAAAGACAAAGGAAAATCCGAAAACGATCGCTGAAGGGGCAGAAGAATTTGTACCGGCTATTCAGGTTAAAGACCAGGGAAATTATGCAATCCGTATAGACCTCAATGGACAAAACCTGGCCTTGGAGTTCAACGGCGAACAGATTGCCAATGTGCTGGTATCTCCGCACGAAGGCGGCATGATTGCCCTGGGAGCTGCATGGAATGACCTGGGGTGGCAGCAGCGTAATTTGGATGATGATGTATATGACGCTGTATTTCGTGATTTTACGGTAAAAAATAATCATACAGATACCGTTATCTTTACGACGAAATACGAAGGCTGGGAAAAAGTAAAATATACAGCTAAAAAATATCTGGAAAAAGTAGTAGATTGGTTTGTACAACATTTATAAATGAAGAGGAAAGGAGTAGAGCATGATGTGGAAAAAAAGTGTGGCAACCGTGTTATTTCTCGCAGCAGTCAGTACATTTCCCGTAGAATGTGCTGCTCCCGGAAAATTCATGCAGGCTAAACCGTCATTAGATGCCTGGGTCGTATATTGGGACCGTGAAAACGGCTTGACGGAGTTTAGCAATGCAAATGCGGATAGACCGGTATATGCGGGAATTTCGTATTTTGCAGCATATTTTGATAAAGATGGCAAGTTGTTTTTACCGGAAGGGATGGTGCAGAAAGAAAAAAACAGTACGCGGCAGTATTTATGTGTCGTCAATGATGTGCAGCAGCTGAATGAAACGAGCCTCAAAAATACGGACATACTGAAAAAAATCCTGGCTACGAAGGAACTGCAGAAGAAGCACGCTGACGAAATGATTCGTCTGGCACAGAAAGCCGGCTGCAACGGCATAGACCTGGACTATGAACGGGTGTTTCGCGACCCTGAAGCCGTGCCGCTGTATTTGCAGTTTATCCAAGTATTGCAGGAAAAGGCGCAGCAAAAGCATATGGCGCTGCGCGTCTTGCTGGAACCCAATATTGCCTATGGCAAGTATGAGTTTCCGGCAGGGCCTCAATATGTCGTCATGATGTATAACCTGCACGGTATTCACAATGACGCAGGACCCAAAGCGGATTTTGCGTTTATACGAAAAACGATTCAAAAAATGACATCCCTGCCGGGCACGCCTGGAATTGCGCTTTCTACAGGCGGCTGCTCGTGGAGCAGTACCGGCAGTAAGCAGTTTATCTCTGCCCAAGAAGCAGAAGCGCTGGCAAAGACATATCGCGTGCAGCCTGTACGCGACAGCTTGAGCGATGCGCTGCATTTTTCCTATACAGATACCGATGGCAACACCATTGTTGTTTGGTATGCAGATGAACAGACAGTTATCAGTTGGATAGGAACAGCAAAGGTCTTTGGTATTACCGACATCAGCATTTGGCGTCTGGGTGACCATGAAAAGACCTATTTTTATCAGTTAGCAGCGGGCGGTGAATCATAATGGAATTTTGGATGTATGGAAGCGGGGTTTTGTTTGCAGCAAGTATTGTTTTGTGGGCAAGAACCCTCTGGCAGCGAAAAAAATGGCATAAAGCGTTATATGTAGATGAATTAACAGGCCAATATTCGCATAAACGGTTTTGTCTCGAAGCGCAAAAGTGGCTATACGACAACCCCAATCCCAAGGCATTGATTGCCTTTGATTTGGACAACTTTAAATTGATTAATATTGCCTTTGGGCATCGGGCTGGTAACATTGTACTGCGGGAAGTCACGGCCGTTTTGAAAAAACACCTGCGCAACAAGGGCATCTTTGCCCGTAAATACGGCGATTTGTTTGCTATTATGGTGCAGTATGAAACCGTTGATGAATTAAAGAAACTGTGTGAAGCGATTGCCATGGATATTGCGCAGATTCATATTCGGCACAGACATGTGTTCCGCATTACCTCTTCCATGGGGATTTATCTCATTAAAAAGGGAGAAACGAATTTAGAAAACATGCAGAACTATGCTGTATTGACACGGCGGAGCATCAAAAAGCGGTATAATATATATTATCGGTTTTACGATCCTGCCATGACTGCCAATATTGTAAAAAACAAGCATCTGATTGATAAAATCAGCATGGCACTGCAGAATCATGAATTTCGTCCGTATTATCAGCCGCAGTATGATGCGAAAACGAAAAAATTGATAGGAGCTGAAGCGCTTATCCGTTGGGAACAGCCGGATGGCTCCGTAGTTATGCCGGGGAAATTTATTCCTCTGTCGGAAATCGTAGGCGTCATCATGTATATCGATGACTATATGTTTGAAGATGTCTGCCGGCAGCAGCATCAATGGAAAAAAGCGGGCTATCAGACTCTGCCTATTTCTGTCAACGTGTCGCGGCATCGTCTCTATGGCAAAGAATTTATCCAAAAATATGTAGATATACTGAAAAAGTACCACTTGAACTGTGAAGACCTTCCGATTGAAATTACAGAAGGAACCTTGTTCAATGCCGTAGAAATCAGTGAAAAATTAGTCAGTGATTTGCGAAACCTCGGCTTCAGCGTCTTGATTGATGATTTTGGGATGGGCTATTCGGCTATCAGTATGGTCAAACGCTTCAAAGCATCGGCACTAAAGATAGATAAAAGTTTTGTCGATGATATGAGTGAAGAAGGCAAAAAGATGACGACCTATATTATTGATATTGCCAAACTCATGCATATGCAGACCATAGCGGAAGGAGTGGAAACGAAAGAACAATACGAATTTTTGCGGGATAACGGCTGTGATATGATACAAGGATTTTATTTTGCTAAACCCATGCCGGCCCAAGAGTTTGAAAAATTACTGCAGCATGCAGATACTGAGTTGTAATACGGATATCATGTGATATTGGCCAACGTAGTATACTCCTAAAGTTAGAATGATTTAACTTTAGGGGGGGGGGGTATAACATGAGCTTATCGTATAAGTCCATTTTTTTATATTGTGAAGGACAATCTGTGTTAGGAGAGAATATCATGAATACGTATATAACGGATAGCAGAAAAGAGCTGCTGCAGAACGGAAATATGTCGTTTCACGTCACTGCGGCAGCTCTTTTGGCTGTACGGATTAGTCGTGGAGTTGTAACGTATGGTATACAGTGCCGTCCATCGTTTTCCATTGGAAAGTCGTATCTTCCCATGTCATATAACTATGGGGCGAATCGTCTTTTGGCAGCGAAATGGAACCGGGATTGAGGTAATACTGCTGTGTGCCAAAAGGCTGCCATGCCGGGACATGCGTATGGCCGTGCAGCAGTATGTCTCCTGGCTGCAGCGGCGGCAGCTGGGATGTATTGTACACATGGCCGTGTGTGGCGAGGAGCAGATGGCTGCCGACAGGAAACAAGGCATACGATGCCATGATGGGGAAGTCCAGGACCATTTGGTCTACTTCACTGTCACAGTTGCCGCGGACGCAGGCGATTTGCTGTTTGTACGCGTTGAGCTGTGCCAATACGTCCTTGGGGCTATACTCTTTGGGCAGGTCATTGCGGGGGCCGTGGTAGAGAATATCGCCCAGCAGGATGAGCCGGCAGGCGTTTTCTTTTTCAAACTGCAGTAAAAGCTGTCGGCAGTAATACGCCGAGCCGTGAATATCAGATGCGATTACATATTTCACAATAGATGTCTCCTTTGGATTGGTAATAGTTAGCGTCCAGCATACGTATCCTTGCGATGTGCTGGGGCATACGCACAAAACCTATGTGTATCATACTGGGTTCTGAGGGAAAAAGCAAGCCTTCGGTCTGCTATCCGGTAAAGACTCTGTACATATGTTTGTCATCATGGTATACTAATATAATCAATAACTATTATTTTTTACTTTGCTGAAAACGAGGTACGAACATGGATATACAGTCTCATTTAAGTAAAGATTACGATACATCCCATCCGTTCCGCGTCGTCGCGCCGTATGAACCGATGGGCGACCAGCCGGAAGCCATTCGGTCGCTGGCAGACGGCGTGAAGTCCGGGCAGTGGGCGCAGGTACTGCTGGGAGCGACGGGGACCGGGAAAACGTTTACGATGGCCAAAGTCATTGAAGCTGTGCAGAAACCGACCCTTGTCATTGCGCATAACAAGACGCTGGCGGCCCAGCTTTGCAGCGAATTTAAGGCGTTTTTTCCCGATAATGAAGTGGCGTATTTTGTCAGCTACTATGATTATTACCAGCCAGAAGCGTATATTGCTTCGACGGATACGTATATTGAAAAAGATGCGTCGATTAATGATGAAATCGACAAACTGCGCCACTCAGCGACGATGAGCCTGTTTGAACGGCGCGATGTCATTATTGTCGCGTCGGTGTCCTGCATTTATGGGTTAGGTGACCCGGAAGACTACAGCGAACTGGTCGTATCTCTGCGGCTGGGACAGGAAAAACCGCAGGAAGAAATTCTGCATAAACTCGTCGATATTCAATACACGCGCAACGATATGAACTTGGAACGCGGCACGTTCCGAGTGCACGGCGATACAATAGAAGTCATGCCGGCGGCCTATGATAATGCCGTCATCCGCATCGAAATGTTTGGCGATGAAATTGACCGCCTGACAGAAATCGACGCGCTGACCGGCGAAGTGTTGGCAGAACGCAGCCATGTTGCCATTTATCCGGCAAGCCATTATGTGACGACAAAAGATAAGATGGAACGGGCTCTCGGCACGATTCGAACAGAACTGGACGCACGGCTGAAAGAGCTGAAGGACGGCGGCCATTTGCTGGAAGCGCAGCGGCTGGAACAGCGGACACGCTATGACATGGAAATGATGGAAGAAATGGGCTATTGTTCCGGCATAGAAAACTATTCGCGCCATTTGGCAGGACGCAAAGCCGGAGAAGCTCCCTATACGCTGCTGGATTACTTTCCCGATGACTTTTTGATTATGATTGATGAATCCCACGTGACACTGCCGCAGCTGCGGGCTATGTATGCCGGCGACCGTTCGCGTAAGGAAAATTTGATTGAATACGGGTTCCGTCTGCCTTCAGCACTGGACAACCGGCCGCTGAAGTTTGAAGAATTTGTCGAACGAATCAATCAGATTATCTATGTCAGCGCGACGCCGGGGCCGTATGAAATGGAGGTACAGACCAATCTGGCCCAACAGATTATCCGGCCGACAGGGCTTTTAGATCCTAAAGTAGAAGTACGGCCGACAGCAGGGCAGATGGATGATTTGCTGAGTGAAATCCGCAGACGCGTCGCAAAGAAAGAACGAGTTCTCGTAACGACGCTGACCAAAAAGATGGCAGAAGATTTGACGGATTACTTGAAAGAAATGGGCGTCCTCGTCCGCTATCTGCATTCGGATATTGCTACGATTGAACGAGCTGAAATTATCCGCGATTTGCGGGCCGGCGTGTTTGATGTACTGGTCGGCATCAACCTGCTTCGTGAAGGACTGGATATGCCGGAAGTGTCGCTGGTGGCCATTTTGGATGCCGATAAAGAAGGGTTTCTGCGTTCGGATACGTCCCTCATTCAGACAATGGGCCGCGCAGCCCGCAATGTCGATGGGACCGTTATCATGTATGCCGATAAAATTACCGATTCCATGGCACGGGCTATGGATGAAACACAGCGGCGCCGTAAGGTGCAGGACGCATACAACAAGAAACATCATATTATTCCTAAGTCCGTCAAAAAAGACGTAGTCAATTTGATAGAATTGACCAAAGTAGCGGAAGACAGTAAGGCATATCACGGCGGCAGCGAAGGAAAGATGACAAAAGAAGCGCTGCATAAAGTAATTCATACGCTGACGCAGCAAATGAAGGAAGCTGCTAAAAATTTGGAATTTGAAAAAGCAGCAGCTCTGCGTGATAAGCTGGGACAACTGCGGCAGCAGCTAAGTACGATGAGTTATGATGACACCCTGCCCAAACAGATGCAGGGAAACGATATGCCGTCAGCCCGCTATGTGCGGAAAATAAAACGGCCCGATGCAAAACGGAAGAAGAGCAAATAGAAGCCGGGCCTAGCAAGATTGGAAAAGAAGGAGCAGTCAGATAGGGTATGCAGGATAAATATATTGTCATTAAAGGAGCAAGACAGCATAATTTAAAAAATATAGATGTGAAGATACCGCGGGACAAGCTGGTCGTGTTTACAGGATTGTCCGGTTCCGGGAAATCGTCGCTGGCCTTTGATACGATTTATGCGGAAGGGCAGCGCCGCTATGTAGAATCGTTGTCTGCCTATGCACGGCAGTTTTTGGGACAAATGGATAAGCCCGATGTCGATTATATTGAAGGGCTGTCGCCGGCTATTTCCATCGACCAAAAGACGACGAGCCGGAATCCCCGCTCGACTGTCGGTACGGTCACGGAAATTTACGATTATCTGCGGCTGCTCTATGCTAGAGTCGGCGAAGCGTGCTGCCCCAAATGCGGCAAACCGATTCGCCAGCAGACGATTGAACAAATGGCAGATGCTGTCATGGCCTTGGGAAACGGCGAAAAGGTCATGATTATGGCTCCTGTCGTCGATGGACGCAAAGGAACGCACCAAAAACTGCTGTCCCGTCTGGTCAAAGACGGCTACGTCCGTGTCCGCGTTGATGGAGACATCTATTTATTATCTGACGACATTCCGCTGGATAAAAATAAAAAGCATACGATTGATGTAATTATCGACCGCTTGGTGATTAAAGAAAGCATCCTGACGCGCCTGACAGATTCATTGGAAACGGCTGTCAAACTGGCAGACGGCATTGTTCATATTTTTCAGATGAGTACAAAGCAGGTATTGACTTTCAGTCAGCATTTTGCCTGCCCGGACTGTCATGTCAGCCTGCCGGAAATCGAACCGCATTTGTTTTCCTTCAACAGTCCCTTTGGGGCCTGCCCGGACTGCTCCGGCATAGGCAGTACGATGGAAGTCGATCCCAAGCTGGTGCTGCCGGATGATCATAAGGCATTTATAGACGGCGCAGTGGCAGCCCTCAGCAGCAATCCCGACTCTTGGTTTATGCGGCAGCTTGGCGGCTTGCTGCACCTTCATGGCTTTTCTCTGGAAAACTGTTATGCTGATTTGCCGCATGATGTACAGCAAAAAGTCATGTGGGGCGCCGAAGATACGTGCGTGTTTGAATATGAAAATCTGCGCGGCGAAACCAAGCAGTACGCGACGACGTTTGAAGGGGTTATCCCCATGGTGCGGCGTCGGTATAAAGAAGCGTCTTCCGATATGATGCGGGACCAGTTTGAACAATTCATGACCGTCAAGCCCTGCACGACCTGCCACGGCACGCGGCTTCGCCACGAAGCGCTGGCTATCAAAATCGGCGGGCTGAATATTGCGGAACTGACGGATATGACGGTTCGGGACTTGATTCCTTTTTTTGAACATTTGCAGTTAACGAAAAAACAAGCCTTGATTGGCAAACAAATTTTTAAAGAAATCAAAGCGCGCCTGAACTTTTTGCAGACTGTAGGCTTGGAATATTTGACGTTGTCACGGACGGCAGGTACGCTTTCGGGCGGCGAAGCCCAGCGAATTCGCCTGGCAACGCAGATTGGTTCCGGTTTGGTTGGCGTATTGTATATTTTGGATGAACCGTCTATTGGTCTGCATCAGCGCGACAATGACAAACTGCTGCAGGCATTGAAGCGGCTGCGGGATTTGGGCAATACGCTGATTGTTGTCGAACATGATGAAGACACGATGCGTGCGGCCGATTTTATTCTGGATATTGGTCCGGCAGCAGGAGAACACGGCGGCCGAGTCGTGGCACAAGGAACTGCCGCAGATATTATGGCCTGCCCGGAATCACTTACGGGACAATATTTGAAGGGAACGAAATATATTCCCATTCCAGCAGTGCGCCGCAAGGGCAACGGCTCTTTTATTGAAGTAATCGGCGCTGCCGAACACAATTTAAAGAATATTCACGTCGCCTTTCCGTTGGGGACATTGACCGTAGTTACCGGCGTGTCCGGCTCAGGCAAATCTACCTTGGTCAATGAAATCCTTTACAAGGGATTGGCAGAAGCCGTATACGGTACGCTGCATCGGCCGGGGAAATTCAAAAAAATCAAAGGGACAGAACATATTGATAAAATCATTAATATCGACCAATCGCCTATAGGCAGGACGCCTCGCTCCAATCCGGCAACCTATACGGGTGTGTTTGATTTTATCCGCCAGCTGTACAGCCAGACAGCTGAAGCCAAGGTGCGCGGATATAAAGCCGGACGATTCAGTTTCAACGTGAAAGGCGGACGCTGTGAAGCCTGCCGCGGCGACGGCATCATCCGCATTGAAATGAACTTTTTGCCGGATGTATACGTGCCTTGTGAAGTGTGCCATGGCGCCCGCTATAACAGGGAAACGCTGGAAGTGAAGTATAAAGGCAAAACCATTGCAGATGTTTTGAATATGACCGTCGATGACGCATGCGCATTTTTTGCCAACATTCCGCGGATACTCAACAAGCTGAAGACGCTGCAGGAAGTGGGCTTGGGCTATATCCGCATCGGACAGCCGGCAACGACCTTATCCGGCGGGGAAGCGCAGCGCGTCAAACTGGCAACGGAATTATCCAAGCGCAGTACAGGCCGGACGCTGTATATTTTGGATGAACCGACGACAGGCCTGCATACGGCGGATATTCACAAGCTGATGGATGTACTGCAGATGCTCGTGGACGGCGGCGATACAGTCGTCGTGATTGAACATAATCTGGATGTCATCAAGGCAGCCGATTATTTGATTGATTTGGGACCGGAAGGCGGCGACGGCGGCGGTACAGTCGTAGCGACGGGTACGCCGGAAGCTGTCTGCGACGTGCCGCAGTCCTATACAGGCCAATTTTTAAAACCTGTTTTGGAACGGACGAAAGCACTCATGGCAAAGGGGCAGGATTGACAATGGCTTTATGTGAAACGGTCTTGGAAAAAGTCCGCAATTTGACGACTCAGCCGGGGGTATACCTCTGGAAAAACGCGCAGGGGCAGATTATTTATGTCGGCAAAGCAGTCAATCTGCGCAACCGGGTACGGAGCTATATTCGCCACGATGCCCGGCGGGCTCCGAAAGTAGCTGCCATGATGAGCCATGCGGCAGATGTGGAAACGATTGTCGTAGCCAACGAAATGGAAGCGCTCATCTTGGAAAATACGCTGATCAAGAAGCATCATCCCCGCTACAATATTATGCTTCGCGATGATAAAACGTATCCGTATATCAAAGTCACACTGCAGGAAGACTATCCCCGTATTTTTATGACGCGCCGTGTCAGCCATGACGGTGCCCGGTATTTTGGGCCCTTTGCCAATGGACTGGCAGTACACCGCGTGCTCAAATTGATGCAGCGGGCCTTTCGCATTCGTTCCTGCCGGACGATGCAGACAGATCGGCCGTGTCTGCAGTATCATCTGCATCATTGTGATGCGCCGTGCGTCCATTATATTACTAAAGGGGCGTATCATGAATTGGTGCAGCAGGCTGTAGAAATACTGGAAGGACGCAATACCGAAATGGTTCGGCAGCTGCAAGATCAGATGGAGGAAGCGGCGGCGCAGCTGGAATTTGAAAAAGCGGCAATGTACCGCGACCAAATAGAGGCTGTCAAGGTCATACAGGAACAGCAGAATATTCAGACGATTGGCGGCGGCGACATGGATGTCCTGGGATTTGCTGCCGATGCCGGCCAGACCTGCGTTCAGATTTATACAATACGGCAGGGACGATTGTTGGGGCGGGAAACATTTACGCTGGAAAACAGTATGGATGAAACGAGCGGCGCCTTGACGGCAGCCGTGCTGGATCAGTATTATACAGAAAATATGTTTATACCCAAGGAAATCGTCGTAGCTTCCGTAGACGACTTGGAAGAACATGCACATCGGCTGAGTCTGCTCAAAAAGCAGCGGGTAGATATCAGTATCCCGCAGCGAGGCATCAAAAAAAAGCTGCTTGGTATGGCTGAGGATAATGCCCGCGTCCTGCTGGAACAGCGTCGTCTGCAGTGGCAGCATGACACGGATAAGACGAGCGGCGCCGTAGAAGCACTGGCACGCGTCCTGGATTTGCCCAGACTTCCGGAACGGATGGAATGTTTTGATATTTCGCATACCCAGGGGATTGAAACGGTTGCTTCAATGGTAGTCTTTGAACATGGGCGGCCGGCGAAAAAAGAATACCGGCGCTTCAAATTAAAGACTGTCCAGGGCAAACCCGATGATTTTAAATCGATGGCAGAAATTATGGGACGCCGCTATGGGGAACGGGACTGGCCGGAGCCGGACCTTATCGTCATTGACGGCGGTAAAGGGCAGCTGCATGCAGCCCTGCCTATCATTCGGGATGCAGGCTGCGAGGCTCCTGTCATCAGCTTGGCAAAACGGATTGAAGAAGTATTTGTAGAAGGACGCAGTGATTCTATTATTTTGAGCCATCATACGCCGGAACTGCAGCTTTTGCAGGCCATCCGCGATGAAGCCCATCGCTTTGCCATTACGTACCACCGCAAACTGCGCGGCAAACGAAGCCTGGTATCTATCTTGGACCATATCGAAGGCATTGGCCCCAAACGGCGCAAGGCCTTGTGGACTGCGTTTAAGACACTGGACGACATGAAGCGGGCGACGGTGGAAGAGCTGGCAGCCGTGCCGACGATGACGAAAGAAACAGCAGAAAATGTGTATTATTTTTTCCGTTTGGGAACGGATGAAAAACGAAAAATAACAAAATCATAGCGTAAGAAAGGGAGAATGCATGAAGACGTCGGCTGTCATGCATTCTCCCTTTACTGTCTGAGTATTGTGCACGGTTTAGCGATTGTCGCAACCATTTCATTTTTGATTCGTGTGCTGCAGATAGTGTCTTTTCTTACCACTGTGAGGCGTCAAACACTAAACGCCAAACGAACCACCAAAAAGGGGGCTTGCCGCTTTGTGCGACAGCCCCTTTTGTTGTTTGGTTTAATGGAAAATATTAATAAATATCGTGATGATAGATGCGTTGACCGGGTCAATGATTAAAGAACCAATGAGCGGAATAACGAAAAATGCCGTCGGTGCCGGCCCAAAGAGTTCTGTCATGGCGGTCATGTTGGCAATAGCGTTTGGTGTAGCACCGAGGCCAAAGCCGCAGGCACCGGATGTCATGACGGCTGCTTCGTAGTTTTTGCCCATGACGCGGTAAACGATGAAATAAGCAAAAATGGCCATAAATACAGCCTGGCTGAGTAAGAGAACAATCAGCGGAATAGCCAAATCGCTGAGCTGCCACAGTTTGAGGCTCATCAGCGCGCAGGTCAAGAAGATGGTCAAGCCTAAATTACCTAATACTTCACTTTCACGCTGGTATACTTTGTACACCTTAGTAAAATCGGCTATGTTGCGGATGATAGCGGCGGCCAGCATCGAACCGATATACGATGGGAATACAATATTAATGCTGACAAAGAAGTTAGTAATCAGTGTGCCTATCCCCATGGCAAGAAAGAGGTGAGCCATGGCGTTCATAAAACGGCGGTTGTCAATCGTTTGGCCGATTTTGTGTTCATTTTTGTCTGCATCATCTCTGTTGGATGCTGCGTAATCCAGTTTGTTGATTTCGTGCTGGTAGGACTGCGGGTCCAAACGTTCGGAGTCGGCACTGCTGTGCAAGTCAAATTTGTGAACCAGGCGTTCGCCGATAGGGCCGCCGATAAGACCGCCGGCAACCAAACCGAACGTAGCCGCTGCGACTGCTACTGTTGTGCCGTTTTCCAGGCCAATGCCTTCCAAAACCGGGCCAAAGGCCGCTGCCGTACCATGACCGCCAACCATAGGAATCGAAGCCGTAGCCAGACCAATCAGCGGGTCGAGCTGAAAGGCACTGGATAAGCCGACGCCGATGATGTTTTGGAGAATAATCAAGACGGTAGTGATAATTGCCATTCGCAATACCATAATGCCGCCGCGTTTAATCAGGCTGAGACTGGCCGTGTAGCCGACACTGGTAAAGAAAAGCATCATGCAAATGTTTTGCATGATCGTATCCTGTTCATAGGTCCATACGCCGTTTTTGTATAAGACACAATTCAGTATGGCAAATAAGATACCGCCGACAACCGGCGCCGGAATACAGTATTTACGCAGAAAAGCGATTTTCATGCGTAAATAAACGCCGATGTAATAGACAACAATAGCTGCTGCCAGCGTTTGATAAATATTTAAATGAACTGACATGGTAAAAAGAACTCCCCCTTCGTGCTGTTTCATTATTTTTAGCATGTATAAAATAATGATTAAAAAAATACAGCAAACATAACCCAATGCTTATATGATAACAGAAAAAGGATAAAAAAACAAATAAAAAATATACTAAAAACTGGTATACCACATAAAATGTAGTCTGAATATGTGAAATTTGAATACCTTACCATACTGACGGCGAGGTATAATAATCGGCCAGTCCCTTGCGGAAAGCGGCATGATGACAGCACAGTGCCTGCATATCCGTACTGCGCAGGTCATAGCGCAGCATCATTTGTCCATACGGCGGCAGCGTTTTGAATGCGTTGTTGACTTTCGTGATGATGGGGAATACTTTTTTTCTTTGTTTGATTAGTGCCGCACCTGCAGGTGACAGTGCCAAAACGCGGGCATAGGCTGGGCCGTATTGATAGGCCTCGTTCATATCTGTTTGTAATACGTGCAGCATCGTATAGGCACCCATGCGGCACAGGCGGCTGTAGGCATAGCGGCGTGTTTTTAATGCCGTCAAGGCTTCCGGCCAGGAAGCAGCATGGGACAGACAGCGGTGCCAGCGGTTTTCCAATCCTTCGGAAAAAGCGGCCAGTCGGCGCAGGTCCTGCGGTGCCAACAGCCGGTTTTCATAGAGAATACAGTCGGCATAGCGGGTATAGTCCGTATAGTGCCCTTGGGCGATACACTGCTGCATATCCTGCTGAATGGCCGCCGGAATATAGGATAAGAGCGAAGAAACAGTGCCCGTATCGGTGATATGACGGCGCAGCGCTGAGGCACTGATATACGTATCTGTCGTACAGTCGCTGTCATGACGGTTTTGCCGCTGCACAGGAAAAAGCTGCATGGACGGGGCATACGAGAGAATCGCTTTCATATATTCCAAGGCCAGCAGCGCATTGGGCTGTGCTGTCAAGGCGGCGAGATGAGGAGGCACCAGACGCTGCAGTGTATCGCTCAGGCATTGGCCGTACGATTGGCCGGCAGCAGAAACAGTCGGAGCCGTGAGGGTACGGGCTGCGCTGGCTAAGACTGAAAACTCAGCAGCCGTGCCTGCTTCCACACCGCATGCCAGATGGGTACAGCCGAGATGCGTGGCCAAACGGACGGCACCGGCGGCAAATTCTGCCGCATGCGACAGCGCGTACAGCGTCGGAAGTTCCACGACGCCGTCGGCCCCGCACTGCACAGCCCAGGCAGCACGGTGCCATTTGTCAAACAGCGCCGGTTCGCCGCGCTGCACAAAGGAACCGCTCATGATAATCAGGATAGGGGTTTGGGGAAACTGACTGCGGACTTGCTGGATTAAGTAGTGATGTCCTGTATGGAAGGGATTGTATTCTGCAATAATGGCAATAGCATTCATGACCTGTACTCCTTTATATATTGAATATATATATTGTACAATATTTATTCTCTGTTGTGGCAGAGATGTCTGATTTTTTCCCTTTTTATCACTACAGGAATATGCTATAATATGTACAAGTCTGTAGAAAGCATGATAGGTGATTGTATGAAAAAATGGAAAACAATATCAGCTATCGCCATGACAGTGGCTGCACTGCTGTGCAGCGGCTGTGGAAATCCGACGATGCTGGAAGAGTACAGTTTTGGGTATGTACAGCTGAAAAAGGGAGATTCAGAAGTATATTTGCAGACTCCTTTTGATTTAGGCCGTATTGATACAAAAGATGAAGCAGGTCAGGCTTATATGAACCGGGATAAGCATATTACGATTATTGCAGAATCGGAACCCAAAGAAAACGGCACGTTGCAGGACGTTGCCAACGCCTCGATGGCAAAGCTGAAACAGACCGCTAACATTTCAGATCTACAAATGAAAGTCACTGATACGACGGCCAGCGGCAGACCGGCTGTAGCTATTGACAGCTCGTATGCAGTACAGCAGAATGGCCAGAAGACGCCGATTGTCGTACAGAGTCTTTTCTTTGAAGATAACGGTCAGATTTGGCATGTCATGTACATGTACCGCCAAGGCGATGACATGGGCAAAGAAGTGACAGACCATATTTTTGGCCAGCTAAAATAATTTAAGAAAATGAAAGAGGGTACATTCATGATCGTATTGGTTGTAAACTGCGGCAGCTCGTCCTTAAAATACCAGTTGGTAAATATGGACAATGAAGAAGTCATGGCAAAAGGTTTGGTCGAAAAAATCGGTCTTTCCGATTCTCAGCTCACTCATAAATGGAATGGACAGAAAAAAGAAATTCAGCAGTCCATCCCAGATCACAAAGTAGCTGTTAAGCTCGTATTGGATATTTTGACGGATGCAGAATGCGGCGTTATTAAATCCATGGACGCTATTGATGCAGTAGGTCATCGTGTCGTACACGGCGGCGAAGAATTCGCTTGCTCCACATTGATTACAGACGAAGTCATGAAAGCATTGGAAAAATGTTCTTCCATGGCTCCGCTTCACAATCCGCCAAACATTATTGGTATTAATGCCTGCAAAGCTATTATGCCGAATGTGCCGCAGGTTGCTGTATTTGATACAGCATTCCATCAGACAATGCCGGCAAAAGCATATATGTACGGCCTTCCGTATGAATTGTATAAAGAAGACGGTATCCGCCGGTATGGCTTCCATGGTACCAGCCATCGCTATGTAGCCGGCCAGGTAGCTAAAGTCATGGGCGTTCCTGTAGAAAAACTCCGCATTATCAACTGCCATTTGGGCAACGGCTCTTCCTTGGCAGCTATCAAATACGGCAAATGCGTCGATACGACGATGGGCTTTACACCGCTCGCCGGCGTATTGATGGGTACACGCTGCGGCGATATTGACCCGGCTATCGTACTCAACGTCATGGAAAAACATGGCTATTCCATTAAAGAAATGGATACGCTCATGAACAAAAAATCCGGCGTACTTGGCATTTCCGGCGTATCCAGCGACTTCCGCGACCTTGGCGAAGCAGCCAAAGAAGGCAACGAACGGGCACAGCTCGCATTGGATATGTTCCATTATCAGGTTCGCAAACTGATTGGTGCATTGGCAGCTGCTATGGGCGGTGTCGATGTCATTACCTTCACTGCCGGTGTTGGTGAAAACGGTATTGAAGACCGCGCTGCTATTTGCGAAGGCCTTGAATATCTCGGCGCTAAACTTTGCCCGGAACGCAACAACGTCCGCGGTAAAGACCAGTTAATCAGCACGGATGACTCTACTGTCAAGATGTATGTCATCCCGACCAATGAAGAAATCATGATTGCTCGCGATACCAAAGAAATCGTATCTAAATAATTCGTGTGATTACATGTAAAGTAGTTAGTATGTTAGTAGTGTCAGGCTTCTAACTACTAACTACTTTTTTTGATGAGGTGAACAGCGTGAAATTATTATATTGGGATATAGACGGCACGTTGCTGAATACGGGCCGGGCCGGATTGTATGCGATTGAAGAAGTGTTTCATACCCTGCAGGGACCGAATGTGCCGGTTCCCAAAATTGCTGCCGGCGGGCGTACGGATAATTATATTTGTCAGCAGCTGCTGTACAAAGCAACAGGCCGTATGCCGACAGATGAAGAAGTCAGCACATTTTGCCGCCAGTATGAAAAGAAACTGTTGAAATGGCTGCAGCTGAAAAAAGAAGAAAGCGTTATTTTTGATAAAGTACGGGATATCTTGACTTTTTTTGACCAACGGGACGATTATACACAGCTGCTGCTGACAGGCAACAGTGTGTACGGTGCACGGATGAAACTGGATTTCTTTGGCTTGTCTCAATATTTTGATTTTGAACATTCTGGATTTGCCTGTCAATTTTATTATCGTGATGATTTAGCACGCCATGCTTATGCGATTGCCAAAAATGCATGGGGTGACCGTATAGAAACCATGTATGTCATCGGCGATACGCCTTACGATATTCAATGCGGCAAAGCGATTGGTGCCAAAACGATTTCTGTGGCTACGGGCCATTATTCGTATGATGCATTGGCCCAGTGCATGCCGTGGAAGCAAATCAGAAAACTGCCGTCTCCACAGGCATTTTTGCAGTTGCTGGAAGGGTAAGGCTGAAATAAAAGAGCATAGATAGCAAACAGCAGCGGGAATACATGCGAATTGAGCATATATACCGCTGCTGTTTTGTTTCTAAAGTATGTACTTTTTTGTTACATACTACTTGCCAATCGGCGTAGTACGGACTGTATTACTTATCGATTTTCCATGTATTTTCCAACACGCGGAAATTGAGATCATGCCATTTTTTTTGGATATCATCCATGGTTGTATACGTAGAATAGAGCAGATTATTGTGCTTTTTAACGGATTGTTCCAGCTGGGCAATACGGGTTTGCTGTATATGGTTTTGTTCAGATACGGCATACAGCTGACAAGAAAGAACGAGAATCCAAATGAACTGTACGACAACCAGGATACACAAGGCAATGCATGTACCTGCTAACAATTTTTCGATACCCAACAGGGAATGCCAGCGCTGCCGCAGTGCTTTTTTTTGCAGAGATAATTCCGATGCCGGCGTTGTCTTGTCATCGCCGAGACGATGACTGGACAAGTCAATGATATACTGGGTGAATTTTTCTCTTATCGACAAAGAAGGCACGACCTTTCATAAATGGGAATTACAAATTGGAAATAACACGGGATTTGTTGCGTACAAAATCAAGCCACAACTGGGCGGCGTGAGAGAGGTAGTGGCCGCGTTTCCAAATAACGTAGAGAACGTGCATGATTTCCGGTTCTACCAAGGGCCGGACGACGACGGATTCAGACACGCGGGGATTCGTTTCTTTGGTCGGGCACAGACGGCTTGGCAGAAGTGCTACGCCGAGGTTGGCAACTACTGTCTGGACCATCAAGTCGCGCTGACTTGTTTCAAAAACGATTTTAGGCTGGAAGCCAATGCGTTTGCAGTGCTGAATAATTTCGTCGTGAAGATTGAAGTCATCCCGATAGAGTACAAGGGATTCGTTGGCCAGTTTCTTTAAGGGAACGGTCTTTTCCTTGCTGAGGATGTTGTCGCGGTGAATGATGACGTTCATCGGGTCCTGCGTCAGGAAAAAGGATTCAAAGTCTTTTTCTTTTGGCTGCGTGCAGACAATGCCTAAATCAATAAGGCCTTCCTGGACGCTGATTTCAACTTTTTTGGAACCGTGTTCGTACAAATCCAACTCGATTTGCGGGTATTCCTGTTTAAATGCGCCTAACAAGTTGGCAAAAATAGGGGCTCCTGTAATCGGAGGAAGACCGATGAGAACCGTACCTTGTTCCAGTTTGAATTCATTTTCGAAATCCGTCTTCAAATGTTCAAACATAAAGACGACTCGTTTGGCATGGGATAAAAAAATGGTACCGGCATCGGTCAGTTCAACAGCCTTGGCATTGCGCATGAAGAGGACAACACCCAATTCTTCTTCTAAGGCTTTGATGGTGCGGCTGATTGCAGACTGTGAAATGTGAAGTGTGCGGGCTGCTTTGCTGAAAGATTTTTTGTCGGCAACTTCTACAAAATACTTAAGATGATGAAAATCCATATTGCCACCTCCTGTATAATTACACCCAAACGGTATATGTTTACAAAATAGCACTATCCAATGTTCAAAATCGCATCGTGTCCCTATTGAATTTCGCCTTGCTAAGGCATATAATTAATTCGTAAGGAAAAGTTACAAAGTCGTTCGGATGTGATGGTCAGAAAAATGAATAAAAGGAATTGATGTGCAAAACTGTAATACTAACATTATATTATTACAATTTCGCAATAATATCAATACCTTTTTGAATATATTCTGTACCTTCCTATTATAATGTGTATTAGGACGTGTGTGCATCGTGACGGCCGGAATGCAGACTGGAAGCTGGATTGCGGTTTTTGCATGAATGCATGTGAGTGAGCAGGGAATGTCTTTTAACTTTGTCTGCAATATAGGAAATCCTATATTGAGGTATATATTTTTATAAGGAGCGTGTTTTATCTATGAGCAAATTTAAAACCATGGATGGTAACGAAGCAGCTGCATGGGTATCCTATGCATTTACTGAAGTTGCCGCAATTTATCCGATCACGCCGTCTTCTCCTATGGCAGAACATGTCGATGATTGGGCCGCAGCAGGAATGAAAAATATCTTCGGACATAAAGTAAATGTTGTTGAAATGCAGTCCGAAGCTGGTGCTGCCGGCGCATTCCACGGTTCTTTACAGGCTGGTGCTTTGACAACTACGTACACAGCATCTCAGGGCTTCTTGCTGATGATCCCGAACATGTACAAAGTTGCCGGCGAACTCCTTCCTGGCGTATTCCACGTAGCTGCTCGTGCTTTGGCTAACCATGCATTGAACATTTTCGGTGACCACCAAGACGTCATGTCTGCTCGTGCTACAGGCTGCTGTCTCTTGGCCGAATCCAATGTTCAGGAAGTTATGGATATCGGCGGTGTTGCTCATTTAGCTGCTATTAAAGGTTCTTTGCCTTTCATTAACTTCTTCGATGGTTTCCGTACTTCTCACGAAATCCAAAAAGTTGAAGTCATGGACTTCGAAAACTACAAAAAACTCGTTGACTGGGATGCAATCAAAGCGTTCCGCAAACGTGCTTTGAATCCGGATCATCCGGAAATCCGCGGTACTGCAGAAAACCCGGACGTTTACTTCCAGCACACAGAAGCTAGCAACAAATTCTACGACGCTATGCCGGATATTGTTGCTGACTACATGGACAAAGTTTCTGCAATCACAGGCCGTACATACAAACCGTTCAACTACTACGGTGCTGAAGACGCTGAATATGTTGTTGTCTGCATGGGTTCTCTTGCTGACGTTGCAAAACAGACAGTTGAATACTTGCAGAGCCAGGGCGAAAAAGTTGGCTTGATCAACGTCCACCTCTATCGTCCGTTCTCCAACAAATACCTCCTCAACGTATTGCCGAAAACAGTTAAGAAAATCGCTGTTGTCGATCGTACCAAAGAACCGGGCTCCCTCGGCGAACCGCTGTACCTCGATATCGTTGGCTTTGCTAAAGAAGAAGGTCTTGACGTTGACATCATCGGCGGCCGCGCTGGTATGGGTTCCAAAGACGTATTGCCGGAAGACTTCCTCGCAGTATTCAAAGAACTCAAAAAAGAACATCCGCTCAATGGCTTCACACTCAGCATCGAAGACGACGTTACAAACCTCTCCTTGCCGCGTGAACCGAAAATGCCGCTTGATACAACAGGTCTTACATCCTGCAAATTCTGGGGCTTTGGTTCTGATGGTACTGTTGGCGCTAACAAATCCGCTATCAAAATCATCGGCGACCACACAGATATGTATGCACAGGCATATTTCGCTTATGACTCCAAAAAATCTGGCGGCGTAACTATTTCTCACTTGCGTTTTGGTACGAAACCTATCGATATGCCGTACCTCATCGACGCAGCTGACTACATCGCTTGCCATCGTCAGTCCTATGTTAAACGTTTCGATATCCTCCGCGGTATCAAAGACAACGGCACATTCATGTTGAACTGCACATGGACTGATGAAGAACTCGATAAAGAATTGCCGGCTAAAATTAAACGCGCAATTGCTAAACATCATGTTAAATTCTACACCTTGAACGGTGACGCTATCGGCCAGAGACTCGGCCTCGGCACTCGTATCAACATGGTTATGCAGGCTGCTTTCTTCGCACTTGCAAAAATCATTCCTATCGATGATGCTGTTAAATACTTGAAAGATTCCATCGTCAAGAGCTATGGCAAGAAAGGCCAGAAAGTCGTTGACATGAACAATGGCGCTGTTGATGCTGGTATCAAAGAATTCCACGAAGTTAACTACCCGGCTTCTTGGGCTGACGCTACAGATGAAGTTGTTGAAGGCCGTCCGGCTACAAAATACTTCACAGACGTTGCTGCTCCAATGCTCGGCCAGGTTGGCGATGACCTCCCGGTTTCCGCATTTGCTGGCCGCGAAGACGGCACAATGCCTTCTGGCACAGCTAAATTTGAAAAAGCAGGCCCTGCACTTCACGTTCCGGCTTGGGATGCTGAAAAATGTATCGGCTGCATGCAGTGTTCCTTCGTCTGCCCGCACGCTACAATCCGTCCGGTATTGACAACTAAAGAAGAAACTGCAGCTGCTCCTGCAGGTTATAAAGTTGCTGCTAAAGCTAAATCTGGTAAAGAATATGATGTTTCCATTATCGTTGACCAGCTCGACTGCCTCGAATGCGGTTCTTGCGTAAACGTCTGCCCGGTTAAAGCCCTCACAATGGTTCCGAACACAGACGAAGAACGTGCTAAGATGGATCTCTGGTACTACGGTACTGAAAAAGTTGCTCCGAAAGCTAACCCGCAGAACAAGAAGACGGTTATCGGCTCTCAGTTCGAAACTCCGCTCCTCGAATTCTCCGGCGCATGCGCAGGCTGCGGCGAAACACCGTATGTTAAAGTTGTTACACAGCTCTTTGGCGATCGCATGATGATTGCTAATGCTACAGGCTGCTCCTCCATTTGGGGTGCATCTGCTCCTGTTTCCCCGTACACAATGAACGCCGCTGGTCATGGTCCTGCTTGGGCTAACAGCTTGTTCGAAGATGCTGCTGAATTTGGTCTCGGCATGTTCTTAGGCGTTGACAAAGTACGTAAAGACTTGGTTGCTAACGTAGATGCTGCTAAAGCTGTTGCATCTGCTGACCTCCAGGCTGCACTCAGCGATTGGGCTGCTAATGTTGACGAAGGCGAAGGCTCTCGTGAACGCGCTGACAAACTGACAGCTGCTCTTGAAAAAGAAGCTGCAGGCAAAGCAGTTCTCGAAGACTTCCTCGATAAGAAACAGTTCTTCGTTAAACGTTCTCAGTGGATCATCGGTGGTGACGGCTGGTCCTACGATATTGGTTACGGCGGTGTTGACCATGTCCTCGCTGCAGACCATGATGTAAACGTTCTCGTACTCGATACAGAAGTTTACTCCAACACAGGCGGACAGTCTTCTAAAGCTACACCGACAGCTGCTATCGCTCAGTTCGCTGCTGCTGGTAAACGCACGAAGAAGAAAGACCTCGGCATGATGGCTATTTCCTACGGCTATGTATATGTAGCTCAGGTAGCTATGGGTGCTGATAAGAACCAGCTCATGAAAGCTCTCACAGAAGCTGAAGCTTATCATGGTCCTTCCCTCGTTATCTGCTACGCTCCTTGCATTAACCATGGTATCCGCAAAGGCATGGGCAAGAGCCAGACAGAAGAAAAACTCGCTGTTGAATGCGGGTATTGGGATCTGTTCCGTTACAATCCGGAACTCAAAGCTGCAGGCAAGAATCCGTTCAGCCTCGACTCCAAAGAACCGGATTACAGCAAATTCCAGGAATTCTTACAGGGCGAAGTTCGTTACGCTTCCTTGCAGAAAGCTATGCCTGAAGAAGCTGCTAAATTGTATGCTAAGACAGAAGCTGATGCTAAGAACCGCCGCGAAACCTATGTACGTTTCCAGAAAGGCTTCGAAGCTTAATCTGACAACTGTATGCGCTGCATAGCGCTTGCATAATAGAAACAACTGCACTGCATGATTGTGGTGCAGTTGTTTTTTTATTTTCAAAAAATTTTCAAATAAATTGTAGTTTTTTCGATAATTTTCTTTATTTTGAGAATAGAACGTGGTAGAATAAGTATGTAATTATTGAAAGTGATTATTCGTGAGAATGTGTCGTGGTATAATGCAAAAACGTTGGCATGTCATGGAGCCGTTACCGGCTGCCGTACAAACACTAACAAGACAATTACATATATCGGAAATTTTAGCAAAAGTTTTATTAAATCGTAATATTTCATCACCGGAAGAAGCCCGGCATTTTTTATATGATACAGTAGCTGACGGGTACGATCCGTTTTTGATGAAAGATATGGAGAAAGCGGTAAAACGCATCAGCAAGGGAATTGATGCGGGAGAAAACATTATTATCTATGGCGACTACGATGTAGATGGTATTACCTCTACATCGTTATTATATATGGTACTGACTGATTTGGGTGCTGTACCGTCTTTTTATATTCCAGAACGGCAAAACGAAGGGTATGGATTAAACAGGGAGGCACTGCAGCAGCTGACAGACCAGCAGACGGATTTAGTGATTACTGTGGACTGCGGCATTTCTTCCTATGAGCTGATTGAGGAATATAAAACGAAGCTGGATATTATCGTGACAGATCATCATGAACCGCCGGCACAGATTCCCAATGCCTATGCTGTCCTAAATCCCAAGCAGGCAGACTGTCCGTATCCTTTTAATGAATTGGCAGGAGCCGGCGTGGCCTATAAATTGTGCCAGGCCTTGTGGACATACAGAAAAAAGGAAACGCTTACGGCGTATACAGAAATTGCCGCATTGGGAACGATTGCTGATTTGGTTCCGCTGCGAGATGAAAATCGTTTGCTGGTACAAAACGGCCTGCAGCGAATGAAAGAAGGCTGCAATACGGGACTGCAGGCATTATTAGAAGCGTCTTCACTGGATAAACATACAATTAGTGCCGGACGCATTGCTTTTACGGCAGCGCCGCGGCTGAATGCTGCCGGACGCATCAGCCATGCTGAACAAGGTGTCCGGCTGCTGCTGGAGTCAGACAGTGAAAAAGCAAAACGCATGGCGCAGGCGCTGAGTGAGCTGAACCGGGAACGGCAGGACATAGAGCATACGATTGCAGAGCAGGCCGTGGCGCAGATTGAAAAAGAAGGCCGGGGACAGGATGGCGTACTTATTGCCTCCGGTACGGATTGGCACGTCGGCGTTATTGGCATTGCGGCTTCCCGTTTAGTAGAAACGTATTATCGTCCGGCGTTGGTTATCAGCATTCATGATGGCCTTGGAAAAGGGTCATGCCGCAGTATTGCCGGGTTTAACATGTACGAAGCACTGCAGTATGCCGACGATTTACTGCTGCAGTACGGCGGGCATCCCATGGCTGCTGGTTTTTCTATTGAAGCCGGCAACATCGAAGCCTTTCGGCAGCGGTTGAATGAATACGCAAAAAAAACGATAACGGCCGATTCGTATATCCCGGTGGTTGCCGTAGATGCAGTCTTGCAGGAAAAGGACATCACGCTGGACTTGATTCAGGAATTGAGTTGTTTGGAACCTTACGGCATGGGAAACAGCCGGCCTGTATTTTCCCTGACGCAGTGCCGCGTCGAAGAAATACGGCTCATCGGCCGAGATAAACAGCATGTACGTCTTGTATTATGCGCTGACCGTGTTAAGATAAACTGCGTAGGCTGGGCAATGGCCTCCCTTTGCGAATCTGTCATGGAAGGAGATATCGTCGATGCGGCGTTTCAGCTGGAACGCAATGACTTCAACGGCATGTCTTCACCGCAGTTGGTGCTGCAGGATGTTCATGTCCAAGAACCTTCGATACATCTGGACCGCACGGCCATGATTGATATATATTTAGCGTTAAAAAAGATTATCCCTGACTGGGGCATGCCGATTTGGCAGACCCAGCAGCGGATCGTAGCTGCTGAAGCGCATGCGTACGAAGCACATGAAGTATATGCAGCGATTCAGGTATTAAAAGAAATCGGCGTCCTGCGCATTCGCCAGCATGCCGATGGACCAGCGTATTATTTTCCTATTTTGTCAGGAAAAATGTGCCTGGATATGTCTAAAACATATCAAAAATATAGTAAGGATTAAGGGGGAGTTCGATATGGAAGTGAAAGATAAGGACCAGGCATTTCAACACTTATTGGATACGATTCATAGTTATCAGCCTGATGCGCCTTGTGATGACGTAAAAAAGGCATTTCATTTGGCTGAAGAAGCCCATAAAGACCAGCGTCGTGCAAGCGGTGAACCATATATCATCCATCCCTTGGCAGTGGCACAGATTTTGGCTGATATGAAAATTGATACAAAGACGATTACGGCGTCCCTGCTGCACGATGTTGTGGAAGATACGAGCTATACCTTAGACGATTTGAAGCAGCTGTTTGGCAAAGAAGTCGCCTTTTTGGTAGACGGCGTTACCAAGTTGAGTCGTCTAAATTATCGGACAAAAGAAGACCAGCAGCTCAACAGTATGCGAAAAATGTTTTTGGCGATGGCCAAAGATGTCCGTGTCGTCGTTATCAAACTGGCAGATAGGCTGCACAACATGCGGACATTGCGGTATATGCGCAGCGATAAACAAAAACGAATTGCCCAGGAAACATTGGAAATCTTTGCCCCGCTGGCACATCGACTGGGGATTTTCAATATCAAATGGGAATTGGAAGATTTATCGTTCCGGTATTTGGAACCGGATAAATATTATGACCTCGTAGACCAAATGAAACAAAAGCGGCACGTCCGGGAAGAAATCGTCAATGAAGCGATTGATGTATTGAAAAAAGCATTGGACGAAGCCCATATCAAATGTGAAATCAACGGCCGCCCAAAACATTTTTACAGCATTTATAAAAAAATGAAAAAGGATAATCGGGATTTAAGCCAGGTATATGACTTATTTGCTGTCCGGGTTATCGTCGATACGGTCAAAGACTGTTACGGTGTCTTAGGGATTGTCCACAGCTTGTGGAAACCGCTCCCGTACCGCTTTAAAGATTATATTGCCATGCCGAAGCCCAATAACTACCAGTCGCTGCATACGACGGTTATTGGGACTAGAGGACAGCCTGTAGAAATTCAGATTCGTACGTGGGAAATGCACCACATTGCCGAATACGGCATTGCGGCCCATTGGCGTTACAAAGAAGGCAATCAGACGGCGACGAAGAACGAGTTTGATGAAAAAATGGGCTGGCTTCGCAATTTGCTGGAATGGCAGGATACAAGCAACCCGAAAGAATTTGTCAATGCGTTGAAACTCGATGCCTTTTCTGATGAAGTATTTGTCTTTTCGCCGCGCGGCGACGTCATCGATTTGCCGCAGGGCGCTATCCCGATTGATTTTGCCTACCGTATTCATACTGATGTAGGGCATCGCTGCGTAGGCGCCAAGATCAACGGTAAAATCGTGCCGCTGGATTATAAATTAAAAAACGGCGATATTGTCGAAATCATTACGTCTAAAGTCGGAAAGCCCAGTCTGGACTGGCTGAATATTGTCGGCAGTTCGGAAAGCCGTTCTAAAATTCGCAACTGGTTTAAGAAAGAAAACCGGGAAGATAATATACTGAAAGGTGCAGAAGCACTGGAACGGGAATGCAAGCGCTTGGGACATGATTGGAAAGCGCTCAATACGGCAGGACGGCTGGCTCGTGTTGCCAAGCAGATGAATGCCGGCTCGGAAGACGATTTAGTGGCTGCCGTAGGGTATGGCGGCTTTGCTGTCAATACGGTGCTTATCAAGCTGCTGGAACTGCATAAAAAAGATGTACAGAAACAAGAAGAAAAAAGCAGCTTGGCAGCGATTGAAAAACTGAAGCCTAAAAAGCAGGTCAAATCCAATGGCAGCGGGATTTTGGTAAAAGGCGAACCAGGACTCTTGGTACGGCTGGCCAAATGCTGCAGCCCTGTACCGGGCGACCCGATTATCGGGTTTATTACACGGGGACGCGGCGTATCCGTCCACCGGGCAGACTGCCCGAATATCAGCAATAATCAAAACGACATTGACCGTTTGATTGATGTCGAATGGGATTATGGCGGCAATGAAAATTTTGAAGTCAATATGGAAATCGTTGCCTATGACAGAACTGGGATTATGGCTGATATTATGGCGACATTGGCAGAAATGAAAATTTCCGTGCTCAGTGTCAATGCCAAAGTGAACGATACGAAAAACGTTACGATTCATATGGGCATCAGCATCAAAGATTTGGCTCAATTTGAATTTATTACTACTAAAATCCGCCGGTTGAAAGATGTTTACACCGTACAGCGGTATACAGGAGGAGCACAATAATGCGGGCAGTCGTACAAAAAACACTGTCATCCAGTGTCACGTCCGAAGGCATAGAAACGGGCCGTATTGGCCATGGCTTGACTGTGCTGCTTGGCGTAGCCGCTGATGATGATGAAAAAGATGTGCAGTATATGGTCGATAAGATATCCCATATGCGCATTTTTGAAGATGAGGCAGGCAAACTGAACTTGTCGCTGCTTGATGTACAGGGCGAACTGCTGGTAGTATCCCAGTTTACGCTGTACGGCGATATACGGCATGGCAGACGGCCCAGCTTTACGCAGGCTGCGCCGCCGGAGTTGGCTGAAAAATTATATGCCCAATTTGTCGCGGCCGTGAAAGCCTTGGGGATTCATACCGAGACAGGACGGTTTCGCACCGAAATGGTAGTCACGCTGGCCAATCACGGCCCGGTGACGATTTTGGTAGACAGCAAAAAGGGCTTTTGATACGAGGAGGAATATACGATGAGTATGCAATATATGTCTATGGTACTCGGTCCAGTTATGACCAACTGTTACATTGTCTATGACAGTGAAACGAGAGATGCCATGGTAATCGATCCCGCTTGGAACTATCGTAAAATAGACCAGGCATTACAGGATAACCAGCTGCATTTGCAGTTTATTTTCCTGACCCATGGTCATGCAGACCATATTGGAGCGCTGCAGGAACTGCGCAATTATAAAAATGTACCTGTTTATGTAGGCAAGGGTGATGTAGATTTGATTAGCAATTCCCGTAATAATTTGTCTATGTTTATGGGCAAGGAAATCAAATGTGAATCGCCGGACTATGTAGTAACAGACGGCGAAACCATTACGCTGGGACATTTGAAATTCACGGCGTTGGAAACACCGGGACATACACCGGGCGGTATTAGTTTATATGGTGAAGGGGTTGTTTTTTCCGGCGATACCTTGTTTAGATATTCCGTAGGCCGTACTGATTTATACGGCGGCTCGGCTAAAACATTAATTGACAGCATCAATACCAAACTCATGCCGCTGCCGGATGATACGGTCGTACTGCCGGGTCACGGGCCTTCTTCGACGATTGGTGAAGAAAGACGAGGTAATCCGTATTTGGATGGAGGCTGGTAACTCATGCCTGTATATAAGGAATCACAATTTTGGCTGCGCGTGGTCTTAGCCGTCCTGGCGTTTGGCTTGTTCCTTTCCGTTCATGCCGTATACTGGCCCGTTGTCATTTCTCTTATTTTGACGTTTATTTTGATTCCCATCCGGGATTTGGTACTCAAAGGATTTTTGCGGCTGACGCATCGGCATCTTCCTGTCGATTTGGCCATTATTATTTCCTTTTTCCTGCTGATTGTCATTGTGACGATTATTACCAACAGTATCCTCAAGCCATTATTAGTACAGGTCAATTTATTGGCTGCTAATTTTAACAACTTGGTGGCACAAACGGCGGCGCTGGTCAATCAACTGGAAAATGAGCAGACCCAGCTGTATATTCCGGAGCAAGTAAAAGGGATTATTAACGATACTTTCATTAAAGTAGGGAATTATGGTATTGAAGGTGTGACGGATCTCGTTCGTTCCGTCTTTGTCATTGCCGGCACGGTAGTGGAATTTTTTGTCGTTCCCTTTATTACGTTTTACTTTATGAAGGACGGCAGCCGTATGGTGCATTCGTTTGTCAAATTATATCCGTCTTCTTATCAGGGTCAGCTGCAGCAGGTATTCAACGAAATTGAACACGTACTGAGCCGGTATATCCGCGGGCAAATTTTGATGAGCTGCATCATTGCAGTGCTGACCTTTTTGGGCATGTGGATTATGGGGGTACCGTATCCGATGGTCATTGGCCTGCTGGCAGCCATTACGGAATGGATTCCCATCGTCGGGCCGATTGTCGGCGCGATTCCGGCTATTTTGCTGGGGGCGACGGTCGATTTATCCTTGTCGTTCAAGGTATTGATTTTTTATATTGTCATTCAGCAAGTAGACAGCCATCTCATTATGCCGCAGGTGATGGGCGCCGTTATCAGCCTTCACCCCGTAGTGATTGTGATTGCACTGCTGATTGGCGGCACGCTGTTTGGCGTTGCCGGCATGATTTTGACTGTACCGGTGACAGCCGTTTTACAAATTTTGGGCAAGCATTTATGGTTTTATAAAACATACAAGGAAAAGGCGATGAATAATTATGGAAAATAACAAAACCAACAAAGAAGAAATTATGAATGTCATGATGAAACGCATGAAAGACAAGATTAAAGACAAAAAATATAAAATGACCTCGCAGCGCCAGGTGATTTTAAAAGCCTTTGTCGAAAGTCCGATTCGTCATATGAGCGCAGAAGAAGTGTTTGAATTAGTCAAGAAAATGGCACCGGATATCGGTTTGGCTACAGTATACCGTACGCTGGACTTGTTTACGGAAATGGATTTGCTGAAAAAACTCGATTTTGATGACGGCTGCAGCCGCTATGAATTGAATGACCGCGACAATGAAGGCCATTTCCATCATCATCTCATTTGCCTGGGATGCGGCAAAGTATGGGAATGCCAAGATGATTTGCTGGAAACGCTGGAATCTATTTTACAGAAACAGCTGCATTTCCATACGGTAGACCATCAGTTGAAAGTATATGGCTATTGTGAAGAATGCGAAAAGAAACGGCAGGCAGAAGCAGGAGCTCATGACGACAAATAAACAGCAGACCTACTGCTACTGCGGACCGGAAGGGTATCATTCTCTCGTCGGGCAGGTCATGGCTTCCTGTGGATATGTCGGAGGACACGAAATTCAATCGGTAGGAGCATCGATCGTCTTGGAAGAACAAGACGGCCGTCTCCATTTGGCTTGCACGTATCAGCAGGAACAGACGTCTTGGCAGAGTGAAGCTTGGATTTTCAGGCAGCACCGCAGACGGGATGATATTAAAGAGTGTCTGCTGCAGTGGCATCAGCGATTCTGCAGCATGCCTCCCAATCCCTGGGGAACCCTGATTGGCGTGCGTCCTACCAAATTGATTCATCGTCTGCTGGACCAGGGGCTTACGCCGGACGGCGCCAAAGCGTACGTATGCCGGACCTATCATGTCAGGGCGCAGGAAGCCCAGGATTTGGTGGATATGGCTGTCATACAGCGGCCGTATGTCATGAATCCCAGCCGTACGATTTCTCTGTACGTTGGGATTCCGTACTGTCCCAGCCACTGTATGTACTGCTCGTTTCCTTCAAAACTTATTTTTCAGGAAGACGCCGCTTTTTTGCAGCAGTTTGCAGAAGCTGTGGAGCGGGATTTAGAAGATATTGCCCAACTTTGCCGTCAGTATGACCTGCAGGTGCATTCTGTTTACGTAGGCGGCGGCACGCCGACATGCCTGCCATTGCCGCTGCTGCAGCGTATCATAGCAGCTATACAGCGGCAGATTCCCAAAGGCATAGAATGGACGGTAGAAGCCGGCAGGCCGGACACGGCGACGCAGGAAATGCTGGCAATGCTCAAGCAGTACGGCGTCAACCGCATCAGCGTCAATCCGCAGACTATGCAGCAGCATTTGCTGGATACTATCGGACGGCAGCACACCGTAGAGGCCGTCTATCAGATGTACGACCGATGCAGACAAATGGCTTTTCCTGTTGTCAATATGGATTTTATTGCCGGGCTTCCTAAGCAAACGATAGAAGATATGCGGGAAAATATGGAAATTGTTTGCCAACTGCACCCAGAAAATGTTACAATTCATACGTTAGCATTAAAAAAACGGGCTCCCTTGTTCCATCATCCCCTGCGGGATGATATTCCGGATGCCGCTGCCGTACGCGCGATGCTGGCGCTTTGCAGAAAGATGCTGCAGCAGGCCGCGTATATACCGTATTACATGTATCGGCAGCAGTATATGGCCGCTAGTTTTGCCAACGTGGGCTATGCCCTGCCCGGCACGATTAGCGCATATAATATAGAAATGATGGAAGAACGGCAGACCGTGTTGGCAGCCGGTCCCGGCAGTGCGACAAAGTTTGTCTGCCGTGACGGGCACAGTTTGGAAAAACTGTACATGCCAAAAGATGTAGACCGATATGTCGAAGGGCTGCCTGAAAAAATCAAGCAGCGCCGGCAGTTGTGTGCTATGATATATGGAGGAGAGGATTTGTAATGGCAATTACTGCACCACGAGGTACGCAGGATTTCTTGCCGGAACAAACGGCTGAATGGCAGATTCTGGAACAAAAAATACGCCAGATTTGCTCGCTCTATGGTTTTGGTGAAATTCGTACCCCTATGTTTGAAAGTACAGAGTTATTTTTGCGCGGCATTGGCGAAACGACCGATGTCGTTACCAAAGAAATGTATACGTTCAATGACCGCGGCGGCCGCAGCATGACACTGCGCCCGGAAAATACGGCTTCGGTAGTCCGCGCATTTTTGGAACATAAATTATACGGCGATCCCAGCGTGCATAAGTTCTACTATATGGGGCCTATGTTCCGCCACGATCGGCCGCAGGCTGGCCGGTACCGCCAGTTTACGCAGTTTGGCGTCGAAGAAATCGGCTCGAAAGACCCGGCAGTCGATGCAGAAATCATTGCCATGGCGTTCCAGCTGTTCCATGAATTGGGACTCAACGATTTGGTACTGCATCTCAACTCTGTCGGCTGCCCCAAATGCCGTCCGGTGTACCGGCAGAAACTGCTCGATTTCTTTGCAGACAAGAAAGACCAGCTTTGCGATGACTGCAAAGCCCGCCTGGAAAAGAATCCGCTCCGCGTATTGGACTGTAAAGAGGAAGGCTGCAAACAGGCCGCTATCGGCGTGCCGGAATTGACGGATAATCTGTGTGACGACTGCAAAGAACACTTTGCAAAAGTACAGGAATATCTTACCAAAATCGGGATTCCCTTTGAACTGGACCCGCGTCTGGTTCGCGGCTTGGACTATTACACCAACACGGCGTTTGAAATCATGTATGCGCCGCTGGGTGCGCAGAGCACGGTCTGCGGCGGCGGCCGGTATGACGGCCTGATTGAAGAAGTGGGCGGCCCGGCTACTCCGGGAATCGGGTTTGCCATCGGGATGGAACGGCTGCTCCTGACCTTGAAGGAACAAGGGCTGATGCCGCCGGTTCCTAAAAAGCAGCCCGTATTTATCGTTGCTCTTGGCGATGCAGCTAAAACGCAGGCCTTTGCTCTGCAGCAGCAGCTTCGCACGAAAGGCATGTATGCGGAAATCGACCTGTTGGGCCGCAGCATGAAAGGGCAGATGAAATCAGCAAATAAGCTAAATGCCGATTATACTGTCATTATTGGGGAAGAAGAACTGGCCAGCGGCCAGGCGCAGGTTCGCAACATGGCGACCAAAGAACAAGTCAGCGTTCCCCTGGACGGAATCGTTGCATATATGGAAACACACAAGAAGGGATGATTAACTAATGGATACAATGGAAGGTTTACGCCGCTCCCAGTACTGCGCTGAAGTCAGTGAAGCGGACAATGGCAAAGAAGTAACCCTGTGCGGCTGGGTAGAACGACGTCGTGACCACGGCGGCTTGATTTTTATTGACCTCCGCGACCGGACGGGTATTGTACAGGTTGTTGCTTCGCCGGATTATGAAGAAACTTCCTTTAAAAAAGCAGAACAAGTCCGTACAGAATACGTATTGGCTATCCGCGGCATCGTTCGCATGCGCGACAAAGACACGGTAAACCCGAAAATGAAAACGGGCACGATTGAAATTCGCTGTGAAGAACTCCGCATCCTCAATTCGTCTAAAACGCCGCCGTTCTATATTGAAGACAATATCGACGTCGATGAAAAAATCCGCTTGAAATACCGGTATTTGGATTTGCGCCGTCCGGAAATGCAGAACAACCTCATCATGCGCCATAAAGTAAAACACGCTATGCGCACGTTCCTCAACGAAAACGGCTTTATTGATATCGAAACACCGGAACTGTGCAAGAGCACGCCGGAAGGTGCCCGTGACTACCTCGTACCGAGCCGTGTCAACGACGGCAAATTCTATGCTTTGCCGCAGTCTCCGCAGATTTTCAAACAGCTCCTCATGATTTCCGGTATGGATCGGTACTATCAGATTGCGCGCTGCTTCCGCGATGAAGATTTGCGTGCCGACCGCCAGCCTGAATTTACACAGCTCGACATGGAAATGTCCTTCATGGATCAGGAACAGATTTTGACGCTCGTAGAAAACATGGTTCATTATATCTTCAAAGAAACATTGGGCCATGACGTAGAACTCCCGATTCACCGCATGACATGGGATTATGCCATGGAAAACTACGGCTCTGATAAACCGGATATCCGCTTTGACATGAAATTCACGGATGTTACGGAATTAGTAAAAGATACGGACTTCAAAGTATTCCGCAGCGTCATTGACAATGGCGGCCAGGTCAAAGCCATTAACGTCAAAGGCGACGCCGATATTCCTCGCCGTGAATTAGACGGCCTCGTTGAATATGTCGGCCACTATGGCGCCAAAGGCCTTGCTTGGATTGGTTTCCTCGAAGACGGCACACTCAAATCCCAGATTAAGAAATTCTTTGGCGAAGACAAACTTCGTGAAATCGGTAAAGCCTGCGGTGCAGAAACAGGCGACTTGGTTCTCATGATTGCAGACAAACCGTCTGTCGTTGCGGCAGCACTTGGCGAACTTCGTAAGGAAATGGCCCGCCGCATGAACCTGATCGACGAAAACAAATTTGCCTTTACGTGGGTTGTCGATTTCCCCATGTTTGAATACAGCGAAGAAGAAAAACGGTTCGTGGCTATGCATCATCCGTTCACAGCTATTCGCGATGAAGACTTGGATAAATTGGAAACCGATCCGGCTCATGTCTATGCCAAAGCCTATGACCTCGTCCTCAACGGCATTGAATTGGGCGGCGGTTCACTCCGTATTTATCAGCCGGACTTGCAGCAGCGTGTCTTTAAAGCGATTGGCCTGACACCGGAAGAAGCAGAACAGAAATTCGGCTTCTTGCTTCGTGCGTTTGAATACGGTGCTCCGCCACACGGAGGTTTGGCATTCGGCCTGGACCGCATGATTATGCTCATGCTCCATCGCAAGTCGATTCGTGATGTCATTGCCTTCCCGAAGACACAAAACGCTATCGACCCGATGAGTGAAGCACCTTCTGAAGTAACGAAAAAACAGCTTCATGAACTTCATATTCAGGTAGAAGAAGATCTCGTAACGAAATAAGACGTGATATAACGAAAAAAGGGCTTGTCGCTTCGTGCGGCAGCCCCTTTTTTAACGACATATCCCAACCCCGAGCAAAACGGCATGAAGGAGGAACTATAGTGAAAGCAGCATCTTCACAAGATAAACAACAGCAGACGACTACGACAAAAAGAAAAGCAAAAAAGATCACCTATCCGTATACCCTCAAAGCGGCATTGGCTGACCATACGAGAGACGAACTTAAAGAAATGGGCGATGTACTGCACATTGAAATTAAAAGCGCAGATAAAAAGCAGGAACGCGTTGACAAACTGTATGCAGGCATGACCGGTAATCACCGCATCGAACGGTGTCTGCTCTGCATGAAAGAAGAAGAATGGCAGCTCTTGGGAACGTTGGTATCCTATGAAAAAGCCTGTCCCCTTGACACGAGTACAGGGCTTCCGGCCCTTGCTGTCAATGAGTACCTGGGTTATGATGAAGACGGACATATCGTGATTCCCCAAGAAATCAAGACATGTTTTCAAGCCGTGCAGAACGATGAATTTCAATTGCGCCGCCAAAAAATGCGCTGGCTGCAGCAATGCTTGGCGATGGCCGGAAATTTATACGGTATCATGCCGCTGCATGTATTGGTTGCCATGTACAATCGAAACCGCGACTTCCAGAGCAATGCGCTGGAAATCAACTCTATGCTGCAGCTGATTCCGGAAACGATGCGGACCTACTTTATCATAGCCGGCCTGATTTGCGATATACAGATGACGGAAGAAAATGTGGTGGCTTTGATGCACGACCGCACGACCAATGTATATTACATACCGTCACAGAGCGAAACGGAAAATGAAGCAGCAGGCAATATCATTTATTTCAACTCTGCCATGGTAAAACAAGGCATGGCCAAGCTGCTGAAATATACGTCTCTTTCTAAACAGCAGACATTAAATGTAATGGGAGATATTATCGACGAAATGGCCAGCGGCTGGAGTGCTGCAGATATTATAGAAGAAATGCAGAACATGCAGATTACGATCCGCAAAGGAGATAAGAAACGGCTGCAGGAATTGTTTGCAGAATGGAACCGCTGTACGAAAAAATGGGTCAACTGCGGCTATTCTGATGAAGAAATGGAAAAACGGCAGCGCCGCTAAGTAAAAAACAAGAACGGTTGCTTATGACTTGAAACAGCCTGCAACACCTTTTGAAGAACCAAGAGGGCGCATGATGACGAAATACTTCATGTGACCATTCCTCTTTCGTCAGTCCCTTAACATTTGCTGTGTATCCCGCACAAACGGCTTGTACTACAGCAGGTTGTATATCCATAGGGGAAAAGCTCAAAACTGCACTGTAAAGGTATTGATTGCCTGTCAGGTTCATGCTATAATACATAGTGAAGAGAGTAATTAAAAATGATTATTCGTTAGATGAAAGAAGGGACATCATCATGAAAATAGAAGAAGGTACCGTTATCTCTGAAAAAGAAGACGGATTGGTAGAAGTAAAAGTAGGCCGTCATTCAGACTGCATTGCCTGCGGCGCTTGTCCGGGGGCAGAACACATCGTCGTTTTGGCACGTAATCCTGTCGGCGCGCAGGTAGGGCAGCATGTCAAATTTGAAGTACGGGAAGTCAATATTGTCATTGGCGCTTTTGTCTGCTTCATTATGCCGCTGTTGGTAGCGGCTGCAGGCGCCCTGCTGGGACACTGGCTGGGTATATCGCAGGCCATGGATGAAACGCAGACGGCGATTGCCGGCGGGATTATTGGGTTCCTGTTAGGGGCTGTCGGCGTCAAACTGTTTGACCGTTCCTTGACGAACGATGCCAATGCCAAACCTAAAATCATAGAAATCAGCAGCCGGTAAGCGGCAGATGCAAAAAAAAAGAGTTGTGCATGAAGGGAAACGCAGCAGCGTAACCTATCATCACAACTCTTTTTTTATATCGCCGTATCAGGGTGTCAGTGTCGTCTGCAGGGTATAGGTGGTGCCGTCACGCAGCGTCACTGACGTAAGGTGCAGCGTGCTGTCCGTTCCTTCCAGTGTATTGCGGCCGGCCAGGTCTTCCTGGTCTGGAATATGGGGATTTAAACGGAACTGGCTCAGACGGGTCGCCGTATGGGAAGACAAAGAAAGACGGACCGGCGCCGTAAAGAGCAGCGCATGGTCGGTGCGGCGGCGCAGTTCATAGACTCCCTTGGCTTCGAGAATATCCTGCCGCGGCTGATGAAATACAGGTGTATACTGTATGCGCAAAAACACTTGGGCAGAGTCATCGCTGCGTACCAAGGAGGAAGATACATTCGTTATTTCCAAGACGGCGTCTATGTGTTGGCGAATCGGCGCATTTTCTTTTTCCAGTGCCTGCAGATAGGCTTGCTGCAAGGATTGAAACATTGCAGCGGCATGGACGATATCCGTAATATGCCATTCTTTGGGAGCTGTGCGTTCCATCGCAATCGTGCAGGGAATCGCCTGCGGCAGTATGGGATGAACGAGATACAGCGTTATTTCTGCATGCGTATCATCGATGCGGCGGCTCCAGGACACTGACGCGATGCGCCAGCCTGCAGCCGGCAGGGGCATTCCCAGGCTTTGCAGTTGATTGGCCAGGACGGACTGTGCATACTGTATGGCTTCTGTGTCTGATGACGGTGTCAGCGCGTTGTCCAAGCAGCGTTTCAGCGAATCCGTGATTTCATTTTGCAGCGGCAGCCAGGCTATCTTTTGCAGTGCCGAGGCATGGGGCTGTCCGGCGCGAAATTCCATGGCGCCGTGAAATAATGATGCGGCGATTTTTTCTTCATCTACCCGGTTTTTCAGTTCGTCGGCATCAGCCTGACCAGCAGCCTGCTGTATATAATGCAGCGAATAATCCGGCGTGGCTTTATATATTTCTTCATACGAGTCATAGGCACCGCCAAGACAGCAGCAGATGACGGCAGCGGCTATCAGCAGTTTTCCATCTATCGGTGTATCTCTCATAGGCTATCCTTCTTTTCGTGAATACATATCGGAATTATAGTATATTATACCATAAAAAAGGAAACGGGAATTTTTTGACGAATATCTTAGTATAGTAGAAAAATAATGAATGGAATCATATCTGCCTGAGAGCAGGACAGAGGAGGGATGTCGTTTGATTACGTTAAAAGATAGAACAAAAGGAACGGCCTATACGGTAGAAGACGGAATGACGCTGCTGCAAATCAGCAGGGAACAGTATCCCGATGCGCAGCCGCAGATTGCAGCCGCTTTATATAACAATGAATTTGTCGGCCTGCAGACCAAAGTGCAGAAAGACGGGGATATTTCCTGGTTTTCGCTGGGAACGCGGGAAGGCAATCAATGCATGATTCGTACGGCGACCATGCTGCTGACGCGGGCAGTCAGTGATTTATATCCCCATGGCCGCGTATTTGTCAAGCATGCCCTGCGCAAGGCGCTGTATTGCGAACTGGATATCGGCCATTCGGTCACCGTGCGGGATGTGGATTCTATCAAGCGGCGCATGGATGAACTCGTTGCCCAGGATGTTGAAATTTCTCAAGTCGTGATCAGCGCAGAATCGGCCATGGATATGTGCCGCAACCGCCATTTAGACCGGGAAGCGGAATTGCTGCGCTATGTCAACGTCAATCAGATTATGGCATATCAATGCGGCCCTGTTTTTGATTATTATATGGGCCCCCTGCTGCCGAGTATGGGCTATTTGACCTGTTTTAATCTGCGTTCGTATGCGCCGGGCGTCATCTTGGAAACGCCGACGCCGGAACATCCGGATACGCTGCCGCCGTATAAAGAAATACCCAAAATGGCACGCCTTTTTTTGGATGCCGAGGAATGGGGCCGGATTGTGCGCTGTGAATATGTCTCCGATTTGAACCGCTATATTGCCGACGATTCGATTCAGGATATTGTCGATATGGCAGAAGCCCTGCAGGAAAAGAAACTGGCGCAGATTGCAGATTACGTCGTCACGCAGCGTCCCAAAATCAAAGTCATTTTGATTGCCGGGCCGTCATCTGCCGGCAAAACGACATTTTGCAAACGCCTGACAACGCAGCTGCGCGTCGTTGGCCTGCGTCCTGTCAAAATTTCGCTGGACGATTATTTCCACAATCGGGAAGATACGCCCAAAAATCCGGACGGCAGTTATGATTTTGAATCGCTGCGGGCCGTCAATGTACCGCTGTTTAACCAGCAGATTGATGAGCTGCAGCAAGGCAAAGAAGTCCATTTGGCACGCTATGATTTTGTCACGGGCAAACGGTATTTTGATGAAAAGCCCGTCCGGCTGGAACCAAATCAGCCGATTGTCGTAGAAGGGCTTCATGCCTTGAATGATTCGTTGACGTATATGCTGCCGCGGTATGAAAAAGTAAAGATTACCTTAGGCGTACTGACGCAGATTCGGATTAATGACCACAATCGGATTTCCACATCGGACACGCGGATTATTCGCCGCATGGTACGAGATCAGCAGTTCCGCGACCGCGGCCCGCAGGCCACGATGGACATCTGGGCCGATGTACGGCGCGGCGAAGAAACCAACATCTACCCGTATCAGGAAGATGCCGATGTGATTTTCAATACAGCTCTGCCGTATGAACTTTCGGTTCTCAAACCGTATGCAGAACCCTTGCTGGCGACGATTCCCAAAGACAGTCCGCATTATACGGAAGCACAGCGTCTGCTCAAATTCCTCAAGCCGTTTCGGGGGCTGGACGCGTCTGTCGTACCGCCCAACTCGTTGCTGCGGGAATTTATTGGCAAGGATAGCCAAGGAAGTACAAAAAAATATTGACAAAGTATTTACGGATAGATATAATAGTATGGTCGAGGTAGAAATATGAAACTACAAGTCGAAGAAGCACTCAAAGAACAAGGCAAGAAATTTCCTTTTTCTTTTGAAAGACCGGCTGCCGAATTGGGTGATGTAGATACCCTCCCCTGGCATCAGGCGATGATGACCGTAGAAGGGAACTACTGGTTTGACGGCAATCACATGGTTGTCCGTGGGACAATACATACCAACGGTATGTATACATGCAGCCGCTGCCTGACACCGGTATCGGTGGATCGGAATGCAACACTGTCTGAAGTCTATGGTACGGAAGCAGAGCTTCCTGATGACGTATTGCCCTACAATGGGGAATACATCGATTTGACGGAGACAATTAGAGAAACGTTGATCCTCAGCGAACCAATGAAGGTCTTGTGCCGACCTGACTGCAAAGGCCTGTGCCCGCAGTGCGGCGCAAACTTGAATGAAGGACCCTGTAGTTGTCCTACCGACAGGATCGACCCAAGGCTTGCGGTCTTGGGGGATTTATTAAAATCAAAGCACTAAAATACGTACCATGATTTAAGGAGGTGCAGAACATGGCAGTACCAAAGAACAGATTATCCCAGACGCGTCAGAAAATGCGTCGTGCAAACTGGAAATTGACAGCACCGGGTTTCGTTGAATGCCCGCAGTGCCACGAAGCAATGATGCCTCATCATGTATGCCCCACTTGCGGCTTCTACAAAGGCAAACAGGTTGTCAACAACACAACAGCTGAATAAGACAATGAATATAAAAAGAGCGTCCTCTGCGAGGGCGTTCTTTTTTCTCTTTCCTGCCGGAAGAACATAGGATGCGTCCTATCTTTCCGGGATGCCAAGAAAACGAGGAAGCTGTCATGTATTGAGGCGTATACGATGGGGCTGCAGCATAACGCGTTTTGCTGTCATGCATCCTGTTTTCCTTTAAATGGTTTTAGTTTTTTTATTTGAAGTTTGAAAAAATGAAATAGTAATGCTGCAAGCTGTGTACGTAAAACGGTATAGTAAAAAAGCTATGACAAATGCAGTTTGTTACAATCCTGGTTAGAGGAGAATGAGGATGGAGTTTATAACGACTACGATAGGTTTTGAATTGGAACATGGCGGACCTCATGTCCATTTTCTGGCCTTCATTTTATTTATTATCATTGGTATTTTGATTTTGCACGGTCTCTTTCGTCTGCTAATAGAAGCGCTTTGCCGGATGACGCATGTGTCGCGTGCGAATTGGCGCAGTATTTTTCGTTTTATGCCGACGCTTTTGGGAATTTTGCTGGGGATTCAACTGACAAAGGATATACTGAATTTACCTGCTTTTGTACAAAATTCCTTGTCTTATCACTATCACAGCGTTGTGATTATTACGATTACGTTTTTCTGTGCTCACATGGCGTCTTCGTTTTTGAAGGACAAGCTTTCTAAAAGCGGCGATAAAACGGCAGGCACGTCTATTTTGACGACCGTCGTAGATTTAGGCGTATATCTTGTCGGTGCCCTGTTTATTCTCAGCTCGTACGGTATTTCCATATCGCCCCTGCTGACCGCGCTGGGTGCCGGCGGCTTGGCATCTGCCCTGGCACTGCAGGATACATTAGCCAATCTCTTTTCCGGCATTACGACCTTGGTATCCAAACAAGTCCATATGGGCGATTACATTCGCCTGGCCAGCGGTGATGCAGGCCGTGTTGTCGATATGAACTGGCGCAACACGACGATTCGGACGGCGACGGGAAACATGGTCATTGTGCCGAATAAGAGCATTGCCACGGCAACGCTGACCAACTATGAACAGCCGCTGGCAGAATGCACGATATTTATTCCTTTGACCATTACGTATGACAATGACTTGCAGCGTGTTGAAGATGTCACACTGACCGTAGCCCGCCATATCCTGGATCACAGCCAATACGGCGTGACGGGCTTCCAGCCCCTCGTGCGCTATGATAAAATGGGAGAGTACGGCATATCGTTCAAAGTCGTGCTGCGTATTCGCAATATTGTTGATGAAGCCGTTCTCAAGCATCAGTTTATCAAAGAAATTTACACGACGTATAAAAAAGAACATATTCATCTGCTCATCCGTCATGATTAATCTTAAAGGCGATAGTGTGTACAGCAACGAAGAGGAGGATTTGTATGAACGATGTAACCTTAAATAATGGAGTCACCATGCCGCAGCTCGGCTTCGGCGTCATTCCCCAAAACGGTACATAAACAGCGCATGGAAGAAAATATCCAGGTCTTTGACTTTGCCCTTGATGCAGGGGATATGCAGCAAATCCAGTCACTCGATACAGGGCGCAGTACGATTTATGATGAAATGAATCCCCAAATGGCGATGGCTATTGGACAAATAAAAATTCACGACTAAGCGTTTTTTAGATAAGTAGTTTCTAAGATAAAAGACTGCTGTATAAAAAAGTAACGAGATAACGTTTGCTATCTCGTTACTAAGGTCTAACTTTTTGGGGTCACATCATTCCATGGATGCAGCAGCTTTTTATAAGAAATATATAGCTGTCTGTAAAACAAGGGAGCAGGGCTAGCCCTGCTCCCTTGTTTCATGGTATAATAAACGTTAGTCTATTTAGTATGATGATATAGGAGGCATCTTGCGATGCGTGCAATGGGAATCGATCCGGGGACGGCGATTTGCGGATTTGGTGTAGTAGACTCCGCAGGGAGCCGTCTCAAGCCAATTACATACGGTACGATACAGACGACACCGGACCATACGGATGCAGAACGGCTTGTGACGCTGTTTGAAGGACTGAACGAGCTGTATTCCAAATACAAGCCCGATGTCATCGGCGTGGAACAGCTTTTTTTTAATCGCAATGTCACGACAGCCATTACGGTCGGTCAGGCGCGGGGCATTATTCTTTTGACAGCACAGCAGGCGCAGATTCCTATTTTGGAATTTTCCCCGCTGCAGGTCAAGCAGGGCGTCACCGGATACGGCCGGGCGACCAAAGACCAAGTCATTGATATGACGATGCGGCTGTTGGGCATTCATGAAAAAATCAAGCCTGATGATGCGGCTGACGGGTTGGCTATGGCCATTTATGCTGTGTACTGCAGCCATTCCCGGAGTTTGCGAAGGACGGTGCAGTTATGATTGGCTATCTCAAGGGCATAGTGACCCATATATTCAGAGAGTATTGCTTCATCGACGTGCATGGTGTCGGCTATCGCGTGTTTGTACCGGCATCGACGATGGAGAAACTGACTATTGGCAGAGAAACGACGGTCTTCACCTATATGAGCGTGCGTGAAGACGCGATTTTGCTGTATGGATTTGCTACGCAGGATGAATACGATTTATTTATGCTGTTGATTAGTGTCAACGGCGTAGGCCCTAAGGTCGCCTTGGGCATCTTGAGCGCCGCCAATCCGGACGGATTTCGCTTGGCCGTGCATCAAAAAAATATGAAAGTGCTGACGAAAATGCCCGGCATCGGCAAAAAAACAGCCGAACGCATTGTCCTGGAACTGCAGGATAAAATCGGGCCCGTAGATGACGGTGCGGTGGCTGACTTGTCTATCCCTGCATCACCGGCATCGCAGGGTATTGCGGCAGAAACACTGGCCGCGCTCGTTAGTCTGGGCTATAGTGAACAGGAAGTACTGCCCGTGGTGGAAGCCAAGGCAGGCACCTGCCAGACTGTAGAACAACTGCTCAAAGAGGCGCTGAAAGCCTTGGGAAGCGGGAGGTAATCCATGGAAGAAAATCGTATTGTGGAAACAGGGCCGGTGCCGGGAGATTCCTGGCAGTACAGCCTGCGTCCGCATTATTTAAAAGAATATATTGGCCAGCATAAAGCCAAACAAAACTTGGAAGTGTTTATCCAGGCCGCTAAACTGCGGCAGGAAGCCTTGGACCATGTCCTCTTGTACGGACCGCCGGGATTGGGTAAAACGACCATGGCCGGCATTATTGCCAACGAATTAGGCGTCAGCCTGCGTATTACATCGGGCCCGGCGATTGAACGGCCCGGCGATTTGGCAGCGTTATTGACGAATCTGCAGGAACGGGACGTATTGTTCATTGATGAAATACACCGGCTCTCCCATAGCGTCGAAGAAGTACTCTATGCGGCCATGGAAGACTACGCGCTGGATATCGTCATCGGCAAAGGGCCGAGTGCCCGCTCCGTGCGGATTGACTTGCCGCCGTTTACGCTGGTAGGCGCGACGACGCAGGTAGGCCGCCTGGCACCGCCTCTTCGAGATCGGTTTGGCGTTATCTGTCGTCTTGAATTTTACAAGCCCGAAGATTTGGTCCTGATTATCAAGCGAACTGCTGAAATTCTGAATATTGATATCGACGATCAGGGCGCTTTGGAAATCGCCCGCCGTTCCCGCGGCACGCCGCGTATTGCCAACAGGCTTTTAAAGCGCGTACGTGATTTTGCCCAGGTAGACCAGGCCGACGTGATTACGGCGGCTTTGGCAGGCCGGGCACTGGACCGGCTGGAAGTCGATGCCTGCGGCTTGGACCGGACAGACCGGCGGGTGCTGCAGGTCATTATTGAAAAATTTGGCGGCGGCCCTGTCGGCTTGGATACGATTGCCGCGGCGATCAGCGAATCCGTCGATGCCGTCGAAGATGTGTATGAACCGTTCTTGATGCAGCAGGGATTTTTAAACCGCACGCCTAGAGGACGCGTCGTGACGCCGGCAGCATATAGCCATTTGGGACTGCCGCCGCCGCAGGACGTCAAGAGTACGGCGTTGTTTTAGGAGGGCACATGGGAAAACTACTGATTATCATCGGCGTGATATGCATTGCGGCCGGCTGCGTCTGGCTGGCACTCGACCATATCGGCCTGAGCCGGTTTATCGGCAATCTGCCGGGAGATATCAACTGGACGAAAGACAATGTATCCTTTCATTTTCCTATCGTGACCTGCCTGCTTATCAGTATCGTGTTGACTATTATCGTGAATCTGTTTTTCCATTAAGACAGGAGGATACTTGCCATGGGAAAAAGACGATATATATACGCCCTGGTGTTTTTAATGTGGATTAGCATGACAGCGGCCGTATTGGCTTCCGGCAGCGGCCAGACGCTTCGCATCGGCATCCGGGAAGGCCGTGCTTCCGTGGCTGTCATCGGCACGCAGGACGTAGGTATTTATCAGAGTAATACGCTGCGAAAAAAGATAAAAGCCAATACCCCGATTCAGATTACGATTCGCGGCAGCGAACTGACAGCAGGCGGCATCAAAAGTACGAGCCCCGTATCAGTACGTCCCCTGGCCAACGGCGGCTTGGTCAAGATTACAGACGGCTACACGTACCGCGGTTATTTGGAATTTATGAAAACGCCGACAGCGGCCGGCTTGACGGTCGTCAACGTCGTGCCGATGGAACAGTATTTATACGGCGTCGTCGGCAAGGAAATGTCCCCGTCGTGGAGTTTGGAAGCCTTGAAGGCCCAGGCCGTAGCGGCGCGGACTTATGCGGTTTTTCATAAAAATTATTTTAAAAGCCGCGGCTATGATATGTCTGATGACACGCGCAACCAGGTATACGGCGGCGTCAATGCCGAATCAGTTTCTATCAAACAGGCAGTGGATGGAACAAGCGGCGAAATCCTGACTTATCGGGGCAAGCCGATTGAAGCCATTTTTTGTGCCAGTGCCGGCGGCTGGACAGAGCACAGCGAAAACGTCTGGGGCAGTCCCGTAGGGTATTTGCGCGGTGTAGCAGACCGGAGTTTTCAGATGCCGGCGTACAGCTGGTCCGTCACGACGACGCCGGAACGCTTGGCAGCCAATCTGGCCGCTGCCGGCAAAGGCGTAGGAACGGTGAAAGCGATTACGCTGTCGCCTCTTGCCAAACGGCCTATGCATGTGTCTGACCGCGGTGTGTCCGGCCGGGTGCGCACGCTGATTGTGCAGGGGACCAAAGGGCAGGCAACGATAACAGGCAATGCCTTTCAGTCTTTGTTTGGCCTGAAAAGCACGCTCTTTGATTTTTATCAGGGTAAGGGAACGCCGCCCAATCCGGATATGAGCAAAGGCAGCCGCAGTCTGACCCTGCCTATCAAAGCGGGCCAGCCGCTGACTATTTATGGCTTTGGCTGGGGACACGGCTTAGGTATGAGCCAATACGGCGCCTACCAAATGGCCAAAGAAAATCCCGGTGTCAACGGATATTATCGGCAGATATTATCGCATTACTATACAGGTACGACATTAGAACGATTGTATTAAGGAGATTGTTTATTTTGAAACTTAGCGATTTTTATTATGATTTACCGAAAAAATTAATAGCACAGCATCCGGCAGAACCCCGCGACCACGCGCGGCTCATGCTCTATGATCGGCAGAGCGGCGAAGTGCAGCACAAATATTTCTATGATTTGGTAGACGAACTGCACGAAGGCGATGTGCTCGTTTTTAACGATTCCCGCGTCATTCCAGCCCGTCTGTACGGCAAACGAGTTCCCACAGGCGGCAAAGTAGAAGTCCTGCTGCTCACGCCGGTAGGAGAAGATACGTGGGAAGTACTGGTCAAACCGGGGAAAAAAGCATTGCCGGGTACGACCATTGCATTTCCTGAAGGCCTGACGGCAGACGTACAGGACCGAACCGATTTTGGCGGCCGTATCGTCAAATTTCATTATGACGGCGTATTTGATGATATTATTGATAAAATCGGTGAAATGCCGCTGCCGCCGTACATTCATGAAAAAATGGCAGATCCCAACGAATATCAGACCGTATACGCACGGGAACGGGGATCGGCAGCTGCTCCGACAGCAGGCCTTCATTTTACAGATGAACTGCTGAAAAAAATTCGGGATAAAGGCGTACAGGAAGTCTTTGTAACCCTGCACGTAGGATTGGGGACATTCCGCCCCGTAGAAGAAGAAAATATCGAAGACCATGAAATGCACAGCGAATTTTACAGCATTACTCCGGAAGCGGCAGCCACGATTAATCAGGCGAAAGCGGAAGGACGGCGCGTCATAGCCGTCGGCACGACATCTATCCGCACCTTGGAAAGCGCCGGGACGACAGGCACGCTGCAGGCAGGCTCCGGCTGGACCAATATTTTCATTTATCCGGGATTTACGTTCCACATTGTCGATGCGTTGGTAACCAATTTCCATTTGCCTGAATCGACGCTGCTGATGCTCATCAGTGCTATGTCTACACGCGAAAAGATTTTAAAAGCCTATAAAACGGCTGTCAAAGAAAAGTATCGTTTCTTTAGTTTTGGCGATGCCATGTTTATACGATAGGAGGATATGACTTGGTTATTACGTACGAACAGCAAGCCGAGTGCGACGGTGCCAGAGCCGGTATTCTGCGCACGCCGCACGGAACGTTCAAAACCCCGATGTTTATGCCTGTAGGAACGCAGGCTACGGTCAAAACCTTGTCGCCGGAAGAATTATATGACATGGGCGCGCAGGTCATTTTGAGCAACACGTACCATCTTTTTTTGCGTCCCGGTGAAGATTTAGTCAAAGAGGCCGGCGGTCTGCATAAGTTTATGAACTGGAAACAGGCCATTTTGACGGACAGCGGCGGCTTTCAGGTATTCAGCCTGGGACAGATGCGAAAAATTACAGAAGAAGGCGTCACGTTCCGTTCGCATTTGGACGGCTCCAAAAAATTTTTATCGCCGGAAGTATCGATGGACGTGCAGATGGCGCTGGATTCGGATATTGCCATGGCTTTTGACGAATGCATTCCTTATCCGTCGGATTATGAATACACGCTGCATTCGACAGAACGAACCAGCCGCTGGGCCAAACGCTGCCTGGACCACCATCACAGCGACACCCAGGGCGTGTTTGGCATTGTCCAGGGAGGCATGTACAAAGATCTGCGCCGCAAAAGCTGTGAAGATTTGGTAGACATGGATTTTGACGGCTATGGCATTGGCGGCTTGAGTGTTGGCGAATCTAAGGATATAATGTATGATATATTGGAACATACGACACCGTATCTGCCGAAAGGGAAAGCCCGCTATTTGATGGGCGTCGGCACGCCGGACTGTCTGCTGGAAGGCGTAGCCCGCGGCGTAGATATGTTTGACTGCGTATTTCCGACGCGCGTTGCCCGCAACGGCATGGCCATGACGCATACAGGCCGTGTGACAGTGCGCAACGCCAAATATGCCCATGATTTCCATCCCATTGAAGAAGGATGCGGCTGTTATACGTGCCGCAACTATACACGGGCCTATATACGCCATCTGTTCAAAGCAGAAGAATTGCTGGCGTACCGCTTAGTCAGCATTCACAACTTGTATTTCCTGCTGCAGTTTATGCGTGATATGCGGCAGTCTATCTTTGACGGCACGTTTAGAGAGTTCCGTCAGGATTTTTGGAAACGGTATCAAGATGCGTAACCGCTAGTGTGTCTTGTATATAGATAAGATAGGATGTAGGAGGTGAAAAGATTGGATTTAATGGATTTGAATAACTTTTGGCCGATTATCGTCATGGTCGTTATTTTCTACTTCTTGTTATGGCGTCCGCAGAAAAAACAGCAGAAAAAACGGCAGGAAATGCTCGACAATTTGAAGAACGGCGCCAAGATTATCACGGCCGGCGGCTTTTACGGCACGATTGTTTCTATGCATGATGACTATGTCATCGTTCGCCTGGCTGACAAAGTCGAAGTCAAAATGACGCGCAATGCCATTACCCAGGTGCTCAGCAAACAGACACAGTCTGACAATAAAAAAGCTGCTAAAAAAGCAGAAACGAAAGCTGCTGATGCCGCATCTGCTGACACTGCAAAAGCAGAAGACACCCATGAAACAAAATAAGGAAGACTTGAGAAACACCATGAAACACCGGCTTTTGGCTGTTTCAGCGGCACAAGCTGCCGCTTGGAGCGAGGCTGTCTGCGCACGGCTTGCCGTACTGCCGCAGTATCAGCAGGCCAGCCGGTTCATGGCGTTCTTAAACATGAAAGGCGAAGTATCGCTGGATACATTCCTTATACGGGCGTTACGGGAAGGAAAAGAAGTATATGTGCCCCATTGCCTGCGCAATGGGCAGATGGAGGCAATGCAGCTGACTTCACTGCAGGACGTGGCACAGGGAATGTATGGTATTCGCGTGCCCAAAGCAGGAAGTCCCTGTATTGCGCCAGAACAATTAGAGTTGATTCTTGTGCCGGGCTTGGCTTTTGATGCTGAGGGACATCGTTTGGGACGGGGGGCCGGCTTTTACGACCGCTATTTGCAGCGGGCGCAGCAGGCAGCCGTCGCGGCCGTGGCCTGGGACATTCAGATAGTACCGCATGTGCCGGCAGAGGCACATGATTATCGTATACCAGCCGTGTTGACACCGACTCGGTATATCGTACAGTTGCATATGTAAACTCAGTAAGAGGAGGGAACGCTGTTGCGGACTCGTAACATGGTAAAATTTTTTGGTGCGGTCATCATCATTTTGGCCGTATTCATTACCTTTATTTATCCGCTTGCCAATTCCATTAAACAAGGCCTGGACCTCCAGGGCGGCACGCATATCGTGCTGGAAGCTGAAGATACGCCGGATGCGCCGGTTACAGAAGACTCACTGAGCCGAGCTGTTTCCATCGTAGAACGCCGTATCAATGAAATGGGCTTGACGGAACCAATCGTACAAAAAGAAGGAGCGCGCCGGATTATTGTTGAACTTCCGGGCGAAAAGAATCCGGAAAAAGCGATTGAAACCATCGGTAAAACTGCTGTCATGGAATTTAAAGATGAAAGCGGTACGACGCGTATGGGCGGCAAAGATTTAAAAACTGCCAAAGAACAAATTGAAAACGGCAATAAAAACGTAGTTGCCATTGAATTTACAGACGAAGGGGCCAAAAAATTTGCGGATTTGACTGCTTCCAATGTAGGTCATAAAATTTCTATCCTGCTGGACGGCGAAGTATTGACGGCTCCAGTCGTCAACGAACCGATTACAGGCGGCAAGGCTGTTATTACCGGCAGCAAGTCCTTGGAAGAAGCCAAAAGCTTGGCTATTCTGCTTCGTTCCGGCGCACTTCCTGTCAAATTGAAAGTCATGGAAGTACGGACCATCGGCCCGAGCCTGGGGCAGGATTCTAAAGTAAAGAGTGAAAAAGCCTTTGCTATCGGCATTATACTCATCATGATTTTCCTCGTGGTCATTTACCGTATGTCCGGCATTGTCGCCAACGTAGCCCTGTTGGTATACGTTTTGATTTTGCTGGCTATTTTGAAATACCTCGATGCGACACTGACATTGCCTGGTATTGCCGGGATTATCCTTTCCATGGGCTTTGCCGTCGATGCCAACATCCTTATTTTTGAACGATTTAAGGAAGAAGTCCTCATCGGCAAGAGCCTGCGAACGTCGATGGAGGCCGGCTTTAAACGGGCCTTCAATACGATTTTGGATGCCAACGTATCCGTTATGATTGCAGCCATTGTCCTGATTGTCATGGGGACCGGGACGGTCAAAGGGTTTGCCGTCAACTTGGCGTTGGGGCTGATTGTCAGCATGTTTACGGCTATTCTCGTCAGCCGCTCCTTGTTGACATGGTTCATTAATACCGGCCTGATTACGAACCCCTGGTTCTATGGCCTGAATCGCAAAGCACCGGAACATATGCTGAAAAAGGGGGGACAGAAATGAGTTTTGATATTGTCAAACATAGAGTATGGTGGTTTACTCTTTCGTCTGTCCTCGTCATTGCCAGCATCATTTCTATTTTTGTCAATGGCTTCAACTTTGGCATTGACTATACAGGCGGTACCATTTTGGATATGCAGTTCCAAAACGCAGTTACCGTTGCGCAGGTCCGCGAAGTCATAGACGGCTCCCAAATGGATCTTGGCAACAGTGTCATCCAGCTGTCCGGCGTTACGGATCAGGACGCTTCTCAGGATGTGATGATTCGCATGCGCAACTTATCCAGCGATGAAAGCAAAGCTGTAGCGACACAGCTGAGTGACAAACTGGGCGGTGCCGAAATCAAACGTACTGAATCTGTTGGCGCTGTTATTGGCTCGGAAGTAACAAAAAATGCGGTCATGAGCCTGGCTGTTGCCTTTATTGCTTTGGCAGCCTACATCTCTTTCCGTTTTGAATACAAAATCGCGATTTCCGCGCTGGTATCTATTTTCCACGACTTGATTATGGTATTGGGATTTTTCTCCTTCTTCCATTTGGAAATCGACGCCTCGTTCTTGGCAGCTATCCTGACTGTTGTCGGCTACTCCATGAATGAAGCCGTCGTCATCTTTGACCGCGTCCGTGAAAACACGCGGACCCATCGTCGGACGGATACGTATGAAAAACTGGCACATGACAGTATTTCACAAAGTATTCACCGCAGCATTTATACCTTGACGACAGTACTCTTTGCCTGCGGCGCCCTCCATTTCTTCGGCGGCGAATCGACAAAGAACTTTTCTCTCGTCATGCTCATCGGCTTCATCAGCGGTGCGTATTCCTCTATCTGCGTAGACACCTCGCTGTGGGTCGTATGGAAAAACCATACGCACCGCCGCGGCCCGAAAGCAGTAGAACACAAAGAAACAGAAGAACAAGCAGAAGAAGCAGAATAATATACCATATAGAAACCATCCCGCAGACAGCATCCTGTCTGCGGGATGGTTTTTTATAGTTCAGTAAACTTGGCGTTTACATATGCTGTATACTTTTTCTTTCTGTGCGACTAGAATACAGGGAAGTATCCCTCTGCCCCTTATATGTCTATTCTTTTTCGAGCCGCCGAAAAAGAATAGACGAAGATAAGCAGAGAGCCGAAATCTTTGATTTCGTGCGAATCGCTTAGGCATAGCA
>CAVKEA010000012.1:0-50251 GCA_963655305.1 bacterium
AAACGCCGAAAGTACTTGGGGGGAGGCCCCCTGGGAGGATAGGAAGCCGCTGATTCAGCTGAAGACACATACATCTCTGTATGTGTCTTTTTTTATGCAGTAGTTACAGAATCCATATTTCATGTATGGATTCTTTTTTTTATATTCAAACGGATAAACTGCTTACTGTATTTTGAGGTCTGGCAATGAATAAGGAATCAAAGAAACGTTGAATTGGAAGAGTCCTGTTCCATATAGGCGTTCCTTGCTTGCTGCATAAAAAAAGTAACGAGATAACTTTTGCTATCTCGTTACTAAGGCTAACTTTTTGGAGTTATATCAAAATCCCAATATAATAGTTTTTTATAGCGATGTGAGAACGGTTATGTTTCTTTTTTGGCAATAATTAAAAATACGGTTGTGATGATGCAAATAAAGCCGATGACCTCAATATGAGTAAATGCAGTGCCGAGCCATATGGCAGAAAGAATAGAAGCCATGACGGGCTCTAAGGTACCAATTAAGGTAGCTTTCATCGGGCCGATAAGACGGATTCCTTGGATAAAGGTAGAGAACGAAATTACGGTGCCGACGACGACAATAAACGCAACGGCCAGCCAGCCATACGTATCCAAATCAGGCGTCAGCGTCCAAATCTGTGCTGCCAGCGTGAAAATCGTGCCGCCGATAATCATGCCCAGCGAGTTGACTGGCGGTGCTCCCCAACGACAAGCTATCCCTTGAGAAAGAATAGGGTATACTAGCGCGCCAATCGCTGCAACCAGCCCCCAAAAGAGCCCAGACGGCGATAAAATCATTGCAGAAGGATTTCCATCCGTAGCGACGAGATAGACGCCTAAAACGGCTAAAATGACCGATATGTTTTCCCGTAGAGATGGCTTTTTATGAAAGCGGACAGCGAGGTAAAGAGCCATGAGAACGACGCTTAATGTTTGAAGCACCGTGGCTGTCCCGGAATTAGAATGCTTGATGGCCGTTAAGTAGGCATATTGACAGAAAAGAAGTCCGCAAATGGAAAAAATAAGTAAATGCCGAAGACTTACGGGATCGCGCAGTATTCCTTTAAATTGTTCATGTTTTTTGGGGAAAAAGACAACCAATAGAATCAATCCGGCTGAAATCATGCGAACAGCGGTAAGCCATGAAGAATCGACGGTATAGTTCATAAAAAGAAATTGACTGACGACGCCGTTAATACCCCAGGTAACGGCGCCGGTCATACAACATAGTATGCCTCGATAAGATGTAGACATGACGGCCCTCCTTTGTAAAATCATGTGTATCAGTATACCATACTTGCATAAATGTGAAAATGGATAATTAAAAAATCCCTCTGCGAAAGAGGGATTTTTTATTGAATGTATCAGATTTATTTTACTTTACCATGTTTCTTTTCAAAAGCAATCATATGGGCTTCTGCATCGGTATGGCCTTCGGCAACGGCCTGTGCGATGAGGGCGACCATTTCTTCATAGGCTTCTGGAATGATTTTGGTAATGTGTGTTACTGTTTCATCCCAATTTTCTAGAAGAATGTGGCCAAGATTACTGTCTGTATATGCGACATGTTTTTCGAGCATAGATTTAACTGACAGCTGTTCATCCGGGTCTGTCAATTCTTCTAATTTTACGAGGTCTGTGTTGCACTTGCCAGGTTCCAGGTCGTATACGTAGGCAATGCCGCCAGACATGCCGGCTGCAAAGTTGCGGCCTGTATGTCCTAATATGAGAACACGGCCTCCGGTCATGTATTCGCAGCCATGATTGCCGACCCCTTCAACGACGGCATTGATGCCGCTGTTGCGGACACAGAACCGTTCTCCGGCAGTCCCGTTGATATAGGCTTCGCCGCTGGTCGCACCATAGAACGCGACATTGCCGATGATGATATTGTCTTCAGCTGGGAATATGGATTCGCGCGGAGGAGAAACGATGATTTTGCCGCCGGACAACCCTTTGCCGACATAGTCGTTGGCATCGCCTTCCAGGGACAGCGTCAATCCTTTAGGAATAAAGGCGCCGAAGCTTTGGCCGGCAGAGCCGACGAAAGATAATTTAATCGTATCTTCCGGCAGGCCGTTTTCGCCATATCGTTTCGTGATTTCACTGCCGAGCAGTGTCCCTGTAACACGGTCCGTATTTTTAATGCGCAGACGGGCACGAATATGTTTCTGTTCTTCCAATGCCGGGCGGCACATGCGGACCAGTTTGGACATATCCAGTGTCGTATTGATTTGATGGTCCTGCGGTGTTGTGAAGTGGTGGCTTAGGCTGGCGTCGGTGTACGGACGGAATAAGAGGTTTTTCAGGTTGACCGTACCTGCTTTCCAGTTGGGAGCTGTCTGCTTTTGTACTAGGCAGTCATAACGGCCGACCATGTCATCAATGCTGTGGAACCCAAGACGAGCCATGATTTCGCGCAGGTCCTGCGCTACAAAACGCATGAAATTGATGATATATTCCGGTTTGCCTTTAAAGCGTTTGCGCAGTTTTTCATTTTGTGTGCAGACACCGTACGGGCAAGTATTGAGGTGGCAGACACGCAGCATATGGCAGCCGATTGCCAAAAGCGGTGCCGTGCCAAAGCCAAAGATTTCAGCACCAAAGAGTGCGGCAATAGCGACGTCGCGGCCTGTCAGGAGCTTGCCGTCGACTTCCAGCGTTACGCGGTCGCGAAGTTGGTTGAGAAGTAATGTCTGCTGTACTTCAGAAAGACCGATTTCCCAAGGAAGACCGGCATGGCGGAGACTGGTTCGCGGAGAAGCGCCGGTACCGCCGTCATAGCCGCTGACGACGATGTCATCGGCTTTGGCCTTGACGACGCCGGCAGCAATCGTGCCAATACCGGCACCAGCAGTCAGTTTTACGCCGACACGGGCATTGCGGTTGGCATTTTTTAAATCAAAAATGAGTTCAGCCAAGTCTTCGATGGAATATACATCATGATGAGGCGGTGGCGAAATCAACGCTACGCCTGTAGTGGCATGACGAGTTTTGGCAATATCCGGGTATACTTTGCTGCCCGGTAAATGGCCGCCTTCGCCTGGTTTTGCGCCTTGTGAGCATTTAATCTGCAGTTCATCGGCATGAATCAGATAATTGCTGGTTACGCCAAAGCGGGCAGAAGCAACCTGCTTGATTTTATCATTAGTTTCTGTGTTGAACCGGTCGGATGTTTCGCCGCCTTCACCGGTGTTGCTCATGCTGCCGAGACGGTTCATCGCCGTAGCGACGCATTCATGGGCTTCTTTGCTGAGAGCGCCGTAACTCATGGCACCAGTACGGAAGCGTTTGACGATGGAATCGACAGATTCTACTTCTTCGATAGGAATACTGCAGCCTGCTGGATAATCGAAATCAAGAAGGTCACGAAGACGGAAAACAGACTGCGTGTTGACGTGAGCGGCATATTCTTTATATACGGAATAGTCATTGTTCTTGACGGCTTTTTGCAGCAACTGTACCGTTTCCGGGTCAATAATATGCGGCTGGCCGCCTTTATGATACTGATAGAAATCGCCGCGTTCCAATTTATCATCTTTACCGTAGGCCGATTCATGACGGAGCGCATTTTCTTTGGCAATTTCTTTGATGCCGACGCCTTCAATACGGGATGGGGTATTGCAGAAGTATTTATTAATTACATCCTGCTGAATGCCGACAGCTTCAAAAATTTGAGCGCCGTGATAACTGTGAACGGTCGAAATACCCATCTTGGACATAACGGCCAAAATACCTTTGACAGCGGCATTCAAATAATTGTTTTTAGCGGTTTCATAATCCATCTTGCCCAATTTTTTCTTGGCAATCAGTTCTTTGATAGATTCCAATGCTACGTACGGATTGATAGCCGTAATGCCGTAGCCGATTAACGTGCAGAAATGATGTACTTCGCGCGGTTCGCCGGATTCCAAAATCAGGCCTACGTCAGAACGAACTGTCTTGCCGATGAGGTAATGATGCAGGGCTGCCGATGCGAGCAGTGCCGGAATCGCAGCCATACGGGAGTTGACACCGCGGTCGGATAAAACGAGGATGTTGGCGCCGTTTTTAATCGCTTTTAACGCATCGATGCACAAGGATTCAATGGCTGTTTCCATGCCTTCTGCACCGCTGTTGACCGGATACAGCATGGACAGCGTAGCCGTACGCAGTTTGTCTGTCATCAGTGACTTGATTACTGCCATTTGTTCGTTGGTCAGAATTGGCGTTTTCAAATACAAAGCAGCTGTCGTCGCTTCATTGGGGTCCATGATGTTGGCGACGTTGCCGGCCATGACAGCCGTGGACATGACGATATTTTCACGGACGCCATCAATAGCCGGGTTGGTAACTTGGGCAAAGTTTTCCTTGAAATAATCATACAGCAGCTGCGGTTTGTCGTTGAGTACGGCCAGCGGTACATCGACACCCATGGAGTCAATCGCATGCTTGCCGTCGCGGGCCATGGGCAGAATGACTTTATCCATATCTTCCTGCGTATAGCCAAAGACTTTTTCCTGTTCTTTCAGGTCATACGGAATAATGGAATCATTGCTGGCGATATTTTGCGTCGTCATCAGGTCTTCCAAATTGACGATGTGTTCTTTGTACCATTCGTGATATGGATGTTCCGTTGCAATCTGATGTTTGATTTCATCATCATCAATAATGCGCTGCTGCTTCGTATCGACGAGGAGCATTTTGCCTGGTTCCAAACGGCCTTTATAGAGAATATCTTCCGGCGGAATATTGACGACGCCGACTTCGGAGCTGGCAATGACGCGGTCATTGCGTGTGACATAGTACCGTGCCGGGCGCAGGCCGTTGCGGTCCAGCATGCCGCCGATGACCGTGCCGTCGCAAAAACCGATAGCAGCCGGGCCGTCCCACGGTTCGAGCATGAAGTTGTGATAGCGGTAGAAATCGCGTTTTTCTTCACTCATGAGCGGATCTCGTTCCCATGGTTCAGGAATCATCATCATCATGGCATGGGGAAGAGAATGGCCTGTCATGTACAAATATTCCAGACAGTTGTCAAACATGGACGAATCACTGCCTGTAGCATCGACGACAGGGAATACTTTTTCCATGTCGGGGAAGAACTCGGATTTAGACTTGCTTTCACGCGCGTTCAGCCAGTTGATGTTGCCTTGAATCGTATTGATTTCACCATTGTGTACGATATAGCGGTTCGGATGCGCCCGGGCCCAGCTTGGGAAGGTATTCGTACTGAAACGGGAATGCACGAGTGCCATCGCTGTTGTAAAATCGAGGTCCGATAAATCCAGATAGAAGTGACGAAGCTGGACGGACGTCAGCATGCCTTTGTAGACAATCGTCTGGGAAGAAAGGCTGGCAATGTAAAAGTCTGTCCCTTTTTCCTGGCTTGGCGGTACGATGGCTTTTTCTGCCAATTTGCGGATAATATATAATTTGCGTTCAAAGTCCATTTGTGTTTCCAAGTCCGGACTTTTTTTGATAAATACTTGAAGAAAATGAGGACGTATCGTTTTGGCAATGCTGCCGATTAAGCTTTCATCGACAGGAACATCACGCCAGCCGAGGATTGTCAATCCTTCAGACCGGACGATTTTTTCAAACGCTTCCATCTGTTTTTTACGGAAACTTTCGTAACGATGAGCAAAAATCATGCCGACGCCGTATTCGCCTTCTTCCGGCAGTGAAAAGCCTAGTACTTCGCATTCACGGCAGAAGAATTGATGCGGAATCTGCACCAAAATACCGGCACCGTCACCGCTTTTTGCGTCAGCGCCTTCTGCGCCGCGGTGTTTGAGGTTTTCCAGAATCGTCAATGCATCATCAATAATATCATAAGATTTTTTTCCCTTTATGTTTACGACAAAGCCGATACCGCAGGCATCATGTTCAAATGAGGGGTCATACAGCCCCTGCGGAGCCGGCAAGTCGCGCAGCTTTTTCAACATCGCAGTTCCTCCTTTGGCAGATGAAAAAAAACGAGCCTGAATGCGCGTGCAATGCTAGGCTCGTATAACAGGTTGTATATGATTATAAACAATTTATGAATAAAATGCAATAACTTTTAGAAAATGAATTAAGGTTAATCTTAATAATTTTTAAGAAAACGACTGTTGTTTCTGCTGTTTTATAAAGTTTTACCTTTTACCCATTGTGCAAATTGTTGACGAAACAGACTGGCGCCGCCATTGGCAGGATGCCGCATAGTCATAGCGGTAAGATGGGCTTTTGCCAGCATTTGAGCAGATTTGCGGCCAATGGCTCCAATCGCAATGTCTGGACGGCATAGCGACAGCAGTTCTTTCGTGTACGCAAGGCCGTCCAGAATTTCAGCATCGGTCGGCGTGCGGTTGCTGAAGGGGGACGACGCTTTGTGCGGATGAAAGGGAAAGATATTCCACAACAAAACATCTTCCGGTGACAGACCGTTATCTACGATGGCGCCCCAGACGTATGTATCTGTCGGTTCATTCATGCCCTGAAGCCGCTGCGGACTGCTGGTCATGTACATGCAGTCCGGACGACTGGTGCGCGTGCCGTCATATCCCAATACCATGCGGCTGTTGATTTGTTTGTGTGCATTGAGCAGCATGCGTTCGCAGGTAATGGCAATGCCGGTGAAGCGGCAGCCTTGATAGCCGGCAGCTTCCGCTACGAATATATAACTGGCTTTCGCCAGCCGGTACTGTAAATAGTCATGCAGCTGTCTGCGCCGTATAGCCGGTGCCTGCGGCCCGATGTCGCACTGGGCGTCGTAATCACGCCAGGGATTGAACACATTGGTTCCCTGGTATTCACTGAGATGTTGTATAAACGTTTCAATAGTCATAGTCTGCTCCTAACGAGAAGAAAATACATAAAAGGTATTAAATTTGCCGACGAATGCAGTCAAAGGATAACAAGACGTTTGTACAAACGTGTCATATTCACTTTGCGGCACGATAATGGAAACGGATTCATGCTGCTGCAGCCGCAAAGCAAGCGCGTCCAGCGTTTCGCGGGGATACAAGTATTTTCCCTGCCAAGCGGCAGCGCGGCCTTTGCTGTCTCCTTTGGTCATACTGCCGCTTTGAGAAACGAAAACGGCTGTTTTTCCTGTATAATACGGGAAGGATGTAGAATACTGTTCATAAAAATAAACCGTATCTTTGAGCTGCGGCACGGCAGGCAGTACATGAACGGAAGAGCGATATGCATAAAAGGGAGAAAGTACCTGATATGTCAAAATGATATATATGGCAGCCGTTGCGATGGCAATAGTGGCCGGCAAGGCCGTAAACGCCTTTTGCCATTGCGCAAAGATAAGGCAGGCGGCGGCAATGACAAGCAGGAGCAGCAGGCTCCACAAGCTGCCCATTTCAAAGGTTTTGGGGTTGGCGATGAGTGCAGCAACGAAAAAGAGAAGCCAGTAACATAGCGCCGGGCCGGTCAGTATGGTCCACAGGCGGCGTTTTTCCTGCTGATACAGCATGAGAACCGCTTGAGCACCTATAAAGAGCAGCGGCATATTGGCGATATAGGTATACGTAGGATATTTGGTAGCCATACAGGTGTAGAAAAGAATGGTTCCTACAGCCCACACAGCCATATAGACGTATTCGTCATTCCAGCCGCGCCGTTTCCATAAGCCGTACAGGCAGGGGCCTGTCCAGGGAAGCAGACTGAGCGGTACGAGAATCACATAGTAATACCAAACATTATATTTGGGATGTTCGGAAACAGTAGCCCGCACGACGTTGTTTAATCCGAGAAATCCATTGATAAAATCCATGCCATGACGGGCATACATCGTGCCGTACCAGGACAGGGAGATGACACAAAACAGAAAAATCCCTGCCGGCGGAAAGAGACGTTTCAGATAGGTCGTATTGCGGCGCAGAGCAATAAAAATCAACAAGAATATGCCGGGAAGGACGATGCCGACAGGTCCTTTGGTCAAGACGGCCAAAGCGGCGGCTGCGTATGCGGCAATGACAAAGTTCTTTTTCCCTTCAGTCAGACCGATATACGCAAAAAACATGGTGGCAGCTGTAAAGGCGAAGAGCATTTGGTCTGTAATAATCGAATGGCTGACAGCCCAAACTTCCAGCGATGTGACGGTCATCGCTGCCAGTAAAAGCGCCGGCCAGATACGCTGATACCGCCGCAGCATGTACCAAGCCGCAATGACGACAGACAGCGTCCCAAACAAAGCACTGGGCAAACGGGCGGCAAAATCCGTAAAGCCAAAGACCGAATACGAAAGACAGAGAAGCCAGTACAGAAAAATCGGTTTGTCATACCAGTATGTGCCGTAAATTTGCGGAGAAATCCAATCACCGGATAAAACCATTTCTTTAGCAGTCAGCGCATAATTGGATTCTACTGGGTCGGTGACAGGCAGCAGGCTGTTGCCTGCCAGCAAAAAGACAAAGCAGACGATAGCCACGAGAAAAAGAACAGTGCGGTGTCTCATAACAGACCTCCTAAGGATGATAGATAAAGACGGCGCCTTGGTATTTTCTGCAGCATGCCAAGGCAGGAGAAGATACGGCAGTCCAGCTGCCGAAGCCGGACCGGCTGCAGATGGCTGGAACTCGTATCTCAAAAAAAGGCAGCAAGTTCATTGCTGCCCAAAATAACTATATGTTGAAACACGCGGCTTCCAATCGCTGCGCGTTATTTTGCTGTTTTTCGCTGATGCCGTTTCCAAAAAACGAATGCAGCAATGATGATGAAAATGACAACGACGGCAATGAGGAAGACATGATTGTACTGAATCAAATCACGCCAATGACTGCCCAAGATAGAACCGGCCCATACGAGGAGAAATGTCCAGGGAATCGTGCCGATAATAGTAAAAATCACAAATTTCCAAAAAGGGTACCGCGCTACACCGGCCGGAAACGAAATGAACGTGCGGACGCCGGGAAGGCAGCGGCAAATCAATACGGCGACACCGCCGTATTTGTTAAACATGTTTTCTGCCATCGTAAACTTGTGTTCGTTGAAAAAAATGTATTTGCCATATTTCAGCAAGAGCGGGCGGCCGCCGTAGGAACCCAGCCAATAACTGATTATTGAGCCGATTACACCGGCTGCACAGGCAATGGCAAAGGTCATCCAAAAATCGAATATATGCTGCGAAATCAGAAAACCGGCAAATCCAAGCACCACTTCACTGGGAATGGGGATATTGGCATTTTCCAGCAGCATAGCAATAAACATGGCACCGTAGCCATACGATTCCATCAATTGTAATAATGTATCCATAACGTAATTCCTGTCCCTTCGTAGTAAATAGACGTAACATCCCTATCATAGCATAAAAACAGGCCGCTGCGATAGGCTGTATCGTAGAAAGATTATATCATATAGGTATTGGTTTTCTATATGATGCGTTTGAAACTGGGAAGATGGAGCAGGGCGTATTTGCAGAGCAAGCCGCCGTAAATACCTGTCAAAAGCAGTATGAGCAGTGCTTTAAGCCAAAATGGGATGGTCAAAGGCTGCAGAAAATAGAATGCGTTGAGTATAATCGGTTCGCTGATAAAATAGAACGGATAGGAAAAACGCGATGCGGCATGAGCCGTGTCTGCCTTGATGCGGTTCCACGTATGAAAGGCGGCTGTCAGTCCCAGCACGGCCGTCAAAGAAAGCAGTGTCTGCAGCAGCGGCAGCAGAAAAGGCACGGCAGTGAAAGGAGACAGCGTCACGATGCCGTACGTGATGTTGACGACAAGAAAAGCAAAAAAGCAGCCTACTGGAGGTACATAGCCGTTGGCCGTAAACCAGCGATGGCGAAAGGCATAAACGCCCAAGGCAAAATACAGTATGCCCATACACAGCCAATCAATACGGGGCGGCAGAATATGGACACTGGCCATATGCAGGGATGGCAGGCATGCCGTTCCATACAGCAGCAATGTAGAAAGTACAATAAAAAGGAAAAAGAACGCCGGACCGGGCTGCGACTGTACGCGATGCTGCAGCAGCTGGCGGTTCCATTTTTTCAGTCCCATCAATACAATGCACAAGAGCAGAAGAAATCCCAAGAACCAATGCGTGCTGACAACATAGTGGCTGCTGCCCCAGTTTTGCAGATAGAAATCAGTAAAACCAGCCGTCCCACCTTGCTGCAGATAGGTTATAAACGCTTCTTCCGGCGCAAACAACACAGCGGCTGCCAGCCAGGGGATGCCGATGCGCAGCCATTTGGCGTTAAAAAAGGAGCGAAACGTGTGAATCCGCAGTACAGACGCGCTGAAATAGGCACTGATAAACAAAAGAACTGGCAAAATGATTAAGCTGCACCAGTCATAAAATGCAGTCCATGAATGCAGTATTACAGCTAGCGAACCCAGCAGAACGGCAGCAGCCCGCAGCATATCTAAATACACAAGGCGATTATTCATATCAAACCCTTCTTTCTGAGAAACTGATAAGCAGCAAATAAAAATATTTGCTATGTTTTCTCACCTGTATATATTATAATACAATTATAAAGATTTCTTAAAGAAACGCAAAAAAATAGCGAAAGAAGTGATGGATATGGTCATTACGACAGAGGATAGTATTATTCGGCTGTTCGTTGCATTGATTTTGGGTGCGCTAATTGGATATGAACGGCAGGCGCAGAGCAAAGCGGCTGGACTGCGGACGCATACGCTGGTGTGCGTAGGTGCCTGCCTGTGTATGATTATATCCATCCATATTGCGATGGATGCGTTTTTTATGTACGGCTATCGCAATTCCGATCCGGAACGCATTGCGGCGCAGGTCATTTCCGGCGTCGGCTTTTTGGGAGCCGGCACGATTATGGCGAACCAAAAAGCACACAATGTACAGGGATTGACGACAGCTGCCGGCCTATGGGCCGTAGCGGCCCTGGGATTGGTTGTCGGGGCTGGGTATTTGGTAGAAGCGATTACAGGGACTATTATGATTCTTGTTGTACTCACTGTTTTTGTGCAGTTTGAAAAAATGCTCAGCCGTCGTCACCGCAAAAAATATGTACTGCATATTTTTATGAAAAATACGGTCGGACAATCCCGACGGCTGTCCTCGTTTTTGCAGGAACACAATCTGCGCGTGGAAAATTTTCACGTAGTATCGGAAGAAGAAGATTCTATTGTCGAACTGCACGTACTGATTTGGTCCAATCGGTGCCTTGAACCCAGTGAAATCATTGGACAGCTGCTGGCCTTAAAAGGAATCACACGGGCCGGATGCGAACTGTTTCATGAAGAAAAAAATCAAACGAAAGATACGAATACATCTCATTCGTAATGGAATTGCCGCATGACGTGTTTTGTCATCATGTCTGCCCCGTTTCCTTCAACAGGTTAAGATGGCTGTTTCGCATTAAAAATGCTTCATAGTACATATTATAAGCCCATGGGGATTGTCGCTTCGTGCGGCAGTCCCATTTTTTTACATATTTTGCCAGTCTGCAGTGAGTTTTATTGTGCTGCCAGCTCGTTGACAACCCTTCATCGTTTCCTGTATATTTTGTATACAGTATTTTTGTCTTGTATACAGTATTTTACAAGATAAAATATATAAATCACGAACGGAACATAGTATAATGTAAAACATTGATAAAACCATAAGATGTAAAGATTTATTGGAGGGATTCGTATTATGACAGTAATGGCAGCAGCAAGCAGAGAAGGGAAAAAAATTAATGATGTCGTTTCTTTTGCAGGAAATGAGGCGCGAAAAGCTATAGCGGCATATGGTGCCGATAAGGTAATCAATGCGACGATTGGCTGTTATGCAGGGGAAGACGAAGTATTGGGATGCTTGCCTGTCGTTGAAAAACTGTACCGCAGTTTTCCCATTCGGGATTTCACGGCATATGCACCACCTGTTGGCTTGGATGCGTATCGGCAGGCCGCTATTAGTGAAACCTTTGAAGACCAGCGGCCGGAAGGCTATATCGATGCGATTGCGACAGCCGGCGGTACAGGGGCCGTTCATATTGCGATTGCCAACTATTCTGAAATTGGGGACAGCATCCTGGTGGCAGATTGGCGTTGGAGCATTTACGAAGGGTTGAGCAATGAAGTCGGACGTTCCATGAAGACGTTTGCGTTGCTGGACAGCAATCAGGCGTTTAACATTGAATCGTTTTCATCAGCAGTGGCAGATTTATTAAGCAAACAGGATTCCCTGCTCATCGTCTTGAATACGCCGGCCAATAATCCGACTGGTTTTTCCTTATCAGAACAGGATTGGACAGAAGTGCTGGATGTCTGCCGCTTTCATGAAAAACAAGGCAAGCGCATTACGATTCTCGTAGATATTGCATATATTGCTTATGCTGGTGAAAAAAATGAAGTACGGAAATTTATGAAGCAGTTTAGCAATTTGCCTAAAAACATCTTCGTGTTGGTGGCATACAGCATGTCCAAAGGCTATACGCTGTATGGACAGCGTGCCGGTGCGCTCGTAGGCGTATCTTCAAGCAAAGACGTGATTGATGAATTTGTCGAAGTGGCCAAATATTCTGCCCGTACTGCCTGGTCCAATGTCAATCGTGCGGCTATGACGCTGCTGATTAAAGTTCGCGGCGACAAGGCACTGCAGGAAGAAATAGACAAAGAACGCCGTGCATTTTATGATTTGATTGAAGCACGGGCAGCTATCTTTATGGAAGAAGCAAAGGAATGCGGCCTGCGCGTCGTTCCCTTCCAATCCGGATTCTTTATTGCCATTCCTGTCAAAGATTCGGCGGCTGTCTGTCTGGAACTGCAGAAAGAATTGATTTTCGGCGCGCCTGTCGATTTAGGCGTTCGCTTGGGCGTATGTTCTGTACCGAAAGCCAAAATGAAAGGGTTGGCTGCCAAGATTAAAAAAGCAATTCAAGCAGCTGACCAATTATAAAACTGCATATGAAACGAGCTGTTGTGCGGCAGCATGTACGCTTACGGTAGACTGGGGTATGTCATTCCTGTCTCTGAGAGTATGTTCTGCCTGACCAACAGCTCTTTATTGTTTTATGATGAATCGTTTTTGTACATACGGCGGACAGTGCCATTTTTTTGTTATTTGCCATAAAGTCTTTAAGGATGACGGGCATTGATGGTATAATGTACTAATGGCTTGATAGCCTGATTCGGGAAGACGATTCCCGCCCAAGGAGGTATATATGGCAGAAATTCGCATTTCGTTTTTAGCACACAGTGGTTTTGCCGTAGAAACTGCGACAAAAGTATTAGTATTTGATTATTATAAAGATGACAAGAAAATTGTAGATGCCTACGCGAAAGGCAGTAAGCCCTTATGGTTTTTTATCAGTCATTGGCACGAAGACCATTTCAATCGGAACATTGCCAAGTTTGAAGCCCATACCCGTCATTATATTTACAATAAAGACGTACGGTTTCACTGCCAGGATACAAAAAAAATGCAATCTATGCGTTTATATGATACAATACATATGGAAGATGCAATCATCACACAATATGGTTCTACGGATGAAGGCGGTTCTTTTCTCGTACAGACGGACGGTCTGAAAATTTTTCATGCCGGCGATTTGAATTGGTGGCATTGGCTGGGAGATACAGATGCCAATAATGCCTTTGCCAAAGACAATTTCCAGCGGGAAATGAAAAAAATAGCAGGACAGCAGGTAGACATTGCGTTTTTCCCTGTCGATGCGCGGCTGGAAGCGGCTCGTGAATGGGGCGTAACAGGCTTTTTACAACACGTAACTGTTACCAAATGCCTTATTCCCATGCACTATTTTGGTACGCCGTGGACTCCATCTGACAACTTTAAAGCAGCATACGGTAACGTGCCTGTATGGATTCCTATTCATGAAGGAGATGCCGTAGATATAAAATAAATACGAAATAACCAAAGGAGGACTAGCATGACTGAATTACAGACGACGGCACGGCCAAGGCGCAGTCAAATCGCTAATTATATATTGATTATGGCAGCCATTATTCTGTTGCTGGCGTATCCGTTTCAAGAGTTTTTCTGGGGCGGCTTATTGATGCATTTGGCAAGTGCGGCGCTCATTGGGGGCCTGGCAGACTGGTATGCCGTTACGGCACTGTTTCGCAAACCGCTGGGCATTTCTTTTAAAACGGCCTTGATTCCCAACAGCAAGGAACGAATCGCTGAAATGGCGCGGCATATGATAGAATGTGAAATCCTGACAGTTCCCAACATGTACAACGTTTTGAAACATCACCCGGTGTTGGGCGCAACGCTGGAATATTTGCATACTGAAAAGGGATTTCAATCGGCAGAACGCGTTTTTGGCCAAATCTTAAATACCTTTTTATATACGATTGATATGAAAACTGTCGTCAAAGCTTTTTCCGGCTTGGGCGGCGACGCTATTGAAAAAATCGATTTGGCCCCGATTATGAGTAAGGCCATAAAAATCGGCCTGCGCGGTGAATCAGGAAAAGATTTTCTGGACTTCATGATTTTGAATTTGGAAAACCTCGTCAAAAGCGACATCATGAAACAATATATCGGCGAAATTTATGAAGCCTCGGTCATGCAGTATGCAAACCGGCACATGATGATTAAATTGCTGATTAAGCCGATTTTAAAAAGTGAAATGTTTCGCCCCGATGTCGTAGCCGGAAAACTGCAGGGAAAAGCGTTGGAATTATTGGCAGAAGCGAAGAAAGAAGATTCAAAGCAGCGGAAGCAGGCCCTGCAGTATTTGTGGAAGCAGACTGAACAAATCAATTTCAACGAAGATTGGCGCAACCGGATTGACAGCTACAAAAACCGTATGTATCAGAGCCTGGTCACCCGGCCGGACACACGGGAAGCCTGGCAGCGGTATGTCCAAGACCCGGACCGCCAAAAACGAGTCTGCACGGCAGCTGCCAAATACGTAATCCGCAAACTGGAAACATGGCGTGAAAGCCCAGACCAAATCGAACAGATGAACCGCACGGCCTTGGCTTTTGTAGCGCGTGAACTCAAACGGCTGCAAGTCTGGTTTGGCAAAACGGCAGAAACTGAAATCATGAAATATGACGGCCAGTATTTGGCACAACAGTTGGAAAACAGCGTTTGGTATGACCTGCAGATGATTCGTGTCAATGGTTCTCTCGTAGGGGCTGTGCTGGGCACGGTAATTTACCTTATCATGTATGCCGTCAAAGGAGGTGTGTAGCATGACCTATCGACAGCGGGCCAATGCCATTTTAGGCTTGTCCTTCCTCTGTTTTATCTTGATTTTTTGGTGGTGGTACACACACGACGTCAGTGTATGGGAAGAACTCATCTTTTTCGTCATCCAATCGGCGCTGATTGGCAGTATTGCCGACTGGTTTGCTGTAACGGCATTATTTGACAAGCCGTTGGGATTTCCGTACCATACGGAATTGGTATACCGCAACCGTAATCAGATTATCGACAGCATGACGCGGATTATTTCAGAAAAATTACTGCAGCCGGATATGTGGCAGGAAAAGCTCTATCAAATTTCTTTTATGGATAAACTGATAGGCTGGCTGCGCGGTCCCAGCGGCCGGGAACGATTCCGTTCACTGCTGTATGAAATTGCCCAGCGGGCGTATCGCTATACCCAGCAAGGGGCGACGCAGGATTCTATTGCATCTCATATCCGCAAATACCTGCGGCAGCAGCCGTTGGTCAGCTTTTTCCAGGACCGTTTGATTTCTCTGCTGGAAGACCCCAACAGTCATATGTTCAATGATGCCATTGGTCTGGGAAAGGAACTCGTACAGAGTGATGATTTTGATGAAGTACTGGACCGGCTGATTCAGCAATGGATTGAAGAATCCAAGCATTCTACCGTGTCTATCATTACGCTGCAAAAATTTGTCGGCATTGTCGACACCCGCAAAATTGCCAAAGATATCAAAATGGGTATTTTGAAATGGCTGGAACAATGGGAACATGCCGAAGGCGAACAGCGGGAATGGCTGTGCCGCAAACTAGAACTGTTTTTATATTCTATGAACGGCCAGCTGGCATACGGCGTACAAAACTGGCAGGATCAATTTGTCGCCTCCCTGCCGATAGAACAATGGCTCAATGCCACCCAGCGTTCGGCCAAAGACTATTTCACTAAAGGCGACGAAGGCAAAGAAGAATTAAAAGACTTATTGGAAGAACAATTTCTCCATTATCTAAAATACTGCAGCAGCCATCCGGAAATCAAAGAATGGCTGGACGAACAAATACGCCGGGCCTGCAACGTGATTTTGGAACATGAACATTCCCTGATTGCCGTAGCCGTTCGCGACGTATTGTCCGGATTTGACAAACAAAAATTCAATCATTTCCTGGAAAGCAAAGTAGGCGAAGACTTGGCATGGATTCGTATTAACGGCGCCATCGTCGGCGGCACCATAGGACTCGTCGTATTTTCTGTCTTGCGCTTCATCTATCAGCCGATATTCGTGCCCTGGATTCGGCATTTGTTCTTGTAAATAGGCAGGCTGACAGTTTCAAACCGACAACGTAACATCATAAAAAATAAAGGACTGTGCATTAAGTAAAACATACTTCATGCAGCAGTCCTTTGTTTTTGCGCAGTTCATATAGCTGACGGCGTTTGAGTCGCTTTATAATTATCCTTTTGTTATTGCGATGATGAAGAAGACAAAATTTGTTTTTTATAATAATCCCATTGCGAAGGCGGTATTTTGAGTGCAGTCATAGCATTTTCGACAGAAAGATTTAGGCTTTCCATTAATGTTTTAATATCTTCTAAACACCTTTCACGCCGACCTTCTTCTTTTTTATCGTGCAGTAATAATTCGAAATGCATAAACTCACCTCGTATCTTTTCGTCACATTTAATTTTTAAAATTTCTGTGTTGATTTCATCAGTGAATGTATCGGTTACGATGTGTTCGTGGACGTACGTTAGAAAACTTTTTGTGTGCGGCGTAGCTTCGCCGTGTGTACCTGTGGCATTGAGGAATAAGATGGTAGTGTCGTCAGGAAGTGTCAATAATGCGTCTTCCTTGCATTTCTTTTGGAATGTATACGAATACAGCCCTCTGCCGAACAGGTCAAAGTTGCAGATAAAAATGATATACGTAGGGTTGAGCATGTCGTAAGGCTGTCCTTTTTTCAGTAAATCCATATCCAGCATAGCCTGATAATAGCGTGTACGCTTAGGAAGAACAGATAAGCCCGTGTCTTTATTGATGATATCTGATGCCTGCATTTCAATGTTGTAGCGTGTGTGATGTTCATCTTGGGCTGTAATATCTAGGCGAATGCCATGACTACCATGGTAAATGTCGATGGATTTTTCCAGCTCAACAAAAGTTAGTGTTTCAATACGAATTTGGAGAATTTCTTCAATGAGATGTTTGCAGATGCGTTTGTTCTGCATGACTTTTTTGAAGAGAAAATCATTGGTAATTGTAAGTTCGTCAAATGAAACAGACATACTTTCATCTCCTTATTATTATATCATAAAAAAAATCACAGAACATATACAGAGATAACAAAAATATCTCGAAGTATATTCTGTGATGAACTAAACCGTTCCTTACTGTGTCATGATGCCTGTTGTTCAGGCATCATGACCTTACAATAAAAACATAACATGTGTTTGCGGGGTGCGTCAATAGAAAGTCAGTATCTTGCTAAATTAGCAAAGAACATGTCATTTGCCAACCTTTGCCGATTTTTCACCTTGAAAAGGAAAGAGAATTTCTTTCCAAGACGGATATTTTTCTATATAATAGATATAGGCATAGTCTACATCATCTTTTGTCAGAAAGAAAATGATGATAGTGTGCCTAATTTTTTTTGGAAGAATACGGTAATACTGTAAAAAATTAAATCGTATTTTGTGCTGTATGCCTGATTTTTTATTCAGAGAAAGAAGAGGATTTGTGCGAACTTCCCGCTTGTGTAAAAAAACGTACCACTTATGCACTTTTTTTCTACGCCGTGTGAATATTCGATATAATACAAACAAGAAAACAAACGTCTTGCTATAAAAGACAGAAAGGAGGAACCGATTATGCTGCGGATTGCGATTTGTGATGACCAGATGCAACAGATTAGAGAAATACGAAAACTGGCAGAAAATTATATCCAACGGCATCAGGAAACGGCGATCTATACGGAATATGTCAACGCCTTTACTTTTTTGGAAGATTTGGACAAACAAAAATACGATCTTGTACTGCTGGATGTCTGCATGCCCGGGATTTTGGGAACAGAAGTTGCCAATGAAATGAGGGAAAAGAAATATCATGCCGAAATCATCTTTTTGACGACCAGCGATGAATTTGCTGTCGAAGCCTTTGCCCTCAAAGCCGTTCATTACTTGGTCAAACCTGTGCAGCAGGAATTGTTTGACGTAGCGATGGACAGAGCACTTGAAAAAATCAAACAATGCCACAGCGGCAAAATCATTTTCCGTCTCGTTGGCTGCGGCATTCAGATTGAAGAAGTAGACCATATTGCCTACGTCGAAAGCGACGGTCATGTTCAGCGCGTATTCCTAACAGACGGTACGTCCCTGGATTCCAGACAGTCGCTGACATCGTTGCTCAACACGCTGGAATGCATCACGCCGGGGCAGTTTGTGTCGCCGGGCAAAGGATTCATCGTCAACCAAAAAGCAATTCACGTCATCAAAAGCAACTATATCGAAATACAAGGCAAAGAAATTCCGATTGCCAAGCGAAAATACCGTCAGTTTCAAGAAGATTATTTTCGCTACATCTTTTCACAATAACACTGAAATCAGATGAAATCATCATCACTATAAGACCACCCAGGTGGTCTGCCATCTGAATTAGTGCATAATGTTATAAACACAAGCGAAGGGAAGTGTCTGTATGAATAAAATATTTAAAGTCATCTACAGCAAAGTACGAAACTGCTACGTCGTCACCTCAGAATTTGCCAAAGCCAATACCAAATCATCGACAGGCTTAGAAAAAAGCAGAGCAGGGAAAAAAGTTTTGCTGACCCTAGCAGTAGCTTCTGCGATTATGTGCGGGGGATGGATGAATGTAGGGGCGACTGCGACAGTAACGGATACGGCTACATCTACTGCTAAAACTGTATATGAGACCGGTGAGGTGGATAGTAAAATAGATTCTGTATCTAGTAACGTAACTGCCAATAAAGATGCTATTGCTAAACTAGATACAAATAAGGCCAATGCAAACACGGTATATACGAAAGACCAGACATATACCAAAACAGAAGTAGATGCCGAATTAGACAAGAAGGCCAATGCAGATACGGTATATACGAAAGACCAGACGTATACCAAAACGGAAGTAGATGCCGAATTAGACAAGAAGGCCAATGCAGATACGGTATATACGAAGGACCAGACGTATACCAAAACAGAAGTAGATGCAGCATTGGATAAGAAGGCGAATGCGGATAATGTATATTCTAAGTCAGATATTGATACAAAGTTATCTGAAGCTAGTAATAGTGTGGATACTAAGTTAGCAGATTATGCTAAGACGACGGACGTCAATGCAGCGTTAGATAAAAAAGCAAATAAAGACGATGTGTATAGCAAGACGGAGGCAGATGCTAAATTTGCTACTTCCGATGCATTAGATGCAGCAAAGAAAGATTTGAGTGATAAAATTACTGCGAATACCACTAAAGTTGATAAAAATGCATCTGATATTAGTGATTTGAAAAACAAAGATACTCTTTTAGAAGGGAAAATAGATAACAATACGAGTGCGATTGGCGATTTAAAAGATAAAGATGTAGCACTGGATGCTAAGATCGATAATGTGAAAACTGCACTAGATAATGCGGATACAGCACTTGGTGCTCGTATTGATGCAGAAGCAAAGGCTCGTGAGGATGCGGATAAGGCTTTGGGTGACCGCACCACTGCACTAGAAGAAAATACGGGTGGAATTAAACGTAACACAGAAGATACACAAACCACGATTGAGGGAACTGTCAAAGTTGATAACCTAGGGAATATCAAAGACGTGAAAGAACTTGGTGCAGAAACTATCAAAACTAGTAGCGATGCCTCTATCGGTGGAAAATTAAGTGTAACTGGTGAGACTTCTTTAAAAAATACCAAAGTAGATGGAACCTTAGAAACAACAGGCAAAGCGACCTTTGACAATGATGTGGATGTAAAAGGCGATTTGAAAGTTGATGGAAAACTTGATGTAGGCGAAATTTCCATGAAGAATGATAAACTCAATTCTGATGGGAAACAACATGATAGTGCAACTACTATCACAGCTGATGGTATTTCTAATAATGCTAAAGTGACTGATAAAAATGGTAAGGTAACAGAAAGCAAATTTACCCATGACGAAACGGGTTCTTTCAATTATGCCAAAGAAGGCGATTCTTCTGATTGGAAAGAAACGACTTCCAATGTGACTGCCAATGGTGTGTCTAATAAGATGACAGATTCTGATGGAAATAAACATTCTTATTCTCAGACTGCGAGTGAAACCAAGGAACAGCTCACCAATGGAGATAAATCCAATTTTGAAAAGAAAACAGCAGAAGGAAATACCATTTCTATCAAGGATAAAGATCAAAATGGAAATGATAAATCTTTTAGCAATAAACAGACTGTAGATGGAGAAAAGACATCTGTTACGAATAAGGATGGTTCCAGTACCATCAATCAAGGAGCTGACAAGATTAGTAATAATGTCACATCTTCAGATGGGAAGAAATCTTCTACAGAAATGACAGCGGACGGAATTACCAATACATCTAAAGACGGTACCATCAAGAACGATGCCAAAGATATTGTCAATAAGGCAACCAATGAAATCACCAATGAAGCCGGAACGAAGATTACAGACAAAGTGGGAGACAATACTCGTGTTACTGATAAAAACGGTATTAAGGATTCTGTAGGAACTGATACGTCTCGTGAAATGACAAGCGGTAAGATTACCGATACAGCTGGCGATTCTAGTGTGACAACGGAAAATGGAAAAGGTACTACCTTTACCAAGACCGGTTCTACTGCTTTCAGCGATGCAGCAGATGCACCGACAGATACCAATATTTCTGGAAACCAGCTAACTACAGGGCGGTTGGATGCTAATGAATTAGGCGTATCTGATAAAGACGGTAACAATACGGCAGATCTGAATGTCAAAGCAGGAGATAATGGCGGGGTATCTGCATCAGCTGGCAATGGTAAAACAACCGGTTCGTTAGATGTGAAAGCCGATGAAGTTGGAAGTTCTGTGAAAGATGCAACTGGTGGTACTAATGGTTCTGATTTCCGGCAGCGTATCGATGCCATCATGGGCAACGTGAAATCTGCTGAAGGAGAATCAGAAATCATTCAGAAAGGCAATCAGATTACTTCGGAAGTTGGCAAAGGCGAATCTACCAATTCAAAGGTTACGCAGACTAAAGATAAGATTGAATCGGTCCTGACTGATGGAAATAATCAAAATTTGACTATTGATAAGGCGGATATGTCTGCGTCGGCTATTAGCAATGGCAATAAAATGAATCAGACTGTAGAAAACGTAGATGCTACGCTGAACAAAGTTACCGATGGAACCAATACCACAGAAAAGTTGCAAACTGCGACCGACATCACGAATACAGCTAAAAACGGTACCATCAAAAATGATGCTAAAGATATCATTAACAATGCTACTGGTAATATGACTAATACCGTGGGTGGCGATTTAACTACTACTGTTACTGGAAAGACTGTTGAAGATTACAAAGGTGGACTCACTACCACAGTGACTGGCGATGAAAGTCATACTGTGACAGGCAATCAGACCAATACCATTAAGGGAAATCAAACGACTACAGTGACCGGTGATATTTCCAATAGTGCAAAGAACATTACCAATAAAGCCTCTGAAAAACTGACAGATAAAGTGGGAGACAATACTCGTGTACTGGATAAAGATGGCATCACGGATACGGTTGGAAACACATCGTTTAAGCAGCGTACCGATGATATCATGATGGAAGCCAAAAATGGCACTATCACCAGTGATGCGAAGAATATCGTGAACAAAGCGGCTGAAAATATTTCCAACGAAGCTACCAATATTTCCAACAAAGCAACGGGTACGATTTCCAACAATGCTTCTGAAATCAAAAATGAGGCAGATAAGCTGATTTCCAACAAAGTCGGTGAGAATACTTACCAGAATATCGAAGATGGTAAGATTACCGAATCTATCAAGAATGGGACCAAACAAAATCTGACCCAGTCTGATGCAGATGGTACCAATCACTCTGTGGTAGATGGGGCGAAATCTTCTGTAACGAAACAGACTTTTGATGAAATTACTGGGGCAGTGACTAATGGTTCTTCTAGCAATGTAACACAGAATACTGCGACTTCTACCAACAATACAATTGCTGATTTGGATGCCAATGGTAAGCCAACGAAAGCTAACAGCGTGATTTCTACTGTAGATGGAACTGCCTTTGTTAATTCTGATGCAGCAGCTCCTGTAACTGGTGCAAGTGGTGCCGGTACAGCGGATAGAACTACCATCAAAGGCAATACCATCACTACTGGCAAAGTGACGATGGACTATGCCGATGTGATGAAAGACTTGGGTGTTCGCGGCAATGCCAATATCCAAGGCAAGACGACTACTGGCGAACTGGAAGTAACCGGCAAATCCACACTCAAGGGCGATGTTACCATGGAAGGCAACGCTGCTGTGAAGAAAGATCTTACTGTAGAAGGTACTACGACTACGAAAGACCTCAAGGTAACTGACAATGCGACTATCGGCGGTACGCTGGACGTAACCGGCAAAGCAACCTTTAACGATTCTGTCGATGTGGCGAAAGACCTTAGTGTTGGCGGCAATGCGACGATTGCCGGCGATGTGACGGCAAACTCCTATAAAGTAGGCGGTAAGACGTACATTGATGCCAACGGCATCAATGCCAACAACCAAGTGATTTCCAATGTAGCAGACGGAACGATTGCTGCAGGCAGTACGGATGCGGTCAATGGCGGGCAGCTTTTTGAAACAAATCATCGGATTGACCAGTTTGATTCCCGTATTAATGAAGTAGGTGCCAATGCGGCGGCAATGGCCAACCTACATCCGATGGAATTTGACGCCGATTCCAAGCTGAATGTGGCTGTCGGCGTAGGCAACTACCGCAATAAGACGGCTACGGCGATGGGCTTGTTCTATCGTCCCAACGAAGATGTCATGTTTAACGTATCCTCGACGATTGGTTCCAGCGACAACATGATTGGCGGCGGCGTGTCCTTCCGTTTGGGAAGCGGCGGCAACAAGCTGAAAAACAGAGCTTTGTCCGATGCGGCAGAACAGAACAAACAGCTCAAATCGCAGGTAGACACGCTGCAGTCGCAGATGGATGCACTCCTTTCGGTCATTAATCCGAACATGTCGAAGGATTTCCCGGATGTACCGGACAATCACTGGGCATATGAAGCAGTGTCACGCCTTGCCGGCAACGATATTATTCAAGGCTATGAAGACGGCAAATATCATGGCGAACGGACGATGACCCGGTATGAAATGGCAGCTATTATTTACAAAGCCCTGCAAAAAGGAGCGAAGGCAGAAGCCAAACTGGTAGAAGAATTTAAACCAGAACTGAAAGCAATGGCTGCGCATGAAAAAGCATAACGAAAAAAACAGCATAAGATAAAAGACACTCCCTTTTATACAGATACCCCCTTTACAGCACGTTGGTAAAGGGGGTATGTATATATGTTTGGCTGCACTGTGTACTAGTTGTCAATAATGGTGTAGGGGGGGGGGGGTTCGACGACACATGGCACTTGCAGATAGGTCTTGAACCAGCCGTTTTCCTGTGTGCAAAGAACCGTCGCCTCGTATTTTTCCTGAAATTGTTTCAGTGAACTCATGCCCAAGCCATGTCCTTTGCGGGTCGTTACAGGAAAGCCGTCATCATCCAGCGGTACGAGTTCGTCAAACTGGTTTTGAATGCAGATGACCAATACAGATGCCTGCTGTTTGGCGATAATTTCGATATGCTGCCGAGATGCAGGTTGTATCTTGCTGGCATGGATGGCATTTTCAATCAAGTTGGCAAAGACCATGGCCAAATCCGAATCCAGCACAGTTTGAAAGGGCACGTCGATTTTGGCTGTTACAGGAATGCCGAGCTGCCGGGCTTTTTGGATATAGACCGTGAGCGTGGCATTCAGCAGAGAGTTTAGGCAGAATCGTTCAATTTTTGTTTGTGAAAAAGAGGAATCCAGCTGCTGCAGCAGTGTCGAGGCATCTGCAAACTGCGATGCCGCAATCATAGATTCCAGCTGCGCCAGGGTATTCCGTTTGTTTTTCAGTAATTGATGAATTTGGCGCTGGGACTGCTGCAGCGTCGTCGTGTATTGAGACATGGATTCGAGCTCTGTCTGCAGCTCAATGTGCTGTTTATATTGGGCTATTTCTACTTCCATTTGCGACAACCCTTTGCGGATGCTCAGGCAAAACAAGATGGTTGCCAAGGCAATGGCCGTGCGGGGAAGAAAAAATGGCAGCGCACCTTGTATGGGACGGGTCATGACGAAGTAGATTTCATCCATAAAGAGGGCAAACGCCAATATACTAGTGTATTTCCAAAAATAATGCGTGCTGAGATGATGATATTGTATAAAGATGGTGTGAAAATAGGAACGGATCCATGGAAATACGAATGCGTATAATCCAATATACAAGACGATGTGTGCGGGATAATAGGCTGTGTGCTGTGCCGGTGAAATGAAGCAGAACAAAATCCGCATGGCCAAGGTATGCAGGGTAATGGTGAGAATCGAATAGAGGCTGAAAATAAGGAGATGCTGGAACCAATAGGGGCGCAGGGCATAGACAGTCAGTACAAAATAGGGTATCCAACAAGTCACCGCCAGTATTTTATAGGAATACAGCGTGTAGGACAAGGTGCCGCTGAAAAAGAGATATTGCGTCAACAGAATATCGATGATGGCGATACAGCCGTAGCCGTACAGCAGACGGCGGCGGGCTGCCGCTGATGCAAAAGGAGATAACGCCAAATAGTGCAGGGCGACAGAGGGAAACTTGGAGATAGTAAATAAGAATGCTGTCATGGCAATAATCATGATGGCCGCCTCTTTTCTGTATGAGGTTGTAATTCATGCTGCAGGGTATGAATAAATGTGAGAGCTTCATCGGTATTTTTTTCCTGCAGCAGGGCAGAAAGAATTCGGATCTGATGTCGCGTGTCATGGCGCAGTACGGACATGCGCCGATACGATGCGTCCAGTGAGCGGGCATATTGCCGGAGCTGCTGCAGTCTGTTTTGCAGCAGAATATTTTTCTTGTGGAGAATAAGCCGCTGGGACAGATGCGAAATCCCTTGATAGACAGCCATGGCGAGGGCAATGCCAGCCAGGGCATTGAAAAAACGCGGCCAAATGTACAACTGAGATAATGGCGAGGGAGATGCCATAAAAAATCCCTGATTGACAGAAATCAGAAGGGGAATTAGGCAGCAGTATTTCCAAATATAAGGCCGATGAATGGCTTGATGCTGCAAAAATATTTTCAAGAAAAACCAGCGTATCATAGGCAGAAAGAGGATGAATAACACAATATACAATGCTTCATGGGCAACAATGTAAGAATCAAATTGATTGGCAGGCACCCATGACAACACGATATTCATGGAAAGAGTATGCATGGAAATCATGTAAATCGACTGCATTCCCAAAATAAAAATATGCTGGGGAATATAGGAACGAATGACACATAGGTTGACAAGAAAATAGGGAAACCAGGCACCCATTAAAAAGAATTTGCAAAACAGCCAGGTGGGAGCGAGTGAAGCTGTATAAAATGCCGTACTCATCCCCAAAAATTCACATAAGAAGATACACACATACATGCCGATAAGCATGCGTTTGATACGTGGTGTGACGATAGTCTGAAACGGCACATAGCGAAGATACACAGGCGGCAGTAAACTAAATGCCAAGAGAAAGGCCAGTACAAGAGCGTAAAACATAGGATACCTTCTTTTTTAGTATAGTATATATGGAATAATTGTATTTGGTTTATGTGTATTGTACCATAAAACCACCATCATACCTATGAAAATGATTTTTTTTCTATAAATTTTACATAAACAAGAAGAAATGAATCGGTATGATATAATAATACTATTATTATGATATATAGGGAGGAATAGAGCATGAGAAAGTATCATCATGTGCAGGCGGATACGATACAGGCACTGCAGCAGATTGTCGGTGCCAAGTATGTGTATACGGATAGAGATAAGCGGGTTCCCTATGCCAGGGATGAAGGCGTAGGCAAAGAATATGAAAAGCTGCCGGAGGTCGTCGTGCTGCCGAAAACGACAGAAGAAGTAGCCGCTGTCATGAAATTGGCTAATGAGGCGTTGATACCTGTCATTCCCCGCGGTGCCGGGACAGGGCTGGAGTTTGGCGCAGTCGTCAATGCGTGGGGCGGTATCGTGCTGAGTACAGAACGGATGAATCGGATTTTGGAATTTGACGCCGACAAGATGTATATGGTCGTTGAACCAGGTGTCATTACGGCGCAGCTGCAGGCCATGGCGAAAGAAAAGGGGCTGCTGTATGCCGGGGACCCCTGCAGCGGCGACAGCTGTTTTATCGGCGGCAATGCGGCCACCAATGCAGGCGGCAACCGAGCTGTCAAATACGGCACGACGCGCGACCAGATTTACAGTATCGAAGTCGTCACGCCGACAGGGGACATCGCGCATTTTGGCAGCCGTTTGAAAAAAGTGACGGCTGGCTATCCGTTGGAAAAAATTATTATCGGCTCCGAAGGTACGCTGGGGATTATTACAAAATTGACGCTCAAGCTCGTGCCCCTTCCGAAGCATACGATGGATATTTTGGCGGTATTTCCGACGCTGGACCAAGCCTTGTCGTTGGTAACGGCACTGCCGCAGGCCGGAATTACGCCGACATGCCTGGAATGCATGGACAATGAAGTCATTCGCGTAGTAGAACAGTATTTGGATGAAAAACAGCCATACTCAGACAACGGCAATTATATGATTATCCAAATAGACGGCAAAACGGAAGAAGACGTGGAAGACAGCTGTATGGCCATTGATGATGTATGCCGCGCTCATGGTGCGCTGGAAGTGTTTGCAGCTGATGCGGCCAAAGTATGGAAAGCACGCATTGCCTTTACGGAAGCTTCTGCTGCTGAATGTCCTGTCGCCGCGATGGAAGATTATGTTGTGCCGCCGGATCAGCTGCTTGCCTTACTGCAGCGACTGGAAGAAATCGGCAGACAGCAGGGCGTGCATTTTCGCGGCGTCAGCCATGCTGGTGACGGCAATCTGCATTTGGATGTTCTGCGCCGTGGTTTTACGGCTGCGGAAGAAGAAACGAAAATAGCCGCCTTTGAAGACGCAGCCTGCCAGGCAGTCTACGAATTAGGCGGCAGAATTTCCGGGGAACACGGGATTGGCCAGAAACGCAAAGCGTTGTTTGCCAAATATACAGACCCGGGCGCGTTGGCGTTGATGAAAGCCGTGAAAAAAGCCTTTGATCCGCATATGATTTTGAATCCCGGTAAACTTTTTGATATAGAAGATTAAATTACTGCGGCAAAACGCCTTCGCCCTGAAAACTGGGGATAAAGGCGCTGCTGGCACTGTCTTTTTCCTGAACGAAACCGTCTTCGATACCGCTGTCAAAGAGGTATTGTTCGGCTTCGTTGTATTCGGCGTCTGTCAGGGGCCGATTGATTTCCGGATGCTGTGCCGCCGTGCCGCAGGGAACGTATTGCCGCATAAGGCTGAACAATACTTGGCCGTCATCGAAATGGGAGCGTACCCAATCGATGACGGCTTTTGTGTTGTCGAGGCAGCCGGGCAAAATGAGATGGCGAATGACGACGCCGGACTGCAGCATGCCGTCTTCGTCGAGCTGATACGGGCCGACTTGTTCATACATGCGCAAAATAGCCTGCGCGGCGACAGTCGGGTAATCGGCGGCACCACTGTACGCCGCAGCCAGGGATGCATCCATATATTTCAGATCGGGCAGATAGATTTGTATTTTTCCGTTTAGGGCATCAATTGTTTTCAGTGATTCGTAGCCGCCGCAGTTGTAGACGACAGGAACGGGAAGCGGCTGCTCCAGGCTTTTTAGGATTGCCTGCGTGTACGGCGTAGGCGTAACGAGGTTAATATTATGTGCCCCTTGGGCTATGAGTTCCGTATAGATTTCACGCAGCCGTTCGACTGTAATGGGAATCCCTTGACTGCCGCTGCTGATGACAGCGTTTTGACAGAAACAGCAGCGAAGGTTGCAGCTGGTGAAAAAGACAGTACCACTGCCGCGGCTGCCGCTGATACAGGGTTCTTCCCAATGATGCAGGGCAGCTCTGGCGACGACAGGCTGCAGCGACGTATGACAATACCCCGGCATGGGGGCGTGCGGTGTATAGACAGCACTGCGGACGACGCCGCAGCGGCGGGGACAGTCGTTACAAACAGAATCAGACATGGTGTATCACTCCTTGAGATAACTAGTGTATTTTCCTATTATAGCACAAACAAAAAGAGACCATGCAGCGGGGATAGCTGCATGGTCTGGTATATATTACATGGCCTTTACAGGGATAAGGCCACGAGATAAGGAAACGGTCCCGGTGCGGGCAATTTCCAGTATCTCATAGGGAGTAAGCACTTGAATCAAAGCATCGACGTGGTCTTCGCGGCCTGTGACACGCATGATGAGTGAATTTAGATTGACATCGACGACTTTGGCGTGAAAGAGGTTGGCAATACTGGCCAACTCGTCGCGAATCTGCGGCGTATCATAGCGGACTTTAATCATGGCCAATTCGTAACTGATAAACGGAGCGTCGTCCAAATTGACGATTTTGATGACATCAATGAGTTTGGCCAGCTGGCTGATGGTCTGTTTCAATTCCTTGTCATCTTCGATGCTGATGACGATGTTGAAGCGGGTGACGCGCGGTTCTTCCGTATAGCCTGCTGTCAAAGATTCAATATTGATGGCCTTGCGGCTGATAAGACCGGCAATATGCGTCAAAACGCCGGGTTTGTTGTCTGTCAAAATTGCTAAATGTTGTTTTCTCATGACGCATCATCTCCTAGTATCATATGGCTTAACGATTGGCCGCCGGGTACCGTAGGATATACGCGGTCGTCTTTTGAAATGCGGATATCGACTAAGGCTGGTCCGTCATATGCCAACGCTTCCGGCAGTACGGTATGCAGTTCTTCTCGGGTGTTGATGGTATAGCCTTTGACACCCAGGGATTCTGCAAGCATGGGCAGATTTTTTCCTTTGTACAAGCGGCATTGTGAGTAATGTTTGTTGTAAAAGAAATCCTGCAGCTGTACAATCATGCCCAGTACATCGTTGTGCAGAACGATGACTTTGACGGCGATGTGATGTTCTGCCAACGTAGAAAATTCCTGGCAGTTCATCAAAATGCTGCCGTCGCCTGTAAAGAGGACGACTGTTTTTTGGGGACAGGCGACTTTTACGCCCATGGCAGCAGGCAGGCCGAAGCCCATCGTTCCCAGTCCGCCAGACGTAATAAAATGACGGGGGAACTGGGTATCAAAAAATTGTGCGGCCCACATTTGATGCTGGCCTACATCCGTAACGACTGCCGTATCATCCGGTGTCAGACTGTGGACGGTTTCAAAAATTTCCTGCGGCGAGATATAATCAGAATGTTTTATCGTAGAAAACGGATGTGCCGTTTTTAGTTCCATGACATGTGTAAGCCAAGGAGCAAACTGTGTGGTGTACGAGCAGCTGCTTTCCCGTGCTTTTTGTGAAAAAATGGGTAAGGACCAACGCAAATCGCCTTTGACACCCAAGTCGATGTCGATAATTTTGTCGATTTCTACATCGTCTATTTCAAAATGAATGATTTGCGCGTGCGGCGCAAAGACATCGGCTTTGCTGGTTAGACGTTCGTCGAAGCGGGCGCCGACTGCGATAAGCAAGTCACATTCTGAAATTGCCATGTTGGCAGCATATGAGCCGTGCATGCCGCCCATGCCCAAATGCGTAGGCAGTGAATCTGGGACAGCGCCTTTCCCCATCAAGGTAGTCACGATGGGAATCTGCGTAGTCTGAATGAAATCTAATAACGGAGCCGTTGTTTCGGACAACACTACGCCGCCGCCGACTAACAGAACGGGGCGTTCACTGTGTTCCAGCGCAGCAATCGCTTTGTCAATCATAAAGGCTTGCCCTGTTGTTTCTACGGTATATCCAGGAAGATACACTTCCTGAGGATACGCATAGTCAATTTCTGCTTCCAAGGCGTCTTTGGCAATATCGATCAACACCGGACCAGGACGGCCTGTCGATGCGATATAAAATGCTTCTTTCATGACGCGGGGAATATCCGAGGCCTTTTTGACTAAATAATTGTGCTTGGTAATCGGTGTGGTAATGCCTGAAATATCTGCTTCTTGGAAAGCATCACGGCCGATAAGACTGGTAGGAACCTGGCCGCTGATAATAATCATAGGGATGGAGTCCATGTTGGCAGTGGCAATGCCGGTAACCATGTTGCAAATACCGGGGCCGGATGTAGCGACGCAGACACCGGGTTTGCCGGTAATACGCGCGTAGCCGTCAGCCGCATGTACTGCGCCTTGTTCATGGCTGGTTAGAATATGTCTGAAATTGGCTTTATAAAATTCTTCATATAATGGCAAAATCGCACCGCCGGGATAGCCAAAAACAACATCCACACCTTCTTTTTTTAAACTTTCCAGTACAGCCTGCGCACCTGTCATTTTCATGTAAACTTCACCTCTTTGCATACACTAGGTGAATACGGCAGAGGATGGCTGATGGAACTGTCCATCCCCTGTACACGTATTCTATTCGTAAATTAATCGTTCTGGTCGTTGTTGTGGAGCCACGGCATCATGTTGCGCAGTTTAGCACCGACTTTTTCAATCGGATGTTCCGCATGGTTTCTGCGCATTGCCAAGAAATGAGCACGGCCGCCTGCTTTATTTTCCAGGAGCCAATCTTTGGCAAAGGTGCCGTCTTGAATATCGCTCAAAACCTGTTTCATAGCTGCTTTGGAGTCCTGTGTAATAACTCTCGGGCCGGCCGTGTAATCACCGTATTCAGCGGTGTCACTGATAGATTTGCGCATCTTGGCCATGCCGCCTTCATACATGAGGTCAACGATCAGCTTCATTTCGTGGAATGTTTCAAAATATGCAATTTCCGGCTGATAGCCTGCTTCACACAATGTTTCAAAGCCGTTGGTGATGAGCTGGCAAATGCCGCCGCAGAGGACTGCCTGTTCCCCAAAGAGGTCTGTTTCCGTTTCTTCCTGGAAGGTTGTCTGGATGACACCGGCACGGGCGCCGCCAATGCCGCGGGCATATGCTAAGGCAATATCAAAGCATTTGCCGGTAGCGTCTTGTTCGACAGCAAATACATCCGGTACGCCGCCGCCTTCGGTGAATGTACGGCGAACGAGGTGACCCGGGCCTTTCGGTGCGACCATGAATACATCGACATCAGCCGGCGGCACGATTTGTTTGAAATGAATGTTGAAGCCATGGGCAAAGGCCAAGGCACTGCCGGATTTCAAATTCGGCGCAATTTCCGTTTTGTAGACATCAGCCTGTTTTTCATCTGGAATCAAAATCATTGTGATGTCTGCTTCTTTGACTGCTTCTGCAACTGTTTTTACTTCCAAGCCGGCAGCTTTTGCTTTTTCAATGGATTTGCTTCCTTTATACAAACCGACGACAACATCGACACCGCTTTCCTTCAAATTCAATGCATGGGCATGTCCTTGACTGCCGTAGCCAATGATTGCGATTTTTTTGCCGTTCATTACATCCCAGTTTACATCTTGTTCATAAAATACTTTTGCCATGATACATCTCTCCTTAGAAATTAAAAAATATGGGGTTGAAAATGCGTTGGTTGCAGGAGATTGTCTCAAGAGGGCAATAAAAAAAATCCGTCCCTCTTGTACTGAGGGACGGATATACTCCGCGTTACCACCCTGATTCCTGCGGCATTGCTGCCTGACAGGCTCTCTACAACGTACTAACATACGCGTTTCCTGTAACGGGGAAATCCCGTCGGTACCTACCTGATTCATTCAGCACCGCTCTTCGGGGAGGAGCTTCATCAGACTGTATATATCGGCTCACACCAACCGCCGACTCTCTGGTATGATACAGGCAAACTACTTTCTCCCGTCATTAGATTTACGAATTATTTGTATTCGCTTCTGTCGTGAAGCTTGAACATATTGTACGAAATTAGAATGGTCTTGTCAACAACTTTTTATAAAAATTTTTAACTTTTTTCATAGTTAAACGTTAAACAAATCGGTTAAACGTTTAATAATTTTAACATAATCATGAAGACAATAGTAAAAAAGCGATTCCCACACGATACTGGCGGGAATCGCTTTGCATGCTGGCAAAACTTAATGATTAGAAATCGTTAATTCTTTAAATTTCTTGGCTACGCTGCCTTCTTCGTCATTTTGCTGGCAAAGTGCATTCAAATGCTGCAGTTCTTCTGCTTCTACGGTTTCGCTGGTAGTGTAGCTGGGAGGAACTGTTTTGGCTAAATAGAAGCATTTGTGAATCGAAGCGACACTGACGATAATGACCAAAATCGCCATGATGGCAGACAATGCGAAAAGGAGCCATTCGCCTTTGGGCAGGTAGATATTAAACATATTCAGGAAATCAGCCCAGAAGATAACGACGGTCAGGAAAGCCCACGGGATAACCGTAACCCAGACATAGCGGGCTTTGCCCATACTGCAGATAACAACGGAAGAAATGGCTAACGTAATGATAGCGAGCAGCTGGTTGGATACACCAAAGATTGGCCAAATCGTGGACAAGTTGCCCTGCAGTACGATATAGCCCCATGCGCCGGAGATAACAGCGGAAGCGATGATTGCGCCCGGTTTCCAGTGCGGGTTGCCGAATTTCGGCCATACGCGGCCGACTAATTCTTGCAGCATGTAGCGGCCGACACGTGTACCGGCATCGATAATCGTCATGATGAAGAGCGCTTCAAACATGATGCAGAAATGATACCAATAATTCATGAGATGGTCGAGCCCCGGAATGCGGGAGAAAATATGTGCCATGCCGACAGCCAGAGAAACGGCGCCGCCTGGACGATGGGCAACATTTTCACCGACCATTTCATTCAGCATAGGCAGGTCAACGACCTGTATGCCCAATGCCTGAAAATGTGCGGCAGACGAGTTGATAGCAAAATAGTCAGCAGGCTGCAGGGCGCAGGCTGCAATCAGAGCCATCATGCCGACGAAAGATTCCGTAAGCATAGCCCCGTAGCCGACAGGGAGAATCGAGCGTTCATTCATCAGCATTTTAGGTGTAGTACCGGTAGAAATCATGCAGTGGAACCCGGATACGGCACCGCAGGCAATGGTAATGAAAATATACGGCAGTACCGGACCGGTAATAACCGGGCCGCCGCCTGCACAGAATTGTGTGACTGCCGGCATAGCAATCATCGGACCGACAATAATAATGCCAAGTGCTAAGGCACCAATGGTGCCGATTTTCATATACGTAGATAAATAGTCGCGCGGAGCCAGCAGCAGCCATACCGGAAGTGCGGCTGCGACAAAGCCGTAGATGATCAGCGCAATGCCGATGCCCTGTTCATGAATCGTAAAAATAGGAGACAATGTAGGAGACGCGGCAACAGACGGCCCCAAAACGACAGCCAGCAGCGTTAAGGCCACACCGATAATGGTGGCTTCCTGGATTTTTCCGGGACGGAAAAACTGCAGGTACAAGCCGACAAAAATCGCGATAGGAATAGTCATACCAATCGTAAATGTACCCCATGGACTATCATGCAGGGCATTGACGATAACGACGGCCATGCCGGCCATAGCTAAAATGTTGAGGAATAACACGGCGAAAGAAGTCGCAAGGCCAACTTTATCACCGATTTGCGCCTTGGCGATTTCGGCAATGGATTTGCCGTCATACCGCATAGAAGCAAACAAGATAACCATGTCATGCACCGCACCGGCCAAAACGCCGCCGATGAGAATCCATAACGCGCCGGGCAAATAACCGAACTGTGCAGCAATGACAGGACCTACCAGAGGACCTGCGCCGGCGATGGCTGCAAAATGATGACCAAAAACGACATATTTGTTCGTAGGAACATAGTCGTGACCGTCTTCAAAGCGGAAAGCCGGCGTCACTTTGTACTGATTGACTGTCAGTACTTTTGCAGCAATAAACGCGCCATAAAAACGGTATGCCAGTACGAAAACTAATGCAGAAATGATAACTAGATACAAACCGTTCATACAAAACAACCTCCTTTTTATAAAATATAAAAAGCCGTATTAGGCTTATTTAGGCGGTATTCTAAGTATAAGTAGAGTATGTGATATATTGCACGAGCCTTCTATACACTTACTATAACGCACTTTATTGATAAATTCAAGAAAATTATACATAACATGATATAAAGGCATTGGTGGAAGGATATATACAGAATTTATGAATAGCTGTTATGTCTAACGAAGAGCGAGTTTATGTTCCACTTTCGTATGATTTTCTGCGGACATGCAGCAGTTTTTCTTTGATAAATGGACATAAAAAAACGGCCGCCGCTTACGCGACAGCCGTTTGAATAGGCTAATCAATGATTAGTGATTGGAAATGGTCAGTTCTTTGAAGCGTCTTGCACGAGCGCCTTCGTCGTCTTGTTGAGCAACGAGTTGGTCGAGGTGTTTGATTTCTTCGGCTTCTACAGTTTCTGTAGTGTCATAGCTTGCAGGAACTGTTTTGACGAGATACAAGCATCTGCGAATAGCGTTAATCGTAACAATGATAACGAGAACAGCCATAATGATAGATACGACGAACATGGTCCATTCACCTTTTGGCAGGTAAATTTCAAAGATGTTCAGGTAATCAGCCCAGAAGATCATAACCATGAGGAAGGCCCACGGAATAATCGTAACCCAGGCATAACGAGCTTTGCCCATGCTGCAGATAACAACAGTGGAAATAGCTAAGGAAATGATAGCGAGCAACTGGTTGGATACACCGAAAATCGGCCAAATCGTAGACAAGTTGCCGTTTAATACGAGGTAGCCCCATGCAGCGCAGATAAGAGCCGATGCGATGATAGCACCCGGTTTCCACTGCGGGTCACCGAATTTAGGCCATACACGGCCGACTAATTCTTGGAGCATATAACGGCCAACACGTGTGCCGGCATCGATAATGGTCATGATGAAGAGGGCTTCAAACATGATGCAGAAGTGATACCAGTAGTTCATGAGATGGTCAAGACCCGGAAGTCTGGAGAAGATGTGAGCCATGCCGACAGCCAAAGAAACAGCGCCGCCCGGACGATGAGCAACATTTTCGCCGACCATTTCGCTCAAGTGCGGCAGTTCAACAACTTGCAGACCCAAAGCTTGGAAATGTTCTGCCGAAGAGTTGATAGCGAAGTAATCGTTAGGAACGAGAGCACAAGCAGCAATCAATGCCATCATGGCAACGAAGGATTCAGTAACCATAGCACCATAGCCGACTGGAAGAATGGAACGTTCATTCATCAGCATTTTTGGTGTAGTACCTGTAGAAATCATGCAGTGGAACCCGGAGATAGCACCGCAGGCGATAGTAACGAAGATATACGGAATAACCTGGCCTGTAATAACCGGGCCGCCGCCGGCACAGAACTGTGTAGTAGCCGGCATCTGAATGGTTGGGCCAACGACGATAATGCCGACAGCCAAAGCACCGATAGTACCAATCTTCATGTATGTGGAAAGGTAATCACGCGGAGCCAAGAGCAGCCAAACCGGAAGAGCAGCGGCAACAAAGCCATAAATAATAAGAGCATACGAAATACCGCGGGAGCTAATCGTAAAGATAGGAGCCAATGTGGGGGATGCTGCGACGACAGGACCGACAACAACGGCGAGCAGTGTTAAGATAACACCGATGATAGTACCTTCTTTGATTTTGCCCGGGCGAAGGAACTGCATGTAAATCCCGATGAAAATAGCGATAGGAATCGTAGAACCGATGGTAAATGTACCCCATGGGCTGTCATGCAGTGCGTTGGCAATAACGACGGCCATACCAGCCATGCAGAGGATATTCAAGAACAGTACGGCAAAGGATGTTGCCAAGCCTGTTTTGTCACCAATCTGTGCTTTTGCGATTTCGGCAATGGACTTGCCGTCATACCGCATGGAGCAGAAAAGGATGACCATATCATGGACAGCGCCGGCGAGAACACCGCCGATTAAAATCCATAATGCACCGGGCAAATACCCAAACTGTGCGGCAATAACAGGGCCTACCAAAGGACCTGCACCGGCAATAGCTGCGAAATGATGACCGAATACGACGTATTTGTTCGTAGGAACATAGTCGTGTCCATCTTCAAAACGGAAAGCCGGAGTGACTTTGTACTGGTTGAGCGTTAATACTTTAGCAGCAATAAATGCGCCGTAAAAACGGTATGCCAGTACGAACACGAGAGCAGAAATAATAACTAAATACAAACCGTTCATACTATAAGACCTCCTATATGAAATTAATACAGGTATATGTCTTAGGATTGTGCATAAGCACGCAAATGAATTATAATTCCATTTAATAATACATATCCTGCATTGCGATTCTATTATAAAGCAAAAAAGACAAAATTCAAGGCACATTTTCTCAAAATGCCAATCAAAATAATGCGTAAAAAGAAATCAAATCATGATAAATAATCAAGATAACAAAGAAACTACAAAATAGTGTACGAGCACACAAGATACATACTTTATATGGCATGATGTGCAAAAAAGGAATAGTAGGAATAAAAGGCATATGAATTATTCATGTATAGTAGAAACGCACACGTTTAACCTTTGTAGTAAAAAAAAAGTATCAGTGCTATAATATTTTAGTACACAATACATGTGATTTTGATAATGGGAAAGAAATCTTATGTGTCGTAATAACTTTGATATTGGAGTGAATTTTTATGTTGTATTCTGATTACACCTTAGTGCTGCCGGCATTTACTATTGGGGCAAATGCCTATGATGCCATTGGCCGCATTACCAAGCATTTTGGCAAGAAAGTCGTTATTATTGGGGGTAAAACAGCTCTTTCTAAAGCCAAGAAGCCTCTTTTGGATGCGATTGCTAAAACAGACTTGGAAGTATTAGATGTTTTGTGGTATGGCGACGATGCTACGTATGAACGTGTAGACGCACTGCTGGCAGAAGAAGCCGTACAAAACGCGGATTTGATTTTTGGCGTCGGCGGCGGCCGTGCTATCGATACGTGCAAAGTCGTAGCGGATAAAGCGGGAAAAGCATACTTTGCGTTCCCAACGGTCGCTTCCAACTGCGCACCGTCTACGGCAATTGCTGTTATGTATAAAGAAGATAAATCGTTTGCCGGCTATTATTATTTGCCGCAGCCGCCGATTCATACATTTATTAACATGAACATCGTCGTTGATTCTCCGTTTAATTTATTCTGGGCCGGCATTGGCGATGCCATGAGTAAAGAATGCGAATCTGAATTGGCAAGCCGGAATGCGGAATTGTTCCATACTGTGTTGGTAGGCCGCGCATTAGGAAAAGTCTGCACTTCTCCGCTCCTTGATTTTGGCGAAAAGGCGTTGGCAGATTTCAAGAAAAAAGAAATTTCTCATGAACTGCAGGAAGTTGTCTTGGATATTATTATCAGCACTGGGTTGGTATCCAACTGCACGACAGGCGACCAGGCGATTTATTACTATAATTCTTCTGTCGCTCACTTATTCTATAACTCATCGACAGTACTCCCTCAAGTCGTAGAAGGGCATCTGCATGGTGAAATCGTATCCTTCGGCGTTTTAGTTCTCCTGACGTATGATAAACAGTTTGAACTGAGAGACCGTATTGTTGCTTTCTACAAAAAGGCAGGGTATCCGACAAAATTGGCAGATCTCGATATGCAGGTAAGCGAGTTGGATGCCGTTGTCAACAAAGCACCGTCGATGACAGAATGGAACTGCGTACCGCAGCCGCTGACTAAAGAAGCATTTAAACAAGCTATTATTGATACGGATGCTTACGGCCAAACGTTGTAATACAGAATACAATGCAAAAAAGAACTGTTGCTTAGGGCGACGGTTCTTTTTTTTGAAAACGAGGCAGCCGGCATAAAAATACTCACATGCAGCATGCGTCCATTTCCATTGTCTATCTATGATATAATAAGGATATGAAATTATTTGGATGCAAGGAGGTATTTTATGGATCAGGTATTGGAACAAATCATTGCCAATATATATCCTGCTGATATTACGAAAACCGGGCTGTGCTATCAGAAATTATCGGAACTGCCCATTAAGCAGGACGGCAAGCTAACGTACTTGGCGGGACGGATTGCCGGCGTGTGCCAGACACTGCAGCCTGATGTATTGAAAAAAGCCGTTATTATTTTTGCGGCGGACCATGCTGTTGACGGCGGAGAAAATAAAACAGAAGGCAAGCTGAGCAAAGCGGAAGCCTTGGAAGTTGCCAAGGGAAAGGCGCATATCAACAAAGTTGCCCATCAAATTGGTGCTGGCGTGCTGCTGCTTGATATGGGGCTGGAACAGGATATTCCGGAGTCGCAGGGCGTACAAGATTTGAAAGTGATGCATGGCAGTCATTTTTGGGCTAAAGGAGCAGCCATGACAGAAGATGAAATGCTGGATGCCATGTTCAGCGGCCTGCAGATCGGGGAGAATTTGGCTGACGAAGGATATCAGGCTGTCGGATTGGGCAATATTGGCGAACGAGGCCTTTTGACAGCTTTCATTATCACGGCAGCATTTTTTAAAGATGCATTGCATGATTTGCCTGCGCATATGAAATCTGGCGACAAACTGGCTCATTTGACGGCCTTGATGAACCAACTGCAGCTGGATGCGCAGCAGCCGTTGGAATTGCTGCGTCGTGCCGGTGCGCCGGATATTGCAGCCATGACCGGATTTATTCTGGCGGCGTGCCAGCGTAAGATGCTCGTCGTATTTGACAATGCCGTTACCGGCGCAGCCGTTTTAATCGCCCGGGCATTATGTCCTGCTGTAGATGATTATATTATTCCTTCGGCTCGCTATAAAGAACCCGTACATCAGATGCAGATGAAAAAAATGAATATTAAGGCATTTTTTGAAACCTCTGATATTTTAGATCAGGGCATGGGGTCTGTCATTGGCTTGTCACTGCTGGATGCCTCGGTAGATATGATGAATAAAGAATTAAAATAGCAGAAAAGAGGAGTAAATGACGATGAAAACACTGTATTTGGATTGTTTTTCCGGTATCAGCGGAAATATGTTTGTCGGGATGCTGCTGCAGGCAGGTGTTCCTTTTGATGCGTTTAAACAGGCGATGGAATCGCTGCAGCTGCAGGGATATTCACTGATTTGCAAGCCTGTATCCAAGCTGGGCATTCAAGCTGTATATTATAATGTCTTATTAGACAGTGAAAAACACCATCATCATGATGATCATGAAGAACATGCGCATCATGACCACGTGCATGAAACACATGAACATCTGGTGGATACGGCAGGACATCACCATCATCACGAACATAGAGGACTGCCGGAAATTACAAAAATCATAGAAGCCTCTCCCTTTAAAGAGGAAATAAAAAAGAAAAGCCTGCAGGTTTTTCAAAATTTGGCCCAGGCCGAAGCCAAAGTACACGGCATCCCTGTAGAAGAAATTCATTTTCATGAAGTGGGAGCCATCGATTGCATTTTAGATATTGTCGGTACGATTTGGGCGTTGGATTATTTGGGGATTGAACAAGTTGCGTCTTCCGCACTGCATGTGGGAAGCGGCTTTGTAAAATGCGCTCATGGCGTTATGCCCGTACCTGCCCCGGCGACGGCGGAATTGCTGGCAGGCATCCCGTATTATACTACGGATGTTTGGGGAGAATTGGTTACACCGACAGGCGCGGCCCTGATAAAGACGCTGGCATCGTATGTCGGCCCGCGGCCGGATACGTTTATTCATGACAGCGTAGCCTATGGTGCAGGAACTAAAGATTTGGAAATTCCCAATGTAGTGCGAGGATTTATCGGGCAGGCCGATAAATGGTAACCTGTTAAAAGACATCGTATAGTGGCGTGAAATACGTCGATGATAAGGGGCAGTTGAGGGAATAGAATCAACTGCCTTTTACTGTATGGGGAGGTAGGACACAATTTCTGGGAAAAATTATAAAAAATCCCTTGACAATAGGCGGTAGAATTGGTATTATAATTAAGCGTTCCGACGGAACAGCAAACACTTAACAAGTTCTCGTGCGATAGGCAGAGGACAGTCAAGACGGTTTGAAAAAATCGAAAAATTAAGTGTTGACAGACATCAAACGATGTGCTAAAATAATTCTCGTCGCTGATGAGAAACACCAAGACATGCGGAAGTAGCTCAGTGGTAGAGCATCACCTTGCCAAGGTGGGGGTCGCGAGTTCGAGTCTCGTTTTCCGCTCCATATTCCCTTTGAAAAGAGGGAAGCATTAGCTATTGTTCCTCAATAGCTCAGTTGGTAGAGCAATCGGCTGTTAACCGATTTGTCGTAGGTTCGAGTCCTACTTGAGGAGCCAGTAGGGGTATCGCCAAGCGGTAAGGCAACGGACTCTGACTCCGTCATCGTTGGTTCGAATCCAGCTACCCCTGCCAAATTATGATCCACTAGCTCAGTTGGCAGAGCACCTGACTTTTAATCAGGGTGTCCCGAGTTCGAATCTCGGGTGGATCACCATTTTTTCCTTTAGCATGGCCCCTTGGTCAAGTGGTCTAAGACACCGCCCTTTCACGGCGAGAACATGGGTTCAAATCCCGTAGGGGTCACCACTTTTGGGCGATTAGCTCAGCTGGGAGAGCGCCTGCCTTACAAGCAGGATGTCAGCAGTTCGATCCTGTTATCGCCCACCAAAATCTTTTTTCAAGGCATACACATTTGTGTATGCCTTTTTTCTGTATGCATGCTTGAAGTCTGTATAGAAAATAGAAGATACCGCAGTGAGATAGCATATGGGACCGTAGAGGCTGCAAGTGAAAAGAAATAGTAATTTCATTGCTGAAAGGGGATACAATGTTATATAATAAAAAGATACAAAACGCAGAAAGGAGGAACTGGCAGTGTCATCATTAGGAACTATACTGCGAAAAGAAAGAGAAAAACAGGGACGGACACTGAAAGAAGTTTCTGATGCGTTGAACATAAAACAGAAGTATTTAGAAGCGTTGGAAAAGGATACGTACGATGATATCCCAGGTGTTGTTTTTATGAAGGGATTTACCCGTAACTACGGCAATTATTTAGGCTTGGACGGAGAGGCCTTGGTTCGGGAATATAAAGGAGCGTTTGCCGCTACGATTCCCCAGCCGGATGTACGGCCTGCTGCAGTACAAAACATGCCTAAAAAGCCGAAGAAAGATGGTAAGAAAAAGAATAAACAACAAGGCAAATGGCCGGAAATTACGATTATTGCCGGCATTGTTATTTGTTTGCTGCTTATTATTTGGATTTTAGTATAGAGGGAATATATGGCAGATAATTTTTTAGTAACAAGCCGTGCGGATATGAAACGGCGCGGCTGGGAGCAGTTGGATTTTGTATATATCAATGGAGATGCGTATGTAGATCATCCGGGATTTGCTGCCGCTGTCATTGGCCGGGTGCTGGAAAGCCGGGGATATCGCGTCGGCATTATCTCGCAGCCTGATTGGCATAGTGCGGAGCCCTTTAAAGCACTGGGCAAACCGAGACTGGCCGCGTTGATTACGGCAGGCAATCTCGATTCTATGCTGAATGAAAAGACGGCTGCTAAAAAGTTTCGCAGCAAAGATAATTATTCTCCCGGCGGTGAAGCAGGCAGACGGCCTGAACGGGCAACGATTGTCTATGCCAACCGCATGCGTGAAGCCTATAAAGATGTGCCGATTGTTATTGGCGGCATTGAAGCCAGTCTGCGCCGGTTTGCCCACTATGACTACTGGTCGAATAAGGTGCGCCATTCTATTTTGCTGGACAGCAAGGCAGACATTTTGAGCTACGGCATGGGGGAACATTCTGTCGTAGAAATTGCCGATGCGCTGGCAGAAGGTAAGACGGTGGCAGAAATGTATAATATCCGCGGCATTTGTTATGTCACCAGTCATGCACCTATATCTGCGCATACCGTCATGTGTCCGTCCTATGAAGAAGTTAAAACCAGCAAAAAGGCATTTGCCAAGGCGTTTAAGATACAGTATGAAGAACAAGACCCTTTTTACGGCAGAACGATTATTCAGCCTTCAGAAAATCGCTTTCTTGTCCAGACGCCGCCGGCGCTGCCGCTGACGACCAAAGAAATGGATGCGATTTATGAGCTGCCTTTTCAGCGGCGCTGGCATCCTGATTATGATGCGGCAGGCGGTGTACCGGCTTTGCAGGAAGTGCAGTTCAGCCTGACGAGTCAGCGCGGCTGTTTTGGACATTGTCATTTTTGTGCGATTACCAGTCATCAGGGACCGATTATTCAAAGCCGCAGTCATGAGTCGCTCCTGCGTGAAGCGAAGCATATGACGCATTTGCCGGGATTTAAAGGCTATATTCATGATGTAGGCGGTCCGACGGCCAATTTTCGCCATCCGGCCTGTCAAAAACAGCTCAAAGCAGGGGTTTGCAAAAACAAGCACTGCATTGGCAGTGAAATATGTCCGAATCTCGATACGTCTCATGAAGATTATCGAAAACTGCTCAAAGAAATCCGCAGCATTCCCGGCGTCAAGAAAGTATTTGTACGTTCCGGCTTGCGGTATGACTATGTATTAGCAGATCACAATAAGAAATTTGTTGAAGAATTGTGTCAGTATCATGTCAGCGGTCAGCTGAAAGTCGCACCGGAACATGTGGTCAAACATGTAACGGATTTGATGGGAAAGGCAGATGTTCATGCCTTTTTGAAATTTAAAGATTGGTTTGATGAAGCCAATCGCAAGCTGGGAAAAAAGCAGTATCTGGTACCGTATTTCATGTCCAGCCATCCAGGCTGCACCTTGGATGATGCTATTGCACTGGCTGAATTTCTGCGGGATATGCATATGCAGCCCGAACAGGTGCAGGATTTTATCCCGACGCCGGGCAGTCTTTCGACGGCGATGTATTATACCGGCATGAACCCCTTGACGGGGGAACCTGTTTACGTGGCACGGCGGCCGGAAGAAAAACAAATGCAGCGTGCCTTGATGCAGTATAAAAATCCGGCCAACTATGATATTGTCTATAAAGCCTTGTGTCTGGCCGGACGCAGGGATTTAATCGGTTTTGGCCCCAAATGCTTGATTGCGCCGCGCAATATACGAAAAGAACGGGGCAGACAGCATGCCGCATTCCGTCATCATGCGCCATGCCGCCGCCCGGGCAAAACCAGCCAGAGAGGGCCTGTACGAGGTAAAAAATGAAACGATATATGCCATTAGTTTGTGTCATCGTCTTTATCGTGGCACTGCTGGGGTTTAGCAATTATATATGGCATGAGCAGCAGCGGCAGCAGGAAGAGCAGGCTTCCTACGAAGCAGAGCGGCACTTAGTAGTTTTTTCTGATATGCCGGCTGATGTCAATGCCGATTTAACAGCCGCTTTTTACAAGCAGACAGGAATGCATGTGCAGATTATCAGTAAGACAGACGATGAACTGCATCGACAGATGAAAGCGCAGCATGCCGGTGATATGCCGGATGTATTGATTGCTTCTGAATCTGTGCTGCGGCAGGCAGAAAACATACAGCAGCTGAAAATGTACGCTTCCATACAGACGGAAACCGTACCGTGTGCGTTTAAAGATGCAGACGGGTATTGGAATGGGCTTTGGCTCAATCCGATGGTTTTTGTCGTCGGCCATGAATATTATGCCAGACGCGGCGTCGATATACGCACATGGGATGATTTGCTTCGCGACCCGATGCTGACCGTTGCGTTTCCCGACTTGGCGTCTATGGATATGGCAGGCGATTTTCTCTGCTCGCTTGTTGAAATCAATGGCAGCGAAGAAACGGGGCTGTATCTGCGGGCGCTGCAGTCTCATGTAGCAGCCTATTCCAAATCGATGGCATCCAGCGTACGCCGCGTAGCCAGCGGTGAAGTCAATCTGGGGGTCGTCGATGCAGTGACGGCACGGCAGTATCGGCAGGACGGCGCGCCCATTTATATCCTGTATCCCCGTGACGGTACGTCGTATTGGCTGACTGGCACGGCAATGACCGTACAATGCCAGGATGAAGAATTGGCAGCGGCGTTTATCGACTGGCTGTATGCCAATGATGCCGATGCTGTTTTGCGGAAAAACCATTTGTACTTTACGTATGCCAGTGAAACGGCACGAAAAATATTAGATTCACAGGGACAGGAACTTATCTTGTTCCCAACAAAAAAACAATATACTGATGCAGGCCGCCGTGATTTGCAAAATTGGTGGATCAAATCAGTTCGCTTTGGAAAGGACGAATAGATTGGAAAAAATTGGATTTGTCAGCTTAGGATGTTCAAAAAACCTGATTGATACAGAAGTCATGCTTGGAATTCTCAAAGACCGCCATATGGAAATTACAGAAGACTTGGCACAAGCAGATATTATTATTGTCAATACCTGTACATTTATTGAAAAGGCCAAAGAAGAATCCATCAATACGATTTTGCAGGCAGCCAAATATAAACAGGAAGGCCGCTGCCGCATGCTCATTGTTACGGGCTGCCTGAGTCAGCAGTACAAAGAAGATTTGCTGAAAGAAATGCCGGAAATTGATGCCTTATTGGGAACCGGTTCATGGGACCGCATCTGGGAAGCGATTGATACGGTAGAACACGGCAAAAAAGCCTGCTTTATGGATAACGTAAGCCATTTGTATGACCAAAATACAAGCCGTTTGCGGACGACGCCGTCATACAGCACGTATGTGAAAATCGGGGAAGGCTGCAATAATGGCTGTACGTTCTGCATTATTCCGCATGTTCGCGGTCCGCTGTGCAGCCGTCCAGTAGCATCCGTAGTGGCAGAAGTGCAAAAATTAGCTGCTGACGGCGTGAAGGAAATCAACTTGATTGCACAAGATACGACGAGCTACGGCGTCGATTTGGCAGGCCATTCTCTCCTGCCGGAATTGCTGCGCCAACTCGTCAAAATCGAAGGAATTCGCTGGATTCGCTTGTTTTACTTATATCCCCATTATTTTACAGATGAATTGATGGACCTTATCGTCAAAGAAGATAAAATCTGTCCTTATGTGGACCTGCCGCTGCAGCATATTTCCCAGACGGTCCTGCAGCGTATGAACCGCCGCGACAGCGAAGCAGATGTGCGTCATCTCGTAAAAAAATTATGCAGCCACGGCCGCAAACTGACGCTGCGTTCGACGTTTATTGTCGGTTTCCCCGGTGAAACGGAAGAAGAATTTCAAGCGCTTTGCGACTTTGTCCGTGAAGCCGAATTTGATGATGTCGGTGTCTTTACGTACTCCCAGGAAGATGGGACGCCGGCAGCTAAGATGCCAAACCAGATTCCGGAAGACGTAAAGGAAGAACGGTATCATACACTGATGGCTATTCAAGCTAAAGTATCTGAACACCGCAATCAGGAACTGGAAGGAACGCTGCATACGATGCTGGTTGAAAAAGTAACAGAAGAAGACGGCGTGCGCCAGGCTGTCGGCCGGATTGAAATTCAGGCGCCTGATGTAGACGGCTTGACGTATTTGGAAAATGCTGATGGTGTAGAAGCGGGGGATATGATTCCTGTTCGCATTGCTCAGGGATTTGCGTATGATTTAGTTGCTGAACAAGTCTAAATGAGGTGAGCGTGTGTTAGTAGAATTGGTGACGACAGGCTCCGAGCTGCTGCTGGGAGAAATCGTCAATGAAAACGTGCAGTATTTGTCACGAGAATTAAATGCCCTAGGCTATTCGATTGTCTATCATACGACTGTAGGAGATAATCCGCAGCGAATGGAAGCCGTGCTGCGAACGGCGCTCAGCCGGGCTGACATCGTTATTACAACGGGCGGATTGGGCCCGACGCAGGGAGATATGACGAAAAATATAGGTGCCAAAGTGTTGGGACTGCCTATGGAACTTCACCCGGAAATTATCGAATCCATTGCCCAATGGGTCGAAGCCCATCATCCCGGCAGGGGGTTGACGGAAAACCAAAAACGGCAGGCTATGATTCCTAAAGGCGCGACCGTATTTACCAATGGGGCCGGTACGGCTCCCGGTGCAGCGATACAGCATCATGGCAAAGTACTCGTTCATCTGCCGGGTCCGCCGATGGAAATGCGCTGGATGTATACGCATCGCCTGCGTCCCTGGCTGCTCGAGACATTTGGTTCTCAGGGATACATCAAATCTTTATACATGAAGATTTATGATATGGGAGAAGCTTTTATTGAAGAAAAGCTAATGGATTTGGTGCAGCACCAGACCAATCCGACGATTGCGATGTATGCCCGCCCTGGTTTTGTCGAAGTGCGCTTGACGGCGAAAGGCGCCGATGAGGCTGAAGCGACTGCGCTGCTGCAGCCGTTAAAAAAAGAACTGCAAAAGCGGCTGAACCGCGTCGCCGTTACGTATGACGACGAACCGATTGCCGCCTTGCTGGGACGCATCGTATTGGCACAGCACATGACCGTCAGTGCTGCCGAATCCTGTACAGGCGGACTAGTCGGCTCGTATATTACGGATATTGCCGGTGCCTCGGAATATTTCCGCGGTTCTGCCGGGACGTACTGCAATGAAATGAAAGAACATATACTCGGTGTTTCGCATGACACGTTGGAAACATATACAGCAGTCAGTGCACAGACTGCCGGAGAAATGGCAGAAGGGAGCCGCAGACTGTACGGATCTGATATAGCGATCAGCACGACGGGCATTGCCGGTCCCGGCGGCGGCAGTGCGGCCCAGCCAGTGGGACTTGTCTATACGGGCATTGCCGGACCGTGGGGAACGCAGACGCATCGCAATGTATATCTGGGTGACCGCACGGAAGTCAAACGCCGGGCTGCAACCGGCGCCATTTATTATGCTGTTAAATATATTTTAGAACATATACATTAGGAGGCTGCTATGGAAGCAAAACAAACCGCACTTGAAAATGCAATGCGCAAAATTGAAAAAGATTTTGGCAAAGGCGCGATTATGCGTCTGGGTGATTTAGCTGATAAAATGAATTTGGAAGTTATTTCGTCAGGCTCCCTGGCAGTTGATTTGGCTGTCGGCGTCGGCGGTTATCCCCGCGGCCGTGTTATCGAAATCTACGGCCCTGAATCTTCCGGCAAAACGACACTGGCCCTGCATGCGATTGCTTCAGCACAAAAAGAAGGCGGCATTGCGGCTTTTATTGATGCTGAACATGCGCTGGATCCGGTGTATGCCCGCCATCTTGGCGTAGATACAGCTGAACTGCTTATTTCGCAGCCGGATAACGGGGAACAAGCACTGGAAATTACAGAAGAACTCGTCCGCAGCGGCGCTGTCGATATTATCGTAGTGGATTCTGTCGCGGCTTTAGTCCCGAAAGCAGAAATTGAAGGCGAAATGGGTGATTCTCATGTCGGCCTGCAGGCTCGCCTGATGAGCCAGGCACTGCGCAAACTGACCGGGATTATTTCTAAATCCAAAGCAATCGTCATCTTTATCAATCAGCTTCGTGAAAAAGTCGGCGTCATGTTTGGCAATCCGGAAACGACAACAGGCGGCAGAGCATTGAAGTTCTATGCGTCTATCCGCATGGAAATTCGTAAGGGAGAAGCGATTAAATCCGGCGGTGACGTCATCGGCAACAGAGCTCGTGTCAAAGTCGTCAAAAACAAAGTGGCTCCTCCGTTTAAAAACTGCGAATTTGATATTATGTACGGCACAGGCATTTCTCGTGAAGGAACGATTCTCGACTTGGGCGCATCCATGGATATTATCGAAAAGAGCGGTACCTGGTATTCGTATAAAGGCGAACGGCTGGGACAAGGTAAGGAAAATGTCAAAGTGTTCCTTAAAGAACATCCGGAAATCGCTGATGAAGTAGAAAAAATCATTCGGGATACCTTAGCAGCTGAACCAGAAAAATTTGAAGAAGTAATGGAAGAAGAACCGATTACTGCGGCACCGGAAGAAACAGCAGCAAATACGGAAAAAGAAGAATAAGGCATGAATGATAAGGAAACGTATGCCAAGGCGCTGCGTCTGCTCAATGTTCGATTTCTCAGCGAAGGAGAGCTAAGGCAGAAACTGCGCAGCCGTGATGCTTCGGAAGAAAGTATCGATACGGTCATTGCCATGCTCAAGAAAGAGCATTTTATCGACGATGAACGTCTGGCTGCCGATGTATACCGCTATTATGCACGAAAAGAACAATACGGGCATCTGTATATCGTTAATAAACTGCGACATCGGCAGCTGCCTGTTCCGGAAGAACGAGAACCGATAGACGAATATGCGATGGCAGAACGACTGATTGCCAAACGCTTTACTGACAAAGAAAAAGACGGCAGAAAAATTGCCAGGTTTTTGCAAAACCGCGGCTTTTCCATTTCTGTTATACGGGATATGTTGGACAGCGTTACGTGGTAGCAGCTGCATCCCAAACAGCAAGACTATTTATTTTAAACACTCCATAACAATACCAGTTGTAAAGAAAGCAGGCTGTAACACAATGAGAATTTTTAGTTCATTTTGTCACAGCCTGTTTTTTTTACTGTTTTAAGCGTATAGTTTGCAGTATTACGATTCATTTTCTTCAAACGGTACCCTTTGTTTTTGGCCAGGCAGGCAATACGACACGATGAAAAAAGGAGAAAGAATGATTTTACTGCAGACAAACAAAATTATGCGTACAGGTTTATGACATAATGATTAATTTGTATGCCGAAATTTTTGTTGAACCGGCGTAAATAGAGAGAAATATATTTGATTCGGCAGGGATTTGTATTATAATAGGTATGTTGGAATTTGAATTTAGAAACTTATTTAAGGAGTGGTCCCCAAATGAGATTTACAGATGATTTAAAAGCTCGTGTATCTAAAGCACAGAAAAAAATCGTTCTTCCGGAAACAAACAGCCGCCGTGTATTGAAAGCTGCTGAACGTGTTTTGGCTGACGGTTTTGCTAAAATTGTTCTCGTAGGTAAATTAGAACAGATAAAGAAAGATGCTGCAAAATTCCAGATTGACCTTACTGGTGTAGAAGTAGTAGATCCGGAAACATATTATCGCATGGACGAATTGTGCGCATATTTTGCAAAACGCCGCGAAAAGAAAGGCATGACTGTTGAAAAAGCTCGTGAAATCATGACAAGCAACTACACCTTCTTTGCTGCCGGCCTCGTTGCTCTTGGTGAAGCAGACGGCGTTGTATCCGGTGCTGCTACGACATCTGCCGATGTTATCCGCGCAGGCCTTCAGGTTGTTGGCCCTCGTCCTGGCAACAAAACCGTATCTTCTGCCTTCATTCTTATTACCAATACTCCGCAGTACGGCGATCATGGAATTCTCGTACTTGGTGACTGCGGCGTTATTCCGAACCCGACAGCAGAACAGCTCGCAGATATTGCCTGCATCTGCGTAGAACGTGCTCGCCGTACGGTCCAGATTTTGAATCCGAAAGTTGCATTCCTTTCTTATTCTACAAAAGGTTCCGGTGCCGGCGAATCTGTTGACAACGTTCGTGAAGCTGTAGAAATCTTGAAGAAACGTAATGTAGACTTTGAATTTGACGGCGAATTGCAGGCCGATGCTGCATTGGTTCCTGAAGTTGGCGAACACAAAGCTCCGGGCTCTAAAGTTGCTGGTCATGCGAATGTCCTCATTTTCCCGAACCTCGATGCTGCTAACATTGGTTACAAAATGGTTCAGCGCTTTGCGAATGCAACCGCCCTTGGCCCATTGGTTCAGGGCTTGGCAGAACCAATCCTTGACTTGTCTCGTGGCTGCTCCTCTGAAGATGTTGCTGACGTTGTTGCAGTTTGCTGCTCCGATGCTATCACAGCTGACATTTATAAAAAAGAAATGGCTGCTAAATAATATAGGCTATTAGCTGTCCATCGTTAAAAAGGAAGCTGCCGCACAAAGCTTTTTGCTTTGGGCGGCAGTTTCTTTTTTTATTTCTTTGAGTACGTTAGGTGTATTATAAGACGTATCTATGGAACGAAAAAGCCGTTGCTGACAGTAAAATAATAGTATATAAAATAAAAAAAGTATGGCAGCAGATATAAAAA
>CAVKEA010000013.1:0-46776 GCA_963655305.1 bacterium
ATCCTCATCAAAAGACATAGCCCGTCTTTCCCGAAGCCCTTTGCGGTGCCCCGTTCCCGACGGCTTGATTAGTATATCGCAAATGTCCCCCTCTGTCAACTCTTTTTTTACATTTTTTGACAAAACACAGGAAATTTCTCTGTTATATATTCACTATAAAGTAAAAGAGAAAGACAAACTATAGGCTGTCTTTCTCTTAAAATACATTATTCTACTGTAACACTCTTTGCAAGATTTCTCGGTTTGTCTACATCATTGCCGCGGCTGACTGCAATATAGTATGCCAGCATCTGCAGCGGAATAATTGCCATAATGGTTACGACAAAATTATCTGACTGCGGCACTTGAATTAAAGAATCCACCGTTTTGCCTACTTCAGTATCGCCTTCTTGAACGACACCGATGACATAGGCATCACGTGCTTTGACTTCTTTGATGTTGCTGATCATCTTTTCTTCTACGTCTTTTTGGGTAGCCAACGCAATGACTGGAATCCCTTTTTCAATCAAAGACAAGGTACCGTGTTTCAATTCACCGCCGGCATAGGATTCCGCATGAATATAAGAAATTTCTTTTAATTTCAAGGAACCTTCCATGGCCAAGCCATAGTCCATGGAACGACCGATGAAGAAGACATCTTCTGCTGTTTTAAATGCGTCACACAATCCCTTGATATCATCGACATGATCAAAAATTTTCTGACATACATCCGGTACGGCAATTAAATCGCGAAGAATTTGTTCTTCTTTTTCTGCAGCCAGATTTCCATTCAAACGTCCCATGTACAACGCCAAAAGGAGCAGCGTAACGAGCTGTGTCGTATACGCTTTCGTCGATGCTACGGCGATTTCCGGGCCTGCCCATGTATAAGCTACCTGGTCTGCTTCGCGGGAAATAGAAGACCCTACTACATTGGTAATGGCCAATGAACGGGCACCCAAGCGTTTCGCTTCTTTGAGAGCAGCTAATGTGTCAATCGTTTCACCGGACTGGCTGATAATGATGCATAAGGTTTTGCTGTCCGTAAGCGGGTCGCGATAGCGGTATTCCGAAGCAATGTCTACTTCGACGGGAATACGCGCCAACTTTTCAATGAAGTATTTGGCCAGCAAGCCGGCATGATATGCTGTGCCGCATGCCGTAATCATAATTTTGCCAATCGAATTGACATCTTCCGGCGTCCAATTTAATTCATCAAAATGAACATGTTTGCCGTCTTCGGTAATGCGGCAGCTCATCGTATCACGAATGGCCTTAGGCTGTTCGTAAATTTCCTTGAGCATAAAATGTTCAAAACCGCCTTTTTCTGCAGCTTCTGCATCCCAATTGACTTCAAAGACTTTTTTGGAAATCGGCTTGCCTTCTAAGTCCGTAACCCATACGTTGTCTTTTTGTACGATAGCAATTTCGCCATCATTCATAATATATGTTTTGCGTGTATAGTTTAAGATAGCCGGAATATCAGAAGCAATGTAGTTTTCGCTTTCACCCAAGCCAACAATCAACGGATTGTCTTTTTTACTGCAAATGATTTTATCCGGTTCAAATTTGCACATAAACACGAGGGAATAAGAGCCCCGCAGCCGCGCCAATACATTGCGTACGGTACGTGTAAAATCACCGTCATACATATCAGCACACAAATGTGCTACTACTTCTGTATCTGTTTCCGATTTGAAATGGTATCCTTTGGCAAGCAGTTCTTCTTTGAGTTCCATATAGTTTTCAATAATACCATTATGGACAATGGCAAAGTTGCCTTTTTCATCGGTATGCGGATGGGCATTGACATCCGATGGGCCGCCGTGTGTTGCCCAGCGTGTATGTCCAATGCCGACTGTACCGGAAACGGGATGTGCTTTGACTTCGTTTGCCAAATTTACCAAACGGCCCTGCTTTTTCCGTACAGCAATTGCTCCGTTGTTATACACGGCAATACCTGCTGAATCATAGCCACGGTATTCCAGCTTTGCCAAGCCGTCCATAAGGAAATCAGCAGCTTCTCTGCCTCCAATATAACCTACAATACCACACATAATCTTTGTCCTCCTGCTATTCAATTATTAAGATTCAATGGCTTCGCATGATAAATTTGTCCATCTTGTTACCAACATGTTTTTTTATCATCTAACGACTGAAGCTGCCGAGAGACATCCGCTGACTGTTCGATACTTCTCTTCCTCGTCTACCTTATCATTTAAGGTACTAGCGCTATCCATTTTACGAAGGATTTCCAAACGCCTGTAAAAAAACAGGAATGAAGTTCAATATACTGAAACTCCATTCCCACATTATATATATTTTATCTTTTTAAGTCAATACCCGGCAATTTATTTAGACGGCCCCATTTCATGTTCGACAACAACGGCAATATCATCGACAATGCGCTTGAGCTGTTCTAAGTCAGGGCCTTCCGCCATTACGCGAATCAAAGGTTCTGTACCGGACGGACGAACGAGTATGCGGCCTTCATCACCCAATTCTGCTTCACCGGAAGCAATGGCAGCCATAATTAAGCTGTTTTCTTCCCAGCCGGATTTCGTCTGTACGCGGACATTTTTTAAAATCTGCGGATAGCGAGTCATCAGAGAAGATAATTCAGACAGGGGTTTTTGTTTTTGTTTCATAATGCTGAGCAACTGCACAGCTGTCAACAAGCCGTCGCCGGTTGTATTATAATCCAGGAAAATAATATGGCCGGACTGTTCGCCGCCAAGGCAATAGCCGTCTTTTCGCATCCGTTCCAATACATAGCGGTCACCTACGGCCGTCGTTTCGGATTGGCAGCCCATTTCTTTGAGCGCCTTATGGAAGCCAATATTGCTCATAACCGTACCCACTACCGTATTTTGTTTGAGTTTGCCTTCTTCTTTCAGCTTCAGCGCACACAGCAGCATAATCTGGTCGCCGTCCATTTCCTGTCCTTTTTCATCGACAGCCAGGCAGCGGTCTGCATCGCCATCGTTGGCAATCCCTACATCAGCACCGTATTTTAATACCGCTTCCTTCAAGCTTTCCAAATGCGTAGAGCCGCAGTTTTCATTAATATTGATGCCGTTGGGTTCGTGGTGAATGGCAATGACTTCTGCTCCCAAACGACGTAAAATTTCGGGGCCTAACACGGATGCCGAACCGTTGGCGCCATCATGTACGACTTTTAAGCCTGACAAATCTACATCTGTCGATTTACAGATGAAATCAGCGTATTCATTTTGTAAATCTGTCCATGTGGAAATAGTACCAATGGCTGCACCTGTCGGACGGCTCTGCAGTCCTGCCCGTTCATCCTTGAGCATATATTCTTCAATTTTATCTTCCGTTTCATCCGGCAGTTTATAGCCATAGCCATCAAAGAATTTAATGCCGTTGTATTCAAACGGATTGTGGGATGCTGAAATCATAACGCCGGCATCCATATGATGGGTTCTCGTCAAATACGCAATGGCGGGTGTCGGAATCACGCCTACCATATAACATTCCCCGCCGGCAGACGCAATGCCTGCTGCCAAAATATCTGCCAGCATCGTGCCGGAGCGGCGTGTATCGCGGCCAATCAAAAACGTAGGATGTTCTTTATTTTGTCCAAAAATATAGGCAGCGGCTCTGCCCAAATGATATGCCAATTCCGGTGTCAATGAATCATTCGCAACACCTCGTACACCATCGGTACCAAATAATCTAGCCATTTACTTTACCTCCAAAGGTTTATATTTACAAATAATTGTAATTGCTGATTCAAGTCCATCTAAAAACGCGCTCATAATGCCGCCGGCATAGCCAGCCCCTTCACCTACAGGATACAAGCCGTCTGCATGCAGTGCCGCCCGGTCTTCGCCGCGCAAAATGCGTACAGGCGCACTGGTCCGTGTTTCTACGCCGGTCATGACGACATTATTATCATCAAAACCGTGAATACGCCGTCCAAAATACGGCAGGGCCTGGGCCAAGGTATTCGTCACAAAAGGCGGGAGGACATCATGCAAATCAGCCCATGTAATACCTGGACGATAGGTATGTACAGATTTTTCCTGTCCTTTTTCTGGGCGCTGCAGAAAATCACCTACGGTCTGCGCAGGCGCACAATACGTACGGCCGCCCACCTCATAGGCCAATTTTTCATACTGCCGCTGGAATGCAATACCTGCCAGCGGACTGTCACCTTCCATATCATCAGCGGTTACATTCACTACCAACGCACTATTGGCAATGCCGCTGTCTCGACGATATAAGCTCATCCCATTCGTGACCACATGTCCTTCTTCTGACGCCGCACCTACGACGACACCGCCTGGGCACATGCAGAAGGAATAGCAGGAGCGGCCTTCCGGGCTGTGATATACCAACGCATAATCAGCCGGCTCCAACCCCAATTCAGCAGCACTGCAGCCATACTGCGCACGATCTATCACATCTTGTTCGTGTTCAATGCGCACGCCAATGGCAAAGGGCTTCTTTTCTAAGGCAATGCCTTTATCATGCAGCATATAATAGGTATCTCTGGCACTGTGTCCAATCCCCATGATGACAACATCTGCTGGATACTCTGTTTTGCCGTTGACAACGACAGCCGTTATCTTTCCCGTGTCATCGCGTTTGATATCGGTTACGCAACTTTGGAAACATACCGTACCTCCTGCTAATTCTATCATATGGCGCATGTTTTTTACAACACGGCGCAAAATGTCCGTACCTACATGAGGATTATAGGTATATAAAATTTCTTTAGGCGCACCGGCATCTATCAACGTCTGCAGAATATGCCGCAGCAGCGGATGATTGACGCGTGTAGTCAATTTGCCGTCAGAAAACGTACCGGCACCGCCTTCACCAAACTGCACGTTGGAATCAGGGCGGAAAACGCCTCCACGCCAAAATTCTTCAACATGAGCGGTTCGCGTATCCATATCACAGCCTCGTTCAAACACTAACGGTTTGTATCCCCGCTGTGCCAGCATCAAAGCCGCTGCCAGACCAGACGGTCCCATGCCAATGACGACAGGACGCTGGGTCAAGGTGCTGTTTCCCGATGCAGGCGGCGTAAATACATCCTCCTGAATTTGCCGTACATCTTTGTTGTCCCGGCACCGCCGCCATACGTTGGCTTCATCATGAAATACGACATCCACCGTAAATACTAAGTAAATTCTAGGTTTTCTCCGGGCATCAATCGAACGGCGCACAATGCAGATCCGTTCAATATCCGTCAAACTGCACCGCAGTTTTTTGGCAATCAGCGCCTCTAATGACTTCTTCATGGGCACAGCTGTACGAATATTCAATACTCTAAGCACACAATCCTCTCCTTTATTACTCTACCGTCGCTGTCACATCTACTACATCCGGATTCACAATGACACCGTTAATAGGCGACACGAGAATTTTCCATTCTTTATCTTCTGCTAGTCCCTGCACATTGACCGGCGTCAAATCAATACGGGATACGCCCTGCAGTACGTTGGCATCACCCCGCACTTCCACTTCATCCGGATCGGCTTTCAGCGTTTTCAGCGTTACACCATCGCTGACAGTGCCGTACGACGTGACATGAACGGGAACTTTTTTGGATGCTGCATTATGACCGATAGATACGCGCAGATTACTTTGCCATGGCGTCATTTCTAAGCCGTCTACCTTGCTTCCATCTGCTGCCAGCAGGTGAATTTGCGCCATCAAGGAAAAGTCCTCGTTTTTATCGCCTACAGGAATGTCAACTACCGCTTTATCCACTTTTTGAATCAGCCGTCTTGCGCCGCTGACAACTACTTTTTCCGGGACTATTTTCAAATTGCTGATAAAGGAATCTTTATCCATTTTTCCCACCAAATGCGGCGTTAAATTAAATTCACGAACGGCATACACATCGACAGTAATTTTCGCCGTAGCCATGCTTTGCTTTTTCAATTCCGTCCCGGAAGGAATCTCGACATGAATCGGCACATCCATGTCGCCCTCCTGCGCTTCTGCCAAATCAATATAGGCTTTGATATCAGACGGACCGACGTTGATAATCGTATTGCGGGGGCCGGACAAGCGTACATACACGGTTTTCGGCACGTTGGATGTAATATACTGGGAATCCAGATTTTCTATCACGACAGGAACGGTATAACTGCCTTCACTGACAGGGTTTTGTTCATTAATAATAAGAAACCACAATATAATTGCCAAAAGGAGGCATACAATTTTTAACTGCCATCTTTTATCTAGTTTATTCATGAGCTACGGCCTCCATTTAAAAATATTGGCCAATCCCTGCGGTGTTTTATTCAGGAAGGTCTTCAAAATGTTGCGCAGTGCATTGCCGTCTAAATGACGGTAAATATGTCCGCCGTATGTATAGGAAATCGCACCGGTTTCTTCACTGACAACGACTACCACCGCATCTGCCAATTCACTAATCCCAATTGCCGCCCGGTGGCGTGTCCCCAACTCAGTCGACAAGGAACGGTCTGCCGTCAGCGGCAGCAAACAACCGGCTGCCATAATGCGGTTTTCACGAATGATGACAGCTCCGTCATGAAGCGGCGTATTGGGAATAAAAATATTCCCCAGCAGCTCCCGCGACACAACCCCATCAATGGCAATGCCTGTATCAATATAATCATTTAATCCTACTTCACGTTCAAATACGATTAACGCACCGGTCCGCGTCTTCGACAGCGATTCCGCAATAGCCACAATTTCATCAATCAAGTGTTCCAGTTCTTCCGTATTGATGACATGGCCGGAACGCAAAAAACGGCCGCGGCCAATTTGTTCCAGCGCCCGGCGCAGCTCCGGCTGAAAAACGACAGGCAGGGCAACCAAAATAACCGTCATCCCCTGCTGCAGCATCCAGTTGATGACATGCAAGTCCAATACTTTACTGACGACGGTAACGGCCCCCAAAACGATGAGGCCTTTGATGAGGGCGACTGCCCGCGTATTGCGAATCAAAATAAATAATTTATACAATACAAACGCAACCAACAATATATCTAATATGTCAAGCAGCCGAAAGCTGCTGATAAATCCCTGCACAGGTACATACATAGGCAACTCTCCCGTATTACAGAATATAAAAATACAGATAGATTTATTGTACAATATTTTTTCTGTAAAATAAAGAGATTTCAATTTCCCAAAAATCTTCCCAACAGAAAATAAAGGGATGGTACATGAAGTGTTTCGTCATCATGCGCCATCCCTTATTCTTAAAAGTGATACGTTTAATGTAAAAAATGTAAATGAAATGGTTTCTTTCATCACGTTCATACGACAACCTATCAGATACCAGCAAAAGCAAAAGGGGCGTATCACCTTGTGTGACACCCCCTGTATGCTATTCAGCCGTCTGAGCCGCTTTTCGTTTTTCTTCAATGTCATGAACAGCCTGCAGTCGTTTTTCCTGCTGTGCTAAGTCTTCAAAATCAATGGATTTTAATTTATTAGCCAAATCACGCTGAATATCTGCAAACGCTGCATAAATAGAACACATGCCGCTGCAGCCGCGGGAGCAGGAACCGATATCATGCAGGCAGCGCTGCAGTTCCGTTTGTCCTTCCACCGCTTCAATAATGTCAAATAGCGTAATATCTTTGGGCTGCCGCTGAAGAGCAAATCCGCCATCTACCCCCCGGTATGACTTCATAATGCCGGCAGCTGTCAGACTGCGCATTATTTTCAGCAAAAACCGTTCAGGAATATTTTGTTTTTCTGCCAAAGCCGCCCCTGTAATCTTGGTTTCTTCCGGCAAAGATGCTAAATACAACACCATACGAAACGCATAATCTGTTGCTTGATTCAGTCTCAATTTAGGTACCTCCCTCCTTATCATTACTCGTCATAGTTAATTATACAATGAGATACTAAAAAAGTATAGTTTAAAACGAAAATAATACAGCTTACAAAAGAATCCGGTATGCGTTTCTTTTGCAAGCTGTATCGCTGTCATCACTACAATAAATCAATCACTGTATAAATAATGGCCGACATGACCGCACTAATCGGTATGGTAACGCACCAAGCGACCAACATGCTTCTTGCTACGCCCCAATGGACAGCCCGTACCCGTTCTGCCGAGCCGACCCCCATGATAGAGCCGGATACAACATGAGTCGTACTAACCGGCAAATGAAGGAATGTGGCAGAAAAAATAACAAGGGATGAATTCAAATCCGCTGCAAATCCGTTAATAGATTCCAGTTTAAATATTTTAGTTCCCATCGTCGAAATAATGCGCCAGCCGCCGGCAGATGTCCCTAACGCCATAGACGTAGCGCAGGCCATTTTGACCCAAATCGGAATTTCCATCGTTTCGATATAGCCACCACTTAGCAATGCCAGTGCAATAATCCCCATTGCTTTCTGTGCATCGTTGGACCCATGAGAAAAGGCCATCAAACAGGCTGATACCAACTGCATTTTTCTAAAATTACGATTCAAGGCAATAGGAGAATAATTGCGAACAATCCAAAGCAGGGCAATCATGACAAAATATCCCGTAGCCAAGGCCACAACAGGCGATAATATCAAAGACATGATAATCTTTTCAATCCCTGTATAATCCAACGCTGCCGGTCCTACGCTAATCGATACGGCACCGATAACGCCGCCAATCAAGGAGTGGGACGAGCTGCTGGGGATACGATAATACCAAGTCACAACATTCCAAATAATAGATCCAATCAATGCTGCTACAATAACTTCCAAACTAATCTGGGCCGGATTGAGAACCAAATCGCCGCCAATCGTCTTTGCTACGCCTGTACTAATCATAGCACCGGCAAAGTTTAATACCGCTGCCATCATGATCGCGTGGCGCGGAGAAATAGCACGCGTCGATACGCTCGTAGCAATCGCATTCGCCGTATCATGAAATCCGTTGATGTAATCAAACAATACAGCCAGCAAAACGATGGCCCATATTAACCAATGCTCAGGCATATTTCAATACGACCTTTCTAAATGTAACGACCAAATCTTCACAGTCATCAGTAACATCTTCTACAGACTGCAGAATTTCCTTCCATTTAATAATTTCAATCGGATCTTTGCATTCTGTAAAAAGTTTGGCCATTTCCTGATGGTATAAGTCATCACAGTCCTGTTCCAATTTTAATACCTTTTTACTGCGTGCTTCTACTTTTAAGAAGTTTTTCTTTAAGTCTTTCATATACGCGATGGATTTGCGAATTTCTTTCATTGCTTTGGCTGCAATAATCGTCATCTGCTTGGCCCCTTCCGTGGCTTCACCGACACGATACATACACATTTTATCCATAATTTCACTGATATTGTCAATTGCCGTATCCAGCTGGTCAATCAGCTGCTGAATGTCTTCTCGGTCCATAGGAGTAATAAACGTCTTCTGCAGCCGTTTCAACGTTTCCATTACTAACGCATCAGCTTCATCTGTAAGCGCATCAATTTTTTCCAATGCTTCTTCTTTCGGTATTTCTTCGTTCATTGCCTGCCGCAGCAAATCAGCTGCCTCATAGCTTAATGTTGCATGCTGATCCAATAAAGCGAAAAACTTTTCTTCCTTGGGCTTCAAATGAAATGCCATATTAATCAGTTCTCCTTAATTTTGACAAATAGACTAACTTTCCATAGTAATTACATATTTTTTACTATTTTTATACATTCCGACTACTTTGCATTATACCATATGACGATTCATTATTCTATAAACGGAAGGAATTTTACCTGTAAAAAACAACGTCATTCTTTCCGAATTTGCATTTATAAATACCTTATTAGGCAATTACACAAAACTTCAGCTTACGTACAAATTCTAATCTGTTTCTCCATGCAAAAAACCTCTCCGGAGTCCTGTCTGCCGGAGAGGTTTTGCACATATAAATATGGTTTTATTTTACAACAGCATTGTCAATAATCGCCATGAAATCATCCACTTTAAGGCTGGCACCGCCGACAAGTCCGCCGTCGATATCCGGGGAACCTGTGAGTTCAGCTACATTTTTGCCTTTTACGCTGCCGCCGTAAAGAACAGATACAGCATCTGCTGTTTCTGCATCATACATAGCAGCTAATTTTTGACGAATAATCGCGCAGACTTCCTGTGCCTGTGCAGCTGTCGCCGTTTTGCCTGTGCCAATAGCCCAAATCGGTTCATAAGCAATGACAATTTTCGTGACATCAGCTGCGCTGATACCTGCCAATGCATGTTCAATCTGGCCTTCAATCCAAGACTGCATAATGCCTTCTTCGCGCTGTTCCAGTGTTTCACCGCAGCATACAATCGGTGTCAGCTGATGCGCAAGGGCTGCTTTCGTCTTTTTGTTTACTGTTTCATCTGTTTCGTTGAAATACGTACGGCGTTCCGAATGGCCGAGAATAACATGGGTTACACCAATATCTACAAGCATAGCCGGAGATACTTCGCCAGTGAATGCGCCTTTTTCTTCCCAATGCATGTTCTGTGCTGCAATATGAATCGGCGTACCTTTGGTCAGTTCTACAGCCTGTGCAAGATACGGAAATACAGGAGCAATAATGACTTCTGGTTTGACATCTTTAGGTACACGGTTGACAAGACCTGTAATCGTTTCTTTGGCATCTGCACCAAGATGGTTCATTTTCCAGTTGCCGGCAATAATCGTTTTTCTCATGATAATCCTCCTAATGTGACAGTAATAATGGTATGATGCTGTATATTATTTATCGCTTAATGATACGACGCCCGGAAGCTGCTTGCCTTCCAAATATTCCAGCGAAGCGCCGCCGCCTGTAGAAATATGGCTGATTTTGTCGGCAAGGCCTGTTTTGTTGACAGCCGATACGGAATCGCCGCCGCCAACGATAGATACAGCGTCAGAATCAGCGACTGCTTTGGCAACTGCTTCGGTGCCTTTCGCATAATTTTCCATTTCAAACACGCCCATCGGACCGTTCCAAACGATTAATTTCATCGGTGCTAATTCTTTCGCAAAGAGTTCTTGTGTTTTGGTACCAACATCCAAAATCATCCAATCTGCGGGAACCTGGTCTACCGGAACGACTTTGTGTTCTGCATCGTTGGCAAAAGCAGCTGCTACGGTTACATCTACCGGAAGGAGCAATGTAGTGCCTTGTTCTTTTGCTTGTGCAATCAGGCTTTTTGCCAACTCAATTTTGTCTGCTTCGACAAGGGATTTGCCAATGCCGTAGCCTTGCGCTGCCAAGAATGTATTTGCCATGCCGCCGCCGATAATCATCAAATCGACTTTCGGAAGCAAGTTGGAAATGACTTCGATTTTATCCGAAACTTTGGCACCGCCAATGATAGCTGCAAACGGATGAGCCGGGTTGTCAACAGCACCACCGATGAAACGAATTTCTTTTTCCAGCAAAAAGCCTGCGGCCATAGGTAAATATGCAGTAATGCCTGCTACGGAGGCATGTGCGCGGTGGCAGCAGCCAAATGCATCGTTGATGCCGACTTCTGCTAATGCAGCAAGCTGACGGGAAAATTCCGGGTCATTTTTTTCTTCTTCTTTATGATAGCGAAGATTTTCCAAAAGCAATACTTCGCCAGGCTGCAGAGCATCTGCCATCGCTTTGGTTTCTGCGCCAATGCAGTCCGGTGCAAATTTTACGTCGATGCCAAGCAATTCTGACAGCCGTGCTGCTACTGGTTTCAAGGAATATTTAGGAACAACCTGTCCCTTGGGGCGGCCTAAATGGCTTGCCAAAATAACAGCAGCATGATGGTCCAGCAAATATTTGATTGTCGGCAATGTTTTTTGAATGCGTGTATCATCCGTGATTTGGCAGTTGTCGTCCAACGGCACGTTGAAATCGGCACGTACAAACACTTTCTTGTTGTCCAGCACTACATCCGTAATTGTTTTTTTCATGAGAAATCCTCCTCTGCATCCCAGAATACGCGATGCCATCATAATATATTTATCAGCGATTGCTGAAAATCCCTATGTCAATCTTGTACCTCAATGCATCCTGTCATGCAGTATCTGCAACAGCAGAATCAGAGTCCCTTAGATGCCAGAAAACGAACCAAATCCACAATGCGGCGGGCATAGCCCCATTCGTTGTCATACCAGGCAACAATTTTGACCATACCGCCGTCCATGACCATGTTCAGCGGCAAATCAATCGTCGTCGTGTGTTCATTGCCGCGATAATCTACGGAAACGAGTTCATCTTCATTGGTATCAATAATGCCGTGATATTTTCCGGCTGCCGCTTGTTTAAATGCAGCGTTTAATTCATCCAAGGTAATATCTTTTTTATCTAATTCTGCCACAATATCTATAATCGATACATCCGGCGTCGGTACGCGGACAGCCCGGCAGCTCAGCTTGCCTTCAAACTTAGGCAGTACTTTGGTAATCGCTTCGGCTGCCCCTGTCGTAGTCGGAATAATCGACATAGCTGCCGCACGGGCGCGGCGCAGATCCCGATGGGATACATCCAGGATTTTTTGGTCTGTCGTATATGAATGAATAGACGTCGTCATTCCCCGTTTGACACCATATGTTTCATCTAAAAAGTGCAAAATAGCTGCCAAACCGCAAGTCGTGCAGGACGCACCGGAAATGACGCGGTCTTTTTTGGGGTCGTACTCGTCTTCATTCACGCCAAGTACGACTGTAATATCATCGATAGTAGACGGTGACGTAATAATCACTTTTTTGACGCTGCCGCCAAGAGGCAGTCTGTCCTGTGAAGACGTGTTGATACGCCCGGAATATACGCCGGATGATTCTACCAGAATATCGACGCCCAAACCGTCCCAATCCACGTTCTTTACATTTTTTTCCTGAAACAGCGGATAGGGCTTGCCGTCAACAATAATATTCCGTTCATCATACGATACTTCATTGGGCATAATGCCGTAGATGCTGTCATATTTAAGCAAATGAGACATCTGTTTCGGCGTACCAATATCATTAATCGCCACGATTTCCATATCATCGGAAAACCGCTGGGCAATTTTGAAAAAACTTCTTCCTATACGTCCAAATCCATCTATACCAATTCTTACCATGTGTTGTACACCCTTTCTCTTAAATCATATTCATGATTCGTTGAGCTGCTCCTTCATCTGTCACGAGGGTGCCTGTGCGGCAGGTACGCATCACAGAAAGAATAGCTTCTGCTTTGCTGGCCCCGCCGGCCACAGCAATCACATGTTGATGTTTGCGAATATCTTTTAATGAAATGCCTATATTATTAGAACCATACAAAATGCGGCCGTCAAAGCTGCAGTAACAGCCCAGCGACTCACCGCGGGCACCTAGTGTCTGCAGCGTCTGCCTTTGATGGCTTGTCATGCCTCTTTTTTTAGCCATGCGGTCTGCACGGCCGATGCCAAAGAGGACGACCTGCGCTCTTGCCGTCATGGCCACGTTTTCTTTGGCCTGCGCATCTGATTCATACATAATCCGAAGGGCCGATTCACTCAAATTTTCCGGCAAGTGAATCATGCGGTAGGAGCTGTGCGTTTTGGCTGCTATACCCGCCGCAATATAATTGGCCTGAAATTCTACATGGTTTCCCATGCTGCCGCGGGCTGGCAGTATGACCGCATTGGCGTTGCTTTCAGGAAGCATGCGTGCTACTTCTGCCATCGTAGAACCACCGCTGATAGCCACTATATCGGCATTGCTCAGCAAATCGTTTAACAACAATGCCCCTTTGCGCCCCAGTTCTTCCTTCGCTGTTTTGTCATTGTCGCTGTCGCCAGGAACAACATATACGTTTTTCAGCCCCAAAGCCTGCCGTATCTTTCGCTGCATGTCATCCAAATTGTTCAAACGCAGAAAACATTCCAATAAGTCCGGCATCAATTTTTTTCCTTCCGGTTCCAGCGATATTCCCATCGTAGTAAACCGGACGATGCCGCTGCGCCTCAATACATCTACATGAGATCGTACGACTCGTTCAGATAATCCCGACAGGCCGGCAAGCGTACGCCGTCCTACGGGCTCTGCATCAGCAATATGACGCAGCAGCAAATATCGTTCTTTGATTGTTCCCATTACATCAGGAGCAATCTTTTGAAAGATACTGAGAGTATCTTGTTCCATTGTTACCTCCCTAGTTGCCGCTTGTCATGATGCAGAACAGCTCAGAATCAATACCCTTTGGAAGCAATATATGATGCCAAATCGTTTACACGAAGCGAATAGCCCCATTCATTATCATACCAAGCGACAACCTTAACCATATTCCCTTCAATAACCTGCGTATCCAGCGAATCAACAATTGAACTATGCGTATCACTAATATAATCCGAAGAAACAGTCGGGGCTGTCGAATACGCCAAAATCCCCTTCATCGGCCCTTCAGCCCATTTTTTCATGGCAGCATTGACAGTGTCTGCTGTTACATTGGTCTTTAAAATAGCTACTAAATCCGTCATAGACACATTCGGTGTCGGCACACGCAGTGCCATGCCGGTAAATTTTCCCTTCAGTTCCGGCAGTACCAGCGCTACTGCTTTGGCAGCTCCCGTTGATGTCGGAATAATCGACTGCGTAGCACAGCGGGCACGCCGCAAATCTTTATGAACGCCGTCGACCAGCTGCTGGTCATTCGTATACGAGTGTACTGTCGTCATCATGCCGCGGACAATGCCAAATTCACGGGACAATACCTTGGCTACCGGTGCCAGGCAGTTTGTCGTGCAGGACCCATTGGAAATGATATGCTGCGTTGCCGGGTCATATGTTTCTTCATTTACACCCATGACAATCGTCGCATCCGGGTCTTTGCCTGGTGCCGTAATAATGACTTTCTTGGCTCCATCTGCTAAATGTTTCGATGCAGAAGCTCTGTCTTTAAATTTCCCCGTCGATTCTACTACAATATCTACGCCCATTTTTTTCCATGGGATGTTTGCCGGGTCGGTTTCATTGGTAACAGGAATGGGACGGCCATCAATCACCAATGCTTGTTTTTCTGTATCAAATGAAACGTCATGGTCCCACGTCCCATGTACGGTATCAAATTTCAACAAATCCGCCATAATAGGTCCGACAGAGCGATTATTGACGGCTGCAATTTCCACTTCCGGATGCAGCAAGGATGTACGAAACGTACATCTGCCAATTCTGCCAAAGCCACTAATACCAATTTTTACTGCCATTGCGTTTCCTCCTTTTGAAAGACACTGCTACAGCCCTATGTAGCTGCATACAAAGCCATAGCCACTATAGTCCATTGATTAGTATACTCTTGTATCTTTATCTTGTAAACTATTTGGTGGATTTATGTCGTTTTCTTAGGATTATGACGCATTTTTATTTATTTTATGTTGTTTAATGTATACTATTTTATTTGTATATTTGTTTCACTCTTTGTTTTAAATACAGAATACACTATTTACGTACCAGTAAACTTTTACCAGTCATTTCAGCCGGAATCTTCATGCCGGCCAGCTGCAAGAGTGTCGGTGCTACGTCTGCCAAAATACCATCCTGCAGCGTATCTTGTTTGTGTTCTTCACTGACTAAGATGCAAGGGACATGATTGGTCGTATGGGCTGTATACGGGCATCCTGTTTCCGGGTCAGCCATCTGTTCGGCATTGCCATGGTCTGCAATGATAAGAAGCTGTCCGTCTACTGTTTTCAACGCTTCTATAATCTGACCTACGCAGGTATCTACTGTTTCTACAGCTTTAATAGCGGCTTTCAGCACACCCGTATGGCCTACCATGTCCGGATTGGCAAAGTTAAGCATAATCATATCATACTTAGCGGCTTTTATCTGTTCAATTACTTTTTCTGTGACGATAGGTGCGTTCATTTCCGGCTGTAAATCATACGTTGCTACCTTGGGTGACGGCACCAAAATACGATCTTCCCCCACATTGGGAGTTTCTTCGCCGCCATTGAAGAAATACGTCACATGGGCGTATTTTTCAGTTTCAGCAATACGAAGCTGTGTTTTACCAGCTTTTGCCAATACTTCCCCCAGCGTGTTGGGAATCGTTTCTTTATCGTATACTACATGTGCCGGCAGGTCATCTTCATAGCGCGTCATCGTCGCAAAATATACATCCAATTTCTTCGGACGTGCAAAACCTGTAAATTCATCGCTGACAAACGCCGTCGTCAACTGGCGCGCGCGGTCCGGACGGAAATTGAAAAATACCAAGCTGTCACCATCTTCTACAGGATGCTTATGAATGACTGTCGGTACGACAAATTCATCAGAAACATCGGCAGCATAGGAATTTTTTAAGCAAGTCTGGGCATCCGGTGCGGTGTTTCCTTTGCCAAGTGCGACCGCATCATAGGCTTTGGCAACGCGTTCCCATCGTTTGTCGCGGTCCATTGCATAGTAGCGGCCGCTGATCGTTGCAATTTCACCTACGCCGAGTTCTTGGCACTTGTCTTCCAATTCCTGCAGGTATTCACCGGCACTGCGCGGCAGTACATCACGGCCGTCCAGAAATGCATGCACATATACCTTTGTTAGGCCGTATTGTTTTGCCATCTGCAGCAAGCCAAACAAATGCTGTTCACTGCTGTGTACGCCGCCTGGAGAAACCAAGCCAAGCAAATGCAGTGCAGAACCGTTTTTCTTGGCATTTTCCATGGCTTCTACCAATACCGGCTTTTTAAAGAAGGTTCCTTCTTTAATATCTTTCGTGATTTTCGTTAATGCCTGGTAGACAATACGACCGGCACCAATGTTTAAATGCCCGACTTCAGAGTTGCCGATTTGTCCATCTGGAAGCCCTACGTCTTCACCGGACGCACCCAAATAGGAATGGGGATATTCCTGCCAAAGTTTCGGCAGTACTTTTAAGTCAGCTTGTGCTACAGCATTGTCTTTTTTACTGGTACTGCAGCCAAATCCATCCATAATGACCAGCATTACAGGTTTCTTTTTTGTCATATTTTTTCTCCCTCGATTCGTGTTCTCTTTGCCTAGAGAAACGAAAAGGCAGGGACTTGCGCAATCCCTGCCTTTTATTCGTTCATTTCAATGTCAGTCTGGATTTGTAACGGGAGGCTTACCCGCCGGGAAATGCGTCGCTACAAATTAGTGTTTGCTGTTGTAATCGTTCATGATAGCAATGAGGTTGAGGACTTTGTTGGAGTAGCCAATTTCATTGTCATACCAAGAAACAACTTTTACGAATGTATCTGTAAGAGCGATACCTGCTTTAGCATCAAAGATAGAAGTAAGCGGGCAGCCGAGGAAATCGGAAGATACAACAGCGTCTTCAGTATAACCGAGAATGCCTTTGAGTTCGCCTTCAGAAGCTTTTTTCATTGCTGCGCAGATTTCATCGTATGTAGCCGGTTTAGCGAGGTTTACTGTGAGGTCAACAACAGAAACATCGAGAGTCGGTACACGCATGGACATACCTGTCAATTTGCCGTTCAATTCCGGAATAACTTTGCCAACAGCTTTTGCTGCGCCAGTGGAAGACGGAATGATGTTGCCGGCTGCTGCACGGCCGCCGCGCCAATCTTTCATGGACGGGCCATCCACTGTTTTCTGTGTAGCTGTTGTGGAATGAACGGTTGTCATGAGGCCTTCTTTGATGCCGAATGCATCATTGAGGACTTTAGCAATCGGAGCCAAGCAGTTTGTCGTGCAGGATGCGTTGGAAACGATTGTCTGACCTTTATATGTATCGGTGTTAACGCCGCAAACAAACATATCTGCCTGACGGCCATCTTCACCCTGTTTGGAAGGAGCGGAGAGTACTACATATTTAGCACCAGCCTGCAAATGTTTTTCAGCGAGATCCATCGTGAGGAAACGGCCTGTAGATTCAACAACGTATTCAGCGCCAACTTCGTCCCATTTGAGGTTTGCCGGGTCTTTTTCAGCCGTTACGCGGATCGCTTTGCCATTGACGATCAACTGGCTTTTTTCAACATCAGCTTCAATCGTACCATCAAAATGGCCATGCATGGTATCATATTTGAGCATATAAGCCATGTAATCAACAGGGCACAAATCGTTAATGCCTACGATTTCAATATCGTCGCGAGTCTGTGCTGCGCGGAAAACGAAACGACCAATACGACCAAAACCATTAATACCAACTTTAATCATTGTCGATACACTCCTTTTTACAAAACCCATTATTCAACTACTTAGTATCGTTATTACTTGTCTTACACGTTTAGTATGCCATATCGGGTACGATTTTGCAATGCTATGGGCGTTTTACGTCCCACTTTATTCATAGCATATGCCGTATTCTTTATTGAATCCGGCAAGCTGCTGCAGCAATTCCTACATACTCTTTGATCGCTAAGCAGGAATGATACAAAATATATGCCTGCGGCACGACAGCATAGGCAGACAAATGGAACGAATCACTGGCCCGATAATCACACGGGTACGGGGTAAAGTCCATTTCTTCTCTGGCAAAAAAACGTACGGCCCGCGGCATATGAAAGGCACTAGTAACTACGATAGGATGATTCCAATTATTTTTTTGACACAATGCTTTGGTAAACGCCGCATTTTCTGCAGTGTTGCGGCTTTTGGCATCTATATAAATCATATCAGAAGGTACGTCCAGCGACAATAGCAGTCTTTTTTCTATTTCTGCTTCATTTGCATCTCCATCCAGTAAAGCCCCACCGGATAAAATAATGGGAAGATGCAGTGCTTTTTGCAGGCGAAGCGCTGTCAAAAACCGATTGGCTGCCGCTTCCCCAACTTGTCCCGTACCGTCAAAATCAGGCACGCCGGCTCTGGCACCGCCGCCCAGCAGGACAATGACATCTCCCTGCACTTCCTGCGCCGTCGGCTGCGAGCACTGCCGTTCCAACGGCCACAGCAGCGCATCGCCAACCGGTTCCAGCGACAACGCATATAACACCAGCGTAACAGCAAGCAATCCCTTGCGTCCCCGGCTCTGATGCCGAAACATATAAATAAGAACTGCAATCAAGGCAGCGATAATGCCTCCCAGCGGCAAAATCCATAAATAAATCCATTTTATAATATATAACATGAAGACATCCCATCTTTCTTCCATACTGGTTTTACTCTGTATTACGGCCCTATTATAACACAGTTAGACCTATATGATATAAATTCCTTTGGGAAATTTTCATACAATATCCACTCTCCCCCTTACGAATTCACGCAAGATATGATATACTATAATAATCCATGGGGATGTAAAGGTTTCGACGTGGATGGTTGTATCATGAATAGCGAGTCGGGGTTTCATCTGCCCGTAAAACGGTGAACCTTTAAATTAAACGCAAAAGAAGAAAATTTTGCTTTAGCTGCCTAAGGGCGGCTAACGTCTCTTTCTGCTAATCCTGCGGGCAGATTGCAGACGTCACTTAGCGGGATACCCTGCAGCCACTGCTTGAAAGCTGCAGCGGGAAACTCACAAGCTGGAACAGTCTAGTTTGTCCTTGTACGGCAACTGTTCGAGATACCAAACAATGGACTGCACTCGGAGAAGTTCATGGGGCTGCATTTGCGGACAGGAGTTCGACTCTCCTCATCTCCACCATATCATTTGCCGTTACGCATACATTGATGCCGTGCGGCATACGGCTGTAAGCCTATATCACAAAAGCCAGCGTCTTAGTATGCTGGCTTTCTTTTTTTACCGAAAAATAGTATATCTCTTCTGTTATTTCTTTATATATGAATAAAAACTAGATAAGCTCCTGTTGTTTCAAGGAATCGTGTATCTTTTCCCTGCCAGCAGGAGTTATTTTTATATCTGTATACTGCTGAATACACTCTATATCTTAAACAAGGTAACTAGCTGTACGATGAACGGAATGTACCAACTAATTCCATTATCTTTATGCAAGTTAATATAAAGAAAACAAAAAAGTGTTACTCTCTGGCATATGAACAAAATAGTTGCAAAAAGAAAAAAAATTAGTCGTAAAAGTATACTAAGACGATAAGATATGTCCTTGTTGCCATCCGTATAAACCATTACAATAAACACATAGAAAGTATGCATATCAAATATACGTGTATGCTCTACTGTTTACACTTACAAAGGAGTTCTGTATACGATGAATATTCCCACCAACACGGTTTTTAAAAACCATATATTACAGCATACTGACGACATAACGTCCCGCATTATCATGGAAAGTGTTCCGGGTCGTCAGATTACGCTGGCTCATATTATTGCCAGCCCTGATCCTATTTTATATAGAAAGCTCGGCTTGGACCCTAATGTAGATTATAAGAATTCAGCCATTGGCATTTTATGCCAGACTCCATATGAAACCGCTATTATTACGGCAGATATTGCATTAAAGGCCGCCGCAATCCGTTTGGGATTTGTCGACCGCTTCAGCGGTACGTTAGTAGTTACCGGTTCTATTTCGGATGTAACAATCGCTTGGGAACAGTCCCTGGCGTATGCCGCCAACACACTTGGATTCGACGTCTGCTCTATTACAAAGGCGTAATCCCATAAATACATTTATACAGAAAGGAGGAGTCGTATGCCATGAAAAAAATCATGCTGGTTGGTCGGACAGGTGCCGGAAAAACGACATTAACGCAGGCATTAAAAGGGAAAAAAATCACCTACCACAAAACGCAGTATGTATATTATCACGATGTAGTCATTGACACGCCGGGAGAATATTGTGAAAACCCAGCACTCGCCAGAGCGCTGATTGTTTATTCTCACGAAGCGGATATCGTCGGGCTATTAGTCAACGCAGCTGAACCTTATAGTTTATATAGTCCTAACATCGTGTCCCTCAGCTCGCGGGAAGTGATTGGTATCGTAACCCATATTCACGATACCTATGCCAATCTTCCGCAAGCTGCCTTATGGCTTGAAAATACAGGATGCAAAAAAATTTTTTATGTCGATTCTGTAACAGGTGAAGGTATTCCTGCTTTGTTGGCATACTTGAAAGAAGACGGAGATATGCTCCCTTGGGATGAAAAATATGCCCTGGAAGTCGAAGAAGAAACACAACATCTGCACGATGCAGAGCATTTACCGTGAGGAGGGAAAATTATGTTTCCATATATTTGTGAATTTGTCGGTACGTTTCTTTTGCTTTTATTAGGTAACGCTGTCGTTGCCAACGTCGTGTTAAAGAAATCCAACTTTCAAGGCGGCGGTTTATGTATGATTACCTGTGCCTGGGGTCTTGCTGTTATGATTCCTGCTTATATTTTTGGGGCGTATTCAGGTGCTCATTTTAACCCAGCCTTGACAATCGGCCTTGCTGTTGGCGGTTTATTTCCTTGGTCTATGGTTCCAGGATATGTCATTGCGCAAATGGCCGGCGGCTTTTGCGGCGGTGCCTTAGTTTCTATTATGTTCCATGACCAATTTGCCGCCACAGAAGATCAGGCAACAAAACTTGGCGTTTTCTGTACATCACCGGCTGTCCGCAATGTACCGCTTAACTTCTTAAGCGAATTTGTAGGAACCTTTGTCCTGCTCTTTGCAATTCTCGGCATCAGTACCGCAGCAGGGCTTCATCCAGCTCCCAATGCGGGACTGGCAACAGGCATGAGCAACTTATATGTATTCGGCATTATCGTATCCATTGGTCAATCCTTTGGCGGTCTTACTGGATACGCTATTAACCCTGCTCGTGACTGGGGTCCGCGTTTAGCACATACCGTTATGCCAATTCCAAGCAAAGGGTCTTCCCATTGGAAAGATTATGCAATCATTCCGCTGGCAGGTCCGATTTGCGGTGCCATCGTCGGCGTATTGTTCTATCAATTCATTTTCTCCTTTGCAGGATAATTTCTATAGGAATGGTGCATGAAGTTTTTTCGTAATCATGCACCATTCCTTTTTTCAAATATTTTACGTTTGATGCAGCAAGTTTAAAGAAAATAGTTTCAGTTTCAGACTGTCCCATTTTATGGATACCCTGAATACTACAATCGATACACTGCAAGTAAAAAAAGCTTGTCGCTTCGTGTGACAGCCTTTTTCCTAAGGAGGTATGTTATGAATCATTCCCTGACCGATTTTTTTGCATCTCTGGATGCGCTGTATACTCAAGGACAAACTGCCGCCATTGAACCCTTCTTAAAACGGACATTGGCCGAACATCGTATTTGCTGCGGCGGTCACGATCCCATTTTTACAGCAGCGCTCAATGAGCTAGGCACGTATTACCGCGGCGTAAGCCGATATGCAGAATCAGCCCAAGCCTTCGAAGAAGCCGGGCGTGATATTTTAAGTGCTGGCAGCAAAGATACAATCGATTATGCTACCAACCGCATCAATTTAGGCGGCACGCTGCGGCTGATGAAAAAATACAAGCAGGCACTGCAGCTCTATGAAGAAGCCCGCAACATCTATATCCGGCTGGAAGGCAAACACAGCTATCACTATGCTACAGTGCTCAACAATATCTCACTCGTCTATTTAGACCTTAAAGACTATCAAACAGCCCACTCTTATGCCGACAATGCCCTGCAAATTATTTCTATTCTGCCAGGGCATACAGAAGAACGCGCGATTTCTCTAGTAAACCGGGGAACCGCATCCTATTATTTAAAAGACAAAGAAGCGGCGTTTCAGGATATGCAGCTTGCCTTGTCTTTATATGAATCGCTGCCGGAAAAAGGCATTCATTATGCCAACGCCCTGAATTTAGCAGGAACTTTGGCCTGGGAAAACGGCCATTACCAAAAAGCACATGATTTCTTTATACAGGCTGCCCAAACAATTGAATCCATTTTTGGCAAAAATGAAGAGTATTACACGGCCTGCAATAATGCTGAAAAAACCAGCAACAGCATTCACGCTTCACAGCCTAAGGAAACGCCTGCTGTTGTTGTCCCGACAGACAATGCCCATCCGATGGGTAAAGGGCTTGCTCTTTGCCGGGCCTATTATGAAGAAATAGGAAAACCGATGTTGTATCAGCAATTTCCTGACGTTTGCAGCCGTATCGCCGCCGGTCTTGTCGGTGACGGGTCAGAATGCCTAGGATTTGATGATGAAATTTCCCAAGACCATGACTGGGGACCTTCATTTTGTCTTTGGCTGACAAATGAAGATTATGCCAAATTTGGACAAGCTCTCCAAAAAGCCTATGCTCAACTTCCCAAAGAATTTCACGGGTATACCCGTCATGCAACGGCCGGCGGCGAAGGACGTGTCGGTGTGTTCCGTATTTCTGACTTTTACCGGCAGTTTATCGGTTCTTCCCAGGCACCGCAAACCGTCTTGGAATGGAATCGTATTCCAGAGACCTATCTGGCAAAAGCTACTAACGGAGACGTTTTTGCAGACCCAGTAGGTCAATTTACAGCGATTCGCCAACAGCTGCTGCAGTTTTATCCGGAAGATGTTCGTTTAAAGAAAATTGCCGTACGTGCTGCTGTCATGGCACAAAGCGGGCAGTATAATTACAGCCGCTGCCTGAAACGGCATGAAATCGTAGCAGCCAACTGCGCACTGTATGACTTTGTACAAGCCGCAACGTCTATGGCCTATCTGTTAAATAAACGCTATATGCCGTTTTATAAATGGGCGCATCACGGACTGCAGTATTTGCCTAAGCTGGCCTTTCTTCATGACAAGCTGCAGCAGCTTTGTACGTGCCAGGACACAAAGCAAATATGTGATTTGATTGAAGACATCTGCGTAGATATCCGTGATGAATGGCGTCTCCAAGGCATTGCCGATGGCCCCAATGATTTTCTAATCACCTACTGCAAGGATATTGTTGCTCAAATTCATGATACAACGCTGCGCACGATGCATATCATGCAGGAATACTAAGGAGGAATGATGATGCCCAATATACCCGCTACCAAAGAATCGTTGATTGCCAAACTGATTGATATGGAATGGCAAATGTTTACTGCCGTACACAATACGGCCCATCGCGCACTGTGCCAAGACGATCAAAAAACATTTTTTATCATGCGCATGAGCCAATTTATGGCTTGGGACGTACATACACTTTGCCAATACTATGGCGATGTATATGATGCCTATACGCATGACCACAATGTAATGACGTATAAATACGGATATATGATGGCGTACACCTATCCGACAGAATACGAATGCATTAAAGACGAACTCCCTGCCATCAGCATGCAAAAAAGGCAGCTTATCATTCAAATACTCAGACAGCAGCTGCATTGGCTTACAGAAACAGCTGCGTCTTATCCCAATATTTTGCGAAGCGGACGCCCGCTCCGCCAGTCCCAAGCACCGGAAGGCACTGTTTCTTTTGAAGTATATGCAAAATGTGAATTCATGACGTATTCCCAAGCCACATTGGAATCGTTATGGGCTTACATGCAAAAGCTAAAATCTAAGGGCCGTAACCTCAATGAAGAAATATTGACCTATACTGCCAAACTATATGGCTTGACAACAATTGCTGCTTTATAAACACACACTTGTAAACAAAAGTGCAAGTACACGAAAAGGAGATGTGATTCACCCGCTCATGGTTGGGTCACATCTCCTTTATGCTATTGTTTTTCTATTATATTCTGTTTTCTTCTGCTATGCTGTAACAGCCGCGCTGTCATAAAAACAGTCCCTTTGCATCTCAGTATGCAAAGGGGCTGCCTATGTTAATATAATGCTTTAAATAATTTTTCAAACGTTTCTTGGGTAACAGCTACGGGATTGCCTGGCAGGCATCTGTCTTCCATCGCATTGGCTGCCATTTGCGGAATGACAGCTTCATAGTCGCTGCGCGAAACCGCCTGCTTCAATTCCCCAATGCGAGCCGGCATAGCCATATCATTCATAAACGCCCGAATCACAGCACATAATGCCTGTACGGCCGTAGAAGCGGCTGCCGTTCTAGGCACTATGCCTACGCGGTACGCCAAATCAGCATACTTGGCTTCTACGCTTGGGTCCTGACTGTTGTATATAATCCCGGTCGTCAAGCACAGGGCACATGCCAATCCGTGAGGAATATGGAACATACCGCCCAGCTGATGCGCCATACTGTGAACCATGCCCAGCCCGCCAATGTTAAAGGCAATACCAGCCATGTTGGAGGCATTCGACATCTTTTCACGAGCTTTTAAATTGCCGCCGTAATGGTAGCATTTGGGCAGATTCGCAATCGTCATCGATACAGCCTGGCAAGCTACTGCATCTGTAAAATCAGTAGCAGTCTTGCTGACATACGCTTCTATTGCATGAGTCAATACATCAAACCCAGTGTTCGCAGTAACTGACGCAGGAACACTCAAGGTTAAATGCGGATCGAGCAAAGCTACGTCTGCATACATCAGGTCATCAATCAAAGCAATTTTCCGTTTTTCTGCTGTATCGGTAATGACGGCAAAGGCAGTCATTTCTGAACCGGTACCACTCGTTGTCGGAATGACAGCAAATGTCGGTTTAGCCTGCAGTGCCTTTCCTCCCATGGCAAAATACACAATGCCCTTCGCCGTATCAATAGCCGCACCACCGCCAAAGCCAATAATAATAGTGGCTTGTAATTGAACAGCTTCCTTTACGCCATCTGCGACAACATCCAATGTCGGATCTGGCACCAAACGGTCAAAGACAACGGTCTGGTTGCTCGGTGCAATCTGGTCGGTAACCAGTTTAATGGTGCCGTTTTTGTTTAAAAATGTATCGCAGACAATCAAAATCCGTTCCTGTTCATACGTTTTTAAAAAGGAAAGGGCATCTTCCCCGGAAATAACCTTCGTTACAATTTGGCAGGTATTCATTTTCCATAACCTCCCTTGTTAACGAATATTAAACATATCCTTCATGACGCATTCACGACGACGGCAGAACGAACGCGGGCTCGTCAACCCTTCCCCTGTCGGGCCGGCAATCGTAAAGGTCGGATATCCCTGACCGCCAATGCCTAATCCAGCAAAGGATGGGCCGTTTTTTACAAAAATAGTGGTTTCCATGAGTTTTGCCATTTTGCTTAATTTCGCAATATTGGTAGAATGCATCATTGCACTGTGGCGATTGCCGTGTTCTGCTTCATAGGCCCATTCAATTGCCTGGTCTACATTATCGCAGCGAACAAGCGGTAAAATCGGCATCAGCATTTCAGTCTGTACAAACGGATGATCTTTATCGGTTTCCATAATAATAAGCCGTTTGCTGTCTTCTACTTCAATGCCAATCTGATGGAGAATATACTGTGCTGATTTGCCAACGAATTCAACTTTTGGGCCATCCCCTTTGTCATTGGAAACGAGCTGCCAAAGTTTTTCAATCGTATCTTTATCTTTGATTTCATAGGCACCGGCACCTTTCATGTTGATAACCAGGTAATCAAAAATAGAATCAACGGCAAATACTTCTTTTTCTGCAATGCAGGGTACGTTGTTATCGAAAGAGCTGCCTGCCACAATATCTTTAGCAGCCTGTTCAATGTTTGCCGTTTCATCAACAACAACCGGCGGATTGCCAGGGCCAGCACCAATTGCTTTTTTACCGGACGAAAGAACTTTTTTAACAATGCCAGGGCCACCGGTAGCGACTACCATGCGGACTTTCGGGCTGGCAATCATTTCGTTTGTTGCGTCGATAGACGGTTCACGTACCATCGTAATCATGTTCAGCGGCGCACCCGCTTCATACAATGCTTTATTTAACAACTGAACCAAAAATACAGATGTTTTTTTAGCGCGCGGATGCGGGCTGAAAACAACGGTGTTGCCGCCGGAAATCATGCAGATAGAGTTGTTGATGATGGTTTCTGTCGGGTTCGTCGTCGGCGTAATAGCCCCAATAACACCAAACGGGCAATATTCAAACAATACCAACCCATGTTCCCCAGTGCGTGCATCCGTCGTCAAATCTTCAATGCCCGGTGTATATTTAGCAGCTGCCGTATTTTTGATAACTTTATTTTCATAGCGGCCAATCGCTGTTTCTTCTACAGCCATACGGGACATCATTTCCATATTTTCTTTTTTCAGGCATGTTTCGCGAATTACATCTACCCATTGTTTACGCTGGGTCGGTGTCTGGAACAGCAGCGTATGTTGTGCCTTCGCCGATGCATCAATCGCAGCATCCATCGAGCCAAATACGCCATATTCATCAGCTTGTGCCGGTGCAGCTGCCGTATTGGCTGCTACTATATTATTATTTTTGAGTTGTTGTACTGCCTGGGCAACAAGTTGCTGCAGGACTTCCGGATCAATCGTCGTGCTCATAGTACGTACCTCCGTTTTATTGATTTACTGCAATTCCCAATGGCGTAACAAATAAGCAGTCATTCGGTTTCCATGTCGGAATATGCAGGATTTTTTCAAAAATAGTTTCAAATTCGTTAAAGCAGCAGGCACCGCCTACTACATATATATTAGATACGTCATGACCTGTAACAAATCGCTGTACGATAGACGCCATTTTTTCGACAACAGGTTGAATGACAGGAAATACTTCTTGTTCTTTAGCCGCATCTTTTTTTAATGTTTCCGCTTCTGCAAATGAAATGCCATAATATCCGGCCAATACCAGCGACATGTGAGTCCCGCCTGTGGCTTCATCTGCCGTATAAATGACCTTGCCGTCTTGCAGAATACTGATACCTGTCGTACCGCCGCCAACATCCACTACGGCTCCGTCTTGTATCTGCAAAACAGCAGCCGCTGCTGTAGGTTCATCCATAACCTGCGTGACTTCTAGGTCCGCGCCTTCGACACAGTTGGCAATGCATCGTACATTGCCCTCTAAAATTCCCGGTGGAATCGCTGTTGCTGCCTTAGTCAGCTCGACGCCCAGCTTTTCTTCCAAGGCACTTTTCATCATCCGTACAGCCCGCACAGCACCTACATAATCTACAACAATGCCATCGCGAACAACGGTAGATGGAATAGTCATGCCGGCGACAGGCTTGTTATGGCTGTCTACGACTGCCATAACAATATTTGCCGTGCCCAGGTCCACGCCTACCTTTAACGGGCCTTCAAACAGGCGAACTTCGCCAGATGCTACTAAAGAAGCAAATTCCGCCAATATGTTGTTGTCCATCTTCATAGGCGTACACTCCTTATCGTACAGGACTAATCATAACGTAATCTTTGTTGCTGAGTGAGCAGGCATTTGCTTCATCTACATCAATGTGCATTTCCAGTCCGGCTGTATCTGATACGCGAATGACCACATCGCCTAATACGCCGCGCCGTTCGCCAAATGTTTCGACATTGACGATTTGTCCATCGTGCAGCTGCCGTTCTGCTGCCTGCGCCGGGGTCATATGAATATGCCGTTTTGCAATAATAACGCCTTGCTTTAAAACGACCGTGCCTCTGGGTCCGATTAACGTAACGCCAGGCGTTCCATCTAACTGGCCTGACAGCGTAATCGGTGCCTTAATGCCCAAACGGAAACTATCCGTTTTACTAATTTCCACTTGGCTTTGCGACCGTACAGGTCCTAAAATACGAACATGCTGCATTTCACCTTTCGGTCCTTTGACCGTTACCGTTTCTTTTGCGGCAAACTGCCCTGGCTGTCCCAAGTCGCTTTTTTTAGTAAGTGCATATCCCTTACCGTATAAGATATCCAAGTCGGCACGGCTTACGTGCACGTGCCGGTTGGATACGCCAATCTTAATTTTAAAATTTTCAAAATATGCTACATTATCCAGTATTTTTTTAGTTAAAATACTAGCTAAATTCGTCTGACTCATGAGCAAATGCTCCTTTCCTACTGAATGATTTCTTATGATTCAGCAGTTGGTTCCGGAGTCGTATTTAAATGAGGAAGAATTTTTTCCACATCTGTATGAGGACGAGGAATAACATGGACGGATACGACTTCGCCAACGGCTTTCGCTGAAGCTGCGCCGGCATCTACCGCTGCTTTAACAGCGCCTACGTCACCGCGAACCATGACGGTTACCAAACCGGAACCGATTTTTTCATAGCCAATCAAATATACATTTGCAGCTTTAACCATTGCATCTGCTGCTTCAATAGAGCCTACCAGCCCTTTGGTTTCTACCATTCCTAATGCTTCACTTGCCATGATAGTGCCTCCTATCATTTTTTATCGTATTATGAATTCAAGTAGTCTATAATGCCAACAATAGCCAAATCGATCGGTTTGCCATGCATTGCCTGGGCCGTGCGGACGGCAGAACCGCTGGCTACCAATACAATTTCACCTATACCGGCACCCACATAATCAACGGCAACTTCCTCGTTTCCATAGGGAACGCCGTCACTGGATTCAAACCGGACTACCATCAGTTTGGAACCGACCAAGCTGTCTTCTTTTTTAGTGGAAACGACAGAACCAGTTACTTTTGCTATTTTCATAGTATTACCTTCTTAAAATTATGTATGAGATGTCGTATCTGTATCCGATACGTCAGGTGTCGTTGGGGACGTCGTCTTTGTTGTCTTTGCCTTTTTTGTATTTCTCGTCCGTCTTGTACGCCGTGTTGTTTTCTTCGCCGTCAGCGGCTTTTTTTCATGGCTGCTGTCTGTATCTTTAGCGGAAGGCACAGACGATTCATTGGTATCCGTTGGTTTCTCCGATGAAACAGTCCCATCTGTCACGGTATCCGCAACCGTTTCATGAACCATAGCAGCCGCTGCCGTCGGTTCTGCTGCCGATGCAGCAGCGGTTGTCTTTGGTTCTGCCTCTTCGCGCTGTCCATAAAAATTCGGACGTTGCTTTGCCGTTGTATTGCGGACAAAAACGCGTGCCGTATCTTCGTTGGGACGGGCAATCATATCAACAGAAACTAATGAGCCATCAGCCATTGCCGACGCACGGCCTGCTTCTACGGCTGTACGGACGGCACCTACATCGCCGGTTACTTTGACAGTCATCATGCCGCTGCCGCGAGCTGCTTCCAACTCTACCAGCGTAACATTGGCAGCTTTGACCATCACATCGGCAGCTTCAACAGCACTGCTCAGTCCCTTTACTTCTACAAGTCCTAATGCTTTTTCCATGTGTTTTTCCCTGCCTTTGGTCTAGTATGATGAACGCACAAATGAAATCTGGCGGTGTTCTGCTTCCTCTTGTGCCAAGGACGTAACTACAGCATCCAGCGCAATTGTAATGCGTGTGCCTGGTGTATATGAAGATACATCCGATGCTGTAATAACATGACTTCGCAAAACAGCAGACGGAGCAACTTGAGGCTGGCTGGATATACGACTGATTTTCGTATCTGCCTGTCTGCCTGGATATGCACCAATCGTCACACCGTAGGTCAACAGGATTTTATAATACGAAAGAATCCGCTGTACATATGCGTCCGGTTCTTTCCCTGTAAACTTCTGCAGGCCGTGCAGCATCAAATGCACTTGACCGCCTTCAGAAAGGCAGCGTCCAAACCACTTCATTGTAAACGTATCATATATGCACAACGCAGCTTTAGCCGCAAATGTATGCGATACTGCCGGATATATCGTCAGCGCCCCTGCCAGGGAAAGAGAAGCTGCTTCTGTCCGTTTGATAACATGGCTAAAAGGAGAGTCTGCCATGAAACAGCAGACTCTATCCTGCGGCCAGTCATCCGGGATAACTGCCGTCAACACATCTCCTTTTGCCAGCTCTTGTTGTTGTATGTGCCATGGACCATCAAAGGAATGGGGAAAGACAACGTATACAAGGCGTACTGCCTGCTGTTTCTGTTTTTCTTCTGCCAGTACGTTGTATATTGCCTGCAAAACAACCCTGCGAAAATCATTTCCATTGATATCCACTACATATCACCTCGCCGGGCGTTAGTCCAAATGAGGAAGAATTTTTTCCACATCTGTATGAGGACGAGGAATAACATGAACGGATACCACTTCACCGACTACCTTAGCCGATGCAGCGCCGGCATCTACTGCAGCTTTAACAGCGCCTACATCACCGCGAACCATAACCGTGACCAAGCCGGAACCGATTTTTTCATAGCCAATTAATGTAACGTTAGCTGCTTTTACCATTGCATCTGCTGCTTCAATAGAGCCTACTAAGCCTTTTGTTTCTACCATTCCCAATGCTTCATTTGTCATTATGATTTCCTCCTAATCTAATGCACTGTAATCTAAACTGATGGATTTCTATCTATTAAATATACGGTGTCGTTGTCGATTTGGGTTCGTCACCTAACGCACCTAACAATTTCTTACCTACAGCAATCGCTGCTTTGACAGCCTGGCGTACTGCGCCGGAATCGCCGCTGAAGCACAAAATAACTTCGTTGGAGAAGCTGGTGCCGCCATTGCCAGGAGACGAGTAGCCTACGACTTCTACATTGGCGGCTTTAACAGCTGTATCAGCCAATACGACGCCAATGGCAGCCGGGCCGGCACACGTCATGCCGAATGCTTTGCCAAATTTGGCACCCAGTGCTTTTTCCAAGCAGTAGCTGGCTCTTGCGGAATACTGGAATTCCAAATGGCCGGCATCATTGCCGTATACATCGCCGAAATATTTTGGTACAGCCTGCAGTGCTGTTTCGACAGCGCGGCGGGCATCAGATACATCTTCTGCGCCAATAATAATCAACGAACCATGGCCAGCGCCGCCTTTCGTATCACGAGGCAGTTCAACAGAAATAACTTCTGTGTTCGTCGCTTTTACAGCATCATCCACAGCCATAATCTGCGGGCCTGCGCCTGTACGGCCGCCAATAATACCAATAGAGCGGAATTTGCCCAATTTCATAGAATCTTTGAGCATCGGATCGACACTGGCAATGACTAAGCCGATCGTATCCCCAATCGCCGTGCCAACAAATTCCGTTCTTCCTACTGCATGATTAATACCAGATGCATCGCCTTTCGTGCCATCATTGGCAGGAGCAGCGGGAGCAGCTGCCTGGCTCGTCTGTCCATTCAGCTCTGCTTTGACCTGGTTCATAACTTTTTCTAATAATTCCTGATCCATATATGACCCTCCTTATGATTCGTCCCCAATCCGACAGCGCACGCCTGCCTGTTCGACAATGGGCCGATATTTTTCTAAATCTTGATTGGTTAATGACTGGGCACTGAGTCGATTCATTTTATATTCAATCCCCATCATTTTATATTTACTTTCTCCTAATGCATGATACGGCAGCAAATGTACACAGCGTACATTCCCCAGCGAAGCGGCAAATTCTGCAATAGCCTGTATTTCTGCTTCCGAATGGTTGAATTTAGGTATCACCGGAACACGCACTGTAATCGGCGCAAATGCAGATATCTTTTTCGCGTTGTTCAAAATAAGTTCATTGGATACACCCGTAAACAACCGGTGCTTTTCTGGATCCATATGTTTGATATCCATCAAAATGGTGTCAACATACGGAATGACCTTTAAAATATCACAAGGTTCTGCACACCCTTCTGTTTCAATAGCTGTATTCCAGCCTTGGGCTTTACAAGCCTTGAACAATTCACAAGCAAAATCAGGCTGCATGAATGGATCGCCGCCGGATAACGTTACGCCGCCGCCGGAATGCCGAAAGGTAGAGCGATCTTTCTTGAGTACTTCAATCAGTTCACCCACCCGCATGCGGTGGCCTTTCATGACCAATGCACCTACAGGGCACGCTGCCGCGCAGTCTCCCTGTCCGATGCACGTATGATAATCAAAATGACGCACACCATCATCGGTAAAACGGACTGCGTGCTGCGTGCAGACGCTTTCACAGCGTCTGCAGTGCACACATTCACTTTCATTATACATAACAACGGGACGACGCCGCTGCGATTCTGGATTGCTGCACCACCAGCATGAAAGAGGGCATCCCTTTAGGAATACGATAGTACGAATACCCGGACCATCGTTTAAGGAAAAACGCTGAATATCAAATACATCGCCTTCTGCTTGATAATCAATCGTTACCGTAGACATGTATCTTTCATCCCCTCTCAGACAGGCAATCCACAGAGGGATTAAAATTCAAATTCTGTTCTGTCAATAATGTTATCCTGAACTTCTTTAGCCAAAGAAATAAACTGTGCAGAATAGCCGGCAACACGAACGACCAGGTCTTTATGCTGTTCTGGATGTTTCTGTGCATCTACCAAGGTAGCTTTATCAATAACGTTGAACTGTACATGCATGCCTTTGTTGTCAAAGTATGCACGGCAAAGAGCTGCAAACCGTTTCAAGCCTTCATCGCCGGCAAGAGCGGACGGGCTGAATTTCTGGTTGTACAACGTACCATTGGAGAATGTTTCATGTTCCAATTTGGCAACAGACATAACAGCTGCTGTCGGGCCATTCGTATCACAACCTGCACGCGGGGAAACACCATCGGCAAGCGGCGTCCATGCCAGACGGCCGTCTGGAAGCGGTGCAACATCTTTACCAAAGAGAACGTTTGCAGATACGGGGTAGCACCCTGCCTGGAACTGGCCGCCGCGCGGGTTTTTATATTTCTGTACTTCGCGGGCATAAATCTGACCTGCTTCGCGAGTAATAATATCAACTACATCATCATCATTACCAAACCATGTCGTGTTTTCCATGATGCGTTTAATCTGCTGATACCGAGCATTGTTGCCTGTTGCAGCCGGTGCTGCATTCTGCGTCGTGCCGCCCTGCAGGCTCTGCTGCAATTCGTTAATATCAATGCTGCCGTTGGCAGTAAGGATTTTCTTAACAGCTTCGTAAATCTGGCGTTCATCCATGCCTGACAGCGATGTATTGCCAGCAGCAGCGCAGCAGCCTGTGCCGAACCATGTTGCCAATTTACCAGTTTCATCAGGATAGCCAAAGTTGTGATCCATTGCTTCCTGCAATTCTGCCATCGAAACTTCACCGTTTTCAAAGACATGTTTCTGAATAGCGGCAAAAGAGTCCCCATTATCAGCTACGCCAAATGCCTGCGGGCCTGTGAAGTTGTAAATAGCGCCGCCTTCCTGCATAGACATCCCGCGGCCAAGGCAATCATCAACCAAAGCGGATTCAAACGGCAATGGTGCGCGTTCTGCATGTGCATAGTCAACAGCATTATCCGCTTCTACCAACAATTTGACGAAGTATTCCATCTGTTTCTTGTAGGCAGCCATCAATTCGCCTAAATTTTTGAAATCTTTCATTTCGCCAGTTTTGGGCCCAAGCTGAACTTGACCATTGCGGCCGTTATGAAGGGTAATATCCAATACTTTGGCAATGTTGAAGAATGCCGCATCATGCCAGCCTTCTGTCTTATGAGGAACCTGAGGTTCTACGCAGCCGATGATGCAGTAGCCGCGCGCGTCACGAAGTGGAATGCCGCGGTTCATCATAGCTGGGATAATAACTTCATCATTGTACATAGCCGGATAGCCATAGCCTAAACGAACCAGTTCGCATGCCCGATATAAGAATTCATCCGGTGTTTTGTTGGAATAGCGAATAGAGAAGGACGGTGCTGCCATCGCAACATGAGCCGCTGCGTCAATCATCATATAGGAAAGCGGATTCGTAGCGTCTACGCCATCTTCATCAATACCGCCGCATTGGATATTCTGGAAAATAGCATACCCAGCAAATGCCTGGTCAGAAACAGCATCACGTGTTTTGTTCAAATCGTTGAATTTAATCCAAACGTTGTCTAGCAATTCCTGCGCAAATTCTTTGCTGATTGTTTTATCTGCTTCCAAATACGGATACATATACTGGTCAAAGCGTCCCGGAGAAATGGAGTGGCCGCTGGATTCAATCTGAAGAATCAACTGTACAAACCAGAAGGACTGCAGTGCTTCCCACCAAGTAGTTGCCGGGAATTCCGGAACACGGCGGCAGTTTGCTGCGATTTGCGTCAATTCCGCTTTGCGGGTCGGATTACTTTCGCGGGCTGCTAACTGATCGCAAAGATCGGCATACCGATGCGCATAGGTAATCGCTGCTTTGTATGTAATAATAACAGCGTCATAGAAATCACGTTTTTTAATATCGGCTGGAACCGCGCCGGATAATTTAGCTTTTTGCGCTTCGGCTTCCATAATAATACCGGAAAAACCTTTTGCCAGTACTTTGCCGTAATCGACGCAAACATGACCAACGCCATTAAAATAATAGTTGCCTACTGTAAATACGCCATTGTTCTGTGCATCCAAGCAAGGCTGAGACATATAACTCGTTGCCAAGTCACTTGTCGTTTTGCCAGGCCAGTACAAAAATGCGTTGTGCAGCCGTTTTGCCGTATCTTTCGGAATTTCAAAGGGGTCGGCCATACGAGTAGCCATCGTATCAAATTCTTTTTCTACCCAGTCAAATGAATATTCCGGATAAATCTGGCAGCCGTGTACACTGACTGTAAGAGAACCTGTAATCAATTCATTGTCGCGAACTGCAATAGGGATTTCCGTTAAAATCTTTTCTACCGCTTTCGCACGGCGAATAATAATTGGCAATCCTTCTGTTTCTTTATACGACGCAGTAACCAATTCAGCACGATCTGCTTCTACTGTCGGGGTTGCATCATAAATTGCATTTTTCAGGGCCTTAATACGGTCTGTCGGTTGAGTAAAACCTTTTGCTAATACATCCATTGCTATAAGCCTCCTTATATTTTCACTGAAACGTAGTCCATCTCATTGCTATATTTGACAGCATGCATAAACTGCAATTCGATGTTTCGAGATGATTATATCATCAAACAATATCACTTAATTATCATCGTTACCTTGAAATAACACTTTTTTGATAGGGAAATGACATTTTTTTAGCAAAAAAAAATGATTACAGCAACCTATATACTTGTTGCTGTAATCATTGGGTATTCTCTTATCTACCGGCCTGCTGCCGCCTGTAATGCTGCCACTTTATCGAGGCGTTCCCAGGCAAATCCTTCGTTTTCTCTGCCAAAATGACCATAGACAGCTGTCTTGCTGAACTGCGGACGGCGTAAATCCAACTGCTTGATAATATCGCCGACAGCAAAGGAAAAGGTCTGCGCAACAGCCTTTTCAATGAGCGGTTTGGGAATATGTTCCGAACAAAACGTATGGATTTGCACGGCTTCCGGATACATGCCGCTGATAGCATATGCAACAGACACTTCACAGCGGTCGCAAAATCCGGCAGCTACAATATGCTTGGCAACATACCGTGCCATATAGGCAGCGCTCCGGTCTACTTTCGTAGCGTCCTTACCAGAAAAGGCACCGCCGCCATGCTTGGCAATGGTCCCATACGTATCTACCATCAGTTTACGTCCCGTCAAGCCCGTATCACCGACAGGGCCGCCGATAACAAACCTTCCGGTCCCGTTGATATGAATCGCAGTCTGCGGGCGAAGCCACGAACCGCAAACAGGGTCAATAATTACTTGGCGGATAATCTGCTGCAGCGCCGCTGTTTCAATTGCTTCCCCATGCTGGGCTGCTATGACTACACTATGAATGCCTATGGGGTTTCCGGCTGCATCAAACTCCATCGTCACTTGGGATTTGCCGTCTGGACGCAGGATTTTCCCCAATTCCGTATGATGGCGAACCCAATCGAGCCGCCGCACCAATTCTTGTGCCAAGTTGACAGTAATCGGCATGTAGTTAGCCGTTTCATTCGTCGCATAGCCGTACATAATGCCCTGATCGCCGCTTCCAATCGTGTCGTCATCTTGTTTCACAACACCTTGGGCAATATCGGGCGACTGCTGATGCACATTCGTAAAAATCAGGCACGTATCTGCCGTAAATCCCAATGCAGGGTCTGTATAGCCAATACGCCGAATCACTTGGCGAGCCGTTTCCGTAATATGGACCTGCGCCGTAGATGTCACTTCTCCGGCAATCGTCAGCACGTTACCAGAAACAAACGCTTCCACAGCTACATAGGCATGACTGTCCTGCTGTAAATAAGCATCCAAAATCGCATCTGAAATTTGGTCGCAAATCTTATCCGGATGGCCTTCAGTCACGGCTTCCGATGTCATATATCGATAATGGCAATTTCCCATCGTTTTCATCTCCTCTGGGAAACCAGCCTAACGGATATCAAATTTTTTGCGATATGCGTGCGGCGTTTCCCCTGTATATTGCTTAAAAATTTTACAAAAGTAACTCGTACGGTGGTATCCTAAATGGCGGCTGATCATATCGACAGATGATTTAGAAGTGCGCAGTATTTTTTCAGCTTCTGCAACTCGGCACTGATTGATATACTGCATCAGGTTCATGTTCATCTCTTGTTTAAACAACTTGGAAAGATAGGATTCACTCAAAAAGACCTCTTCCGCAATCGTCCGCAGCGATAAATTACAACTTAAATGGGATTTGATATAGGCGACGGTTTTACGAATTTCTACTCGCTTAATCGACTTTAGTTCATCATCTTCCATTTTTTCGCCAATATCCTGCGTAGCATATGCCATATCCAAATGATGTTCACTAAATGGAAAATAGCAAGTCGTCAACGTATTGAGAACTCGTGACGCACTCATAATTTCTTCATATCGATACTGTGGTACCGATTTAAAATATTTAAACGCATGCGTATCTTCTTCCCATTTTGTAGCATCCTGCATATACGGAATTCTTGTATCCGGAGATGCCATCTGCCCTGATACAATAAACCCATGAAGCTGGTTTTCGTGAACAATGGGAATCGCAAAATCCACCAGCCCCGCATGGCACCGATAGGGGCAGCAAGACTGATTTTTAAACGTTTCTAAGCCGCCGCACAGGTCACATTGGTAACACTTCATGCGAAATGCCGGAATGCTGCGCATAAATTGACAAAATTTGGTAAAGTTATATTTGCTGGATCGTTCCCGGCCTTTGATATCTACGTACACGCACGCAATACCCGTCGCATTCGTATAATCATTGATAATACTGCCAACAACTTTTTTTACTTTATCTTCTTTTCCAAGTGTAATAGCCATGAGGTGGTCCTTTCTACAGATTTGCATCATCTGTGCGAAAAATATGTCATCTATCGCATCTAAAAGTAAGAAGCTTCAAGTTGCCATGCACCAAATCGGGATGCCAGTGTGTTGTTACCCATATGCTGCAATCCTATATTGCTATGGGATATATCGAGCTCTATCACTTCAAGCATACCATACGAACAAACACTGGAACTGATATGCACGGTCTGTAAAAACGCAACTATATCTGACAGTCCACAGCTATATTTAATTCTTCATCAACTCATTATCGTACACGCCGTACTCAAACAATAAAACTATATATGAAACAATTCAAATACTACGTTGCAGCTGTCAAACTGGACTTAAAACAATTATATCGTATTTGTGTTTTTATTCGCTATATCTAATATATATATCAGCCAGTAAGTAGAAAAAATAACAAAAAAAGGACAAAATAGTGTTATTTTTCTTTTTTATATCCTATATTTGCCCCTTATTATACGATTTTATCTAAAAAGCGTAAAGTTATATTTGTCTCTATTTTTGCATATATATAAATGTAATAAGATGCCTATTAGCTATTACATTTATATATACCATCATGCGTAACGCACTTTGCTGCGTACTTCTTGAATCGTTTAGCTCTGCCATTTTTCCAAATGCAAAAAAACAAATCCACCACAGGTTCCATCCCGTTTGCTGCAAGCCATCAAACATTTCTATCTTATCATTTACTGAAAACATACATTATATAAACTAAAAAAACAAAAGTCATGACCCGTTTTTACATACCCGTTCATGACTTTTGTTTTTATTGCATCGTTGCGCACATTACATTGGGTTCGCTTCTGCCAATTTTTGTTTTAATGTCTTCTCCAATTCCAAGAAAACAGGAACAAAACTATCCCGAATCAGTACAAGAAGTTCGTCGATTTCATCCTCATTATATATATATACAGAAAGATTTCGTTTTTTCAGCATTAAAAGCCATACATCTGGCTGTCCCAAAAAACCGACTTTATAACCAAGCTGCAAAATTTCTCTCGGCGAACCGGTTTCAGCAAGTTGTACACCATGAATCCGCAGTACTTGCTGCAGTGCTTTCCAAGCCAGTTCAAAAGTCTGATGAAACTGCCCGACAATACCGGTACGATAGATTTCATCCTCATCCGCTTTGGCAAAATCTGCCTGCGTTAATACATGCAAACACTTCGCAAAGTTATCTAATTTTTTCATAAATCGTCACCCCATCCCGTTCTAATTCACGCTGCAGTTCTTCTGAAATGCCCGTATCTATTTAGACGACATCAAACCACAAGAGAGAATGTACATGTTCCTTAATATCCCAGTAAAATCCATCGAAATCTCCGCCGCATACTGCAATATCAATATCGCTCCGTTCTGTATTCGTCCCTCTGGCACGAGAACCAAACAAAATGACTCGCTGTATATGATGTTTTTCTGCAAATCGTGCAATATCTCGCAATACCCTTTCCGGAAGATTATATTTCATGCCACACTGCCTCCTGCTCCTTGGTCATACGTATATCTCCTTTCTTGAGCTCATTGTAACAGATTATAATTTTTTCGACAATTGCCAGGAACATACGCAATCGGATAGGCGTATCTGTCTAAGTACTACCAGCGGTCATAGAAAAAATTTTATAGACTTCTTCAGAAATGCAAGTGATATTCATCACTGTTTCTTCTCCCGATTATTGGGTTTTAAGGGCAATGTATTCACTGATAGCTTTTAGGACCTGTATCTATGAAGAAGTTTTTTATACTTCGATTGTCAAACCGCTATCTTGGGCTTCATGTTTTCAGATATTTCCCCATACCCTGATTACATCATATTTTTTATTGCGCAAAACACCAGTTGCTATAGATTTATCCTATCATAAACTGGTGTTTTTTCGTATTATACAAGTATATTTTTCTCAAGTATACTTTAAAAAAGATACTTTTAAAGGAGGAACCTAATGACTATGAAATATTCTATTACCGGATTTCCGCGTATCGGAATCCATAGAGAACTAAAATTTGCCACAGAACGTTATTTCCGCAGTGAAGCGACTGTCGAGGAACTGCAGGCAACGGTCCAGCAACAGCGGGAAGAACAATGGCTGCGTCAGCAGAAGAACGGTGCGGACTTTATCCCATCCAATGATTTTTCCCTGTATGACGGTATGTTGGACGCTGCTTATATGCTGAATGCTGTTCCCAAAAGATATGTGAAACTTGGGCTTTCCGCTATTGATACCTATTTTGCCATGGCCCGCGGCTATCAAGGAACACATGGCGACGTAAAGGCTTTTTCCATGAAGAAATGGTTCAATACAAATTATCATTATATGGTACCGGAACTCGATGATGATATGCAGCTGCAGCTTCGTTCGGATGCGTTTTTGGATGGTTATCGGCAGGCCAAAACACTGGGCATCGAAACAAAACCAGTCATCATCGGACCGTTCACGTTTTTGAAGCTCGCCAGCTTTACAGGCAAAAAACGCACGGCAGACTTTACAGAAGCAATCCTGCAGGCATATGCCGACGCGCTGCAGCAATGCGAAAAAAATAGTATCGAATGGCTGCAAATCGATGAACCCTATCTCGTCATGGACCTCACCCCAGACGATATCGCACTGTTTTGCCAGCTTTATCAGTCCCTGCTAAAAGAAAAAGGCACTGTCAAAGTGCTTCTCCAGACGTATTTCGGTGACGTACGAGACTGCTACCAAGAACTCTGTGCACTGCCATTTGACGGACTCGGCCTGGACTGTATCGAAGGCAAAAAGACAGCAGAACTCATCAAAAACAATGGGTTCCCGCAGGATAAAATTTTATTTGCCGGACTCATCAACGGGAAAAACATCTGGCGTACAGACTATAAGAACATACTGGAAAAAATTGCAGATTTAAAGCAATATACGGCAAATCTCGTTCTCAGCACGTCCTGCTCGCTGCTCCATGTACCGTATACCGTAGAAAATGAACCTCAGCTGCCTGCTGAAGTGACCCGTCATTTCTCTTTTGCCTATGAAAAGCTCGAAGAAATGCACGAACTCTGCGCTCTCGCCGAACTCACGGATTATACAACGGACCCACGCTATCTGCAGAACCAGACACTTTTTAAGACCAGCGAACTGCGAACCGATGCCGAGGTACAGCGACAAGTCGCAGCACTTACAGATGCAGACTTCACCCGTACGGTACCGCGCAGAGAACGGTTGAAAAAACAGAAAAAGCTCTTGCATCTCCCCCTGCTTCCTACCACGACGATCGGCTCTTTCCCACAAACAAAAGAAGTCAAAGAAAACCGCAAAAAATTCCGCAAAGGTGAAATCAGCGAAGACGAATACCGCAGCACAGCCAAAGGGTTCATTCGTGACTGCATCGCCCTGCAGGAACGCATCGGCCTGGATGTCCTCGTGCATGGGGAATTCGAACGCAACGACATGGTAGAATTCTTCGGTGAAAACCTTTCGGGCTACGTTTTTACAGCCAATGGCTGGGTCCAGTCTTACGGTACAAGAGGCGTCAAGCCGCCAATCGTGTTTGGCGACGTTAAGCGCAAAAAATCCATTACTACCGACTACATCCGCTACGCCAATTCTCTGACAAGTAAAGACGTGAAAGGGATGCTGACCGGCCCTGTCACTATCCTGAACTGGTCGTTCCCAAGGGAAGATATATCTACGCAGGAAATGATGTACCAGATTGGCCTTGCCATTCGTGAAGAAGTGCTGGAACTCGAAGCTGCCGGCATCCGCATCATTCAGATTGACGAAGCAGCCCTGCGGGAAAAACTGCCGCTGCGTCATGCCGATTGGTACAGCGACTATCTGGATTTTGCCATCCGCGCCTTCCGTCTTTGTCATGCCAACGTAAAGCCGGAAACCCAAATTCACACGCATATGTGCTACAGTGAATTTGAAGACATCATCCCCGAAATCGATGCCATGGACGCCGATGTCATCACCTTTGAAGCGTCTCGTTCCAAACTGACAATTCTCGACAGCCTGCTCGAACACCATTTTGAAACAGAAGTCGGCCCCGGCGTCTATGATATCCATTCACCGCGCGTCCCCAGCGTAGAAGAAATCGAAGCCGCCCTCCGTCTGATGCTGAAAAAAATCCCGTCTGAACATTTGTGGGTCAATCCAGACTGCGGCTTAAAAACCCGTGGTGCAGTAGAAACCGTTGCCAGCTTGAAAAATATGGTCCAGGCAGCCAAAAACATACAAGCAGAATTACAGCAAAAATAAAAATCCCCCTAATTTCTCCTAAAAATACCATACCATATAGCAAAATGGCTGCGCCCGGATTGTTCCTGGACGCAGCCATTGTTCTTTTTACTGCAATACATTCAACATAGTTTCACATTTCAACTTAGCACCATACTTGGCATCATACAGTATACTATCAAAGCCGTGAACCGATGCTGCTATAAGATATATTGTGACGTTTCTTTCGTCTGCTCGCATCTTTCGTATTTCTTTTCCGACAATCACTCATTACGTTACTCCGGGAAAAGGAGTTCAAGTAAATGTACCGCTTTTTTTCCGCCTCTTTGGATTCCATTCAGGCAAGCCATGCAGTAACAGACAACTGTATCTGTTTTTATTTGTTTGCAGTAGTTTTTCAGCCAAATGTCTTCTTCTTCCTTTGGGATCGGATGGTACATATTCGCTCCCTCTACTACATATCGGTTAGGTGCAAATTTCTTTTCTGCATCGGTACATTCTTCCAACAAATCGGCACCGCAGAATGTAGTTTGTTCGTGATTTTCTTCTAATTCAACGACATGAATATTCATTTTGCGCAGCAGAGAGCGAATGGCATCTTGTACATTTCTTTTTTCATAGGCACGCCAACAATCCTGAATCGTCATCGATTCTCCCTGATAGTCTGGAAAAACAAACGTATCATCATGATCAATCATCTCCCAGACAAACTCTATCTTTGAAACCAGGCTGCTTTCTTCCATAATGGCGGCGCAGTTATTGCAAATGACAACGGCAGTATCTTCTTTAGTCGTTTTATTGCAGCATACCTTACAACAGCCAACTGTTTCTACGGCCTGCGTTTTTTCAAGATAATTTTTTAATTTTTCGCTCGCACTGCCGAATTGCTTTTTTACTTTACAACTTGGCAGAAATAGTTTACTCATGAATCCATACCTCCACAAATTTTGTGAGATACAAGAGACCAAAAAGCACGCCCTAGTCACGCCGCTTAGCGTTTTCTTCGATTATTTTCCGGCAGGTTGTAATAGGCTTCTTTGTCCGCATACATTCTTTGGTCACCGATTCTTTCAATATCTTTCATCGTTGTCCAGTTGACATCCTGGCTGCATACATAGCCGCATGCTACATGGAGCTGGGATACCAAGCGTCCTTCCCATTTATTGACCGTTTCTTCGAAATCCTGCCGGATATACTTCAATCGTTCCGTATCCACCACCAGAATAGCCGCAAATTCATCGCCGCCCATGCGATATACTTTACCATAGCTGCCAAAGCACTGTTTCATACAGAAAGCAGCCCCTTTCAGGAGTTCGTCACCTGCCTCATGCCCACGGGTATCATTGACCAGTTTCAGTCCATTCACATCCATAGAGATATAGACGAAAGGTATATGCATTGCCAGCGTCATCTGCACGTCTTCCAGATAGGCTCGCCGATTGCGGCACTGGGTAAGTTCGTCTGTATGAGACGCATAGAGCAGCGATTCTTCTTTTCGTTTTTCACTATCGATATCACGGATCGTCAACAGCAGCGTGCTGAGACCTCCGGCGAAACGACGTTTTATAACGACAAAAGACGCACGGAACCAGCGGTTTTCTGTTGTCAAATAGTCTAAAGAAATAATTTTTTTACGGCGAATCCGTCTGGTAATCGTAGATAGGTCTACAAATCGCCGCACTACGTCTCTATCTTCGTCAGCTGTTTGATACTCCATAAAGCGATACAACCAACGTTCGGCGTCCGCCATGGCCACTCTCTTTTTAGGCTGTTTGGTATAAGCGGAATAATCCACATAGGTATCTTGTTTCAAATCAATCAAATACATACTCTGATAAATTTCCGACATAGACAACAGGATATCAAACTGATTATCTCGTTCTTCTCTCGCTTTCAAGATTTTGACCAGCATATAGACAATAATCAAAGCCGCCAGCACTAAGTAACCACCCACTAGTGCCAAAGCCATCGCATTATTTTTAGTCGTAGCCGCTGCAGACCAAGCCACACCGACAGTATAGGGCCCGGAAAAGCGGAAGGAAAGCTTGTATTTTTCTCCATCTATATAGGCTGTCCCTTTATGCAAATCGTTGGGATCATTTTTACGGATAATGCCGATATCATCTAATTTTTTCCCGACTTTATCCTTATCCGTAGCCCCATATATTTCTCCCGTTTCTCGATTGGCCACAAAAATTTTCATGCCTTCATACATCGGCATACGACTGACTACTTCCGCGATTTCATTTTGCTTTAGTTCATGAAGCAATCGAACCGGTGCAATGCCCACTTCTACGAGACGTGTCCCGGCTTCGTCCCATGTCATCGCATACATCATTTTTTTCCCTTCGGATGTATTGGGGGTAACGTCCTGGCAAAGGGTCAGCGATGGATTTGCCAGCATCGGTTTGAAAAAGGATATCTGCTCACCAGAATCAAAACTATAGCCCCAATACTTGGGAATCGTGCCGCTATAAATAACGCCCTTTTTATTGAACAAATGAATTTCATCTACCGATACCAGAGATGCAACTTTATTGAGTTCCTTCACGTCATGCTCTGCTTCCGGCTTTGCATCAATGATATAAGCAACCGTTTTGGCCCGGACGATATAGTCTTCCTTCAAAGAATCAATCAAGGCTGTTTCGTTCTGCTCGTTGTTTTCTATCACATCTACAACGCGATCTAACAAAAGCAGCGATGTATTATCAAAATTTCGATTATTGATGACGTTGAGGATAATCAGCTGAACGCCCAGAGCCATCGCAATGATACAGGAAACCACCCCAATAACCATATAGAATCGTCTATTTTTTTTATATATTTTCTTGATTTCGTTCTTCATAGGGGACTCCATTTGTGGCTTGTGATTTCATAAACAGAAAAAAATGCGTAGAAACATGTAATACCTACGAATACTCTCACTAAAAAATAATCCGATGGACATGAAAAAGACATACTTTCTCTAGTACCATATAAGTGACCCAGCCAATGACTACAAAGAAAGGATGTCACCTACATGATAAACCAAAATTCATTACCTGAACAGGCTAAACAGGATACGTATTCTGCAATGGTCATTGTTCCGTCAGCTTGACACGGCGTATCCCCGTATGAAACCCATTTGAAAGAGAACGCTCCAGCTCATTCGCTATGTGGCAATTCCCCTGGCAATCATAAAAACCTAACTAAATACGACAAAAAGTCCTTAGCCATGAGCCATGTACCCACAACTAAGGGCTTCGCTTATACAGTGCCGCAATCCAGCATAGACACTGGATTATGACAAATTTTTAAATTATTTCCATTTTATTCTCGCTAGATTGCATCTTTTTTAATGTAAATTTTCTATAGTATACTCGATTACACTCGAAAAATAATCGTATTTCCAATCACAAAAGAGTATAGCTGATTTATAGTGGAAAATCAAGTGTAAATCAGCGTAAAAATAAATTGACCGTTTCTTTTAAAGGTTTTCCAAAATACTATTGAGTTGTATAGTCAGATGATTTCAGTTTAATCAATACACTGAATTGAAATGCAAGCATTGCAAGATCACGCGAGTTTTGAGTTCATCCATTAAACTCAAATTCTATCATTAACAAATTCATACGTATGATAAGCTAGTAGTTTAGTCAGTTTAGATTGCAGCAACCTTAATTTTTAAACCAAGAGGCCGCATCAATTTAAGTAAGGTATCGAGTTTAGGCATTGTCTTAAAGGTCTCGATCCGAGCAACGGACGATTGCGGAATACCACATTGTTCAGCCAACGCTCTCTGACTGATGCCTAATTCATTACGCCGTTTGATAATCGAGGAAACAATGGAACTTAATTCTTCAATTTGTTCCATGTCATGCTGACTTTCAAGATCAATGGATTTTACATAATTTTTATAATCTTGCCAAGTTCTCATTATGAATCACTCTCTTTTCTGCGAATGTAATCATCTCGTTCAGCTTTAGCGCGGGAAAGTTCACGTTTAGGCGTTTTCTGAGACTTTTTTCTAAAATGATGCAGCAGGACAAAATGATTTTCCCGATAATAGAAGTAGAATACTCGATTATTACCAGGACGAAGTTCCCAAATATCTTCTTCCAGATGCTTGGTAATATTCTCAGACAGGTTGGTCCCGTTTTGAGCTAACAAGTCGATGTAAAAAGATATCTGCTTAAATTGGATACGGGCATCCTTATTTTTAGGCGCCTTTATGCGGAGCTCTTCTAAAAAATCCCAAACATCTGATTCGCCGTTTTCTTTTTCGTAAAACTCAATTGTGTACATACATTTCTCCCTGTAGATTCTAGCCATATGATAGCACAAACGCTATCAAAAAACAAGAAGAAAATTTCAGTGCATATCAAATTTTTCCCATATCTCTTTTAATTTCGGAAATTTTTTGAATTGTCGTAATCGGTGAATAGGCAAGCGAAACCTATATTATATATAATTTAGAACCTGTAACAAGCCCAGATTCAAATGAGGTATAATAAAGATATCTTCACCAGAAAGGAACTGCTTATGATTTTCTTTACAGCGGATGACCCTCTTTATGGTTCTGTAAACGGCACATTTACTAGAAAAAATGGGTAATCCTTATTCTATACGTTTTTTTCGACAACTCGAAAAAGAATGAATAGATAAACTCCCTCCCTGCAAGGGGCTGTCGCACATAATTGTGCGATGGCCTCTTTTTTGTTTGCAAAAAGATCATAATAAAACAAAATCCCGGACTGTAAAAAGCCCGGGATTGCGCGTAAAATAGAGTTATGAACACACTATACACGCACGTCAATTATACAACATGGGAAGCTCCTTATCAACTCTCACTTCCTTTAA
>CAVKEA010000014.1:0-46433 GCA_963655305.1 bacterium
ATTTTATGCTGTAAGCGAGGCGGAAATCTTGCTTACAAATATATTATACGAGGAGAGAGAACGATTGTATAACTTGGTTACGTTTGTTATGAGTCCGTATCGAAATCATGCTGAGGCCCATACGTATCACAGTGATGATGGCTTTTGTGAAACATGTCGGCAAACGTCGGAAACGGCTCTTAAATATTTGGAGTGGAAACTGCAGCAACAAGGAGAAAAAATTGATGCTGTCTATGCGTTTGTGTCGGATGATGTCCAAGCCGGTTTTTCTGATTTTTGTGAGTTATTTGCCGGAGCGTCTTATCCTATTCACAACGTCGTATTGGAAAACAATGGCAGTCTGAAAGGTGCATTGCCAAGCATTATGAGGATGTTTGATTTTGTCAAGCAGTATATGCAGACGCATCAAGATGATGCGGTACGAATGCACATCGATATGACCGGAGGCCCCAGGCATGCTTCTATGATTATGCTTGCGCTGCTGCAAATGCTGCGATATCAAGGAATAGAGAGCGGCATGGTTTTGTATACGGATTTTAGTGCACATAAAGTGGAAATTGCTACTGACTTAATGGGGATGTTTACGCTGATTTCCGGTGCGGAAGAATTTACTTCATATGGACGTGCAGAACAATTAAAACAGTATTTTTCCAATCAGCCTTCCCTTTCTCCTTCGCTGCAGTACTTGCTGCAGTGTATGGAAAAGGTTTCTGAAACGATACGCGTTTGCGGTAGTTATGAAACGATGGAAAAAGAATTGACCATATTGGAAGGTGCGATTGCAGGTTATGAAAAAGCTATGCAGCGAAATGAAGCAGTTACAGAACAAGATGAGCTGTTTAGCAAGCTGCTGCCGCAAATAAAAAAGGAATATCAGCCTATTTTAGTGCAGGATGTTCAAAAGGTGAATCCGGCAGATATTATTGTTTGGTGTGCTAAACGGCAATTTTTACAACAGGCGGTTACGTTTTATACGGAATGGCTGCCGCGCTATCTGGTACAGGAACGGCGTATTACGGTTTTAGACACTGATATTATTAAAGAATGCAAAACGCATGGCCAGCTTTGGTCCAGTTGGGAAATTTATTTTTTCAAAAATTATATTCCTGACGAAATACGGCAGCAACAGTTAGAAGAGAAGGCGTCTTCCTTATCCTATAAGATGTTGAATGGTTGGATACAGGAGTATCTGAAAGGCAGAATGCGTTTTACACAGCTTAAAGAAAAATTAGCAGGGAAAAACGAGATTGTAGATGTGTTGCTGGAACATACAGCGGCTTTTGAAAAAAAGATGAGTCGTTCTCCCTTTCAGAATGCTAAAAATTTCATGAGTTTACCGTCGGATACTGTGCTTTATCAAATCGTTTCCGGTGCTTGCCCTGCGCAGATCAAGTTGATGGATTTTTTACAAAGCCGTTTTTATAATGCCAGATCATTTGGAGAACTGGTTTGTAAAGCCATGATGGGGGTTTCAAAAGACAAGGCGATTCGTTTGCTGCAATTGGATGAAACGCAGGAAGAACAAGGCAAATCCAAAGAACAGTTGGCACAGCTGCGGTTTGATGTATTCCAATGGCTGTTTCAGCATCAGAAAATCCAATCCGTTTTGCCGCAGCAGCAAGTATGTCAATTTGTCCAAACGTATACGTACTATGTTGATTTATGGCGAAATACATTTAATCATGCTAATTCAATGGATACGAGCCGGGAACGCAATGATGCTATTTGTCAGGCCATTATAGACAGTATTGCTTTTTTAACAAATGCAGAAAAGAAAGGATGACTATCGTTGCTGAAACTTTATGAAATTCCACTGTATTTTCCTAAAGGATACAAAGCACATGCTGCTATGGGCTCTATTTTTCACGGGGCATTGATGGAACGGCTGGAACCGGCATTGGCAGAAACGTTTCATCGACAGGCAATGCGTCCTTACAGGCAAACTGTTTTTTATGATAAAAAGAGAAAGCAGTCTTTTTGGCAGTTCGGCATTTTTAGTGATGAAGCAGAACGAGGTATTCTCAGTGCATTGCAGCAGTCGCCTTATTTATATTTAAAACAGCAGGGGTACGAGGTACAGTTAGGATCTTTTTCATGCCAAGCGGATACGGTGGAGCATATTTTTCGACAATGTTCTTCGGCTGCGGGTGCTGAGATTACGTTTTGTTCGACAACGGGATTTAAAAGAAACGGTGCGTATGTTCTTTTTCCGGAATCGGCGCTGTTATATCATAGTGTCATTTTGAGATGGCCTTTGCTGGCTTCCAAGGTTTTGGAACCAAGCTTGGAAGAAATGCTGGATTATTACACGATTATTCAACGGTATGACCTGCATACTACGCTGTTTTCTGTTGATGGCCGTTCTATACCCGGATTTGCCGGAACGATTGGGCTGCGTTTTTGCGGAAACAAGGAGATAAATCAAATTGCGGCTGCGCTGCTGCGCTGTGCCGTGTATACGGGAATTGGAATAAAAACAGCATTGGGAATGGGTGCGGTTCGCGTTCGCATTAAAGAATAAAGGGAGGATATGTTATGAGTGAACAGGCAATTTTGTTTGATACACGATCGATTCAGCGATATATTTTTTCGGGAAATACGCTGAAAACCAATATAGGGGCTTCGTATTTGGTCGATCATATTTTTGAAGATATTCTGCTGGGCACTATTCTGAGCCCGCAGCACAGGAAAAAGTATCAAATTGATTCTGTGGATTTTTTGTCGTGGAAAGAAGCCAAGGAACCCGTGAAGGAGCTTCCTGCTGATTGTTACACTGCATATATTGGCGGCGGCAACGCGTTATTGCTTTTTAAAAAGAAAGATACGGATTACCGTAAGCAGATTATTACGGATTTTACGATGCAGTTGTTGGTAGAATGCCCTGGATTAAAAACGGGCGCTGCTATGGGAGATATTGATTTGTCTTCACCGGAACGGTTCAAGACAACACTGGGGCAGATGTATGCTTTGTTAAAGAAGAATCAGAATACGGTATTTCCACAAGTCAATATCCCTCATACGGGGCTGACTTTGACTTGTGATGTAAATGGTGAAACGGCCAATTTTTATGATGCCCAAGGAAAAATTGACGCATCTCCCCGCTTTTTTTCACAGGAAGTTTGGGCTAAAACGCAGGCAGCTGTCCAGGCGAATCGAGAATTAACGCATACGTTTAAAGAACAGCTGGGAAATATATATCAGTTTCCTGCGGAACTAAATTGCTTAGGACAAAGGGAAAGTGAAAATGATATTGCGATTGTTCATATTGACGGCAACCAAATGGGCGTGCGATTCAATAAATGCCAAAGTTTAACGGAACGAAGTCAATTATCACGGGAAATCAAAGAACATACCACTACCTCTTTTGCCAAACTGTTGGAAACGATTACAGCGGAATACAACACGTATGCTGATTTTCTCGATCTCAAAAATGATTTCCTGCCAATTCGTCCGCTGATTTTAGGGGGCGATGACATCACTTTTGTCTGCCCGGCACGTATGGCCGTAACGTATGCAAAACGGTTCATGAATTTTATGAACCAAGATTTGGGCATTTTGACAGTTGGCGAAAGCCGCGGCATTTCTTCTTGTGCCGGAGTGGCTATTTTGCCGGCAGCATATCCGTTCTTCCGGGGCTATCAGCTGGCTGAACAGCTTTGTGATGCGGCTAAAGCCAAATCCCGCACGAATCCGCCTACGTGCTGGCTGGACTTTGCAATTCTTCATGGGGAACAGGCTCCGGAATTAGCGCAGATACGGCAAAATGAATATACCGGCGCGCAGGGGAATATGCACTTTGGCCCGTATCGGGTGGATGATACGGCAGATATTCATTCTTTGGATGCGCTGCTTCAATGTGCGGCAAGTTTTCGAGATGAATTGCCGCGCAGTAAAGTAAAAGGAATGCGATTTGTTTTACAGCATGGCAAGGCAGATATTCAGGATTTTATGGAACAATGGCATCATCAAAAGCTGCAAATGCCGGATATACCACAATGGAAAATGTATCAAGAGGATCTTTGGTGTGATGCAGGCGATGTGTCGGCCCAGACGCCATATGTAGACGCGATTGAAATCATGGAATATATTCCGGGAGTATCTCATAAGGGAGGAAATGTTCATGAAAATGTATAATGTTAAAATTCGTACCATTTCGCCGCTTTGTTTGGGTTCCGGACAGTCAGATGTCAATGTGGATGCTGATATTGTTCATGATATATATGGTATGCCTTATTTTCCGGGAAGACGGCTGCGCGGTTTGTTGTATGAAAGTGCTGTAGAAGTGGCGGAGATGGCAGAGTTATGCGGCGTTTCTTTTGTAACGCGGCAAACGATAGATGAATTGTTTCATCATGTAGATTCAGCCAATGTACGGCTTGTGGTTCCTGATTTTTATATCGTCAATTATAAAAATGTTGTACAAGACTGGCAGCTGCTGCAATCACAGTATGCGGATAGTATTCAGCCGGATATGGTACTGGATTATTATACTTCGCTGCGTTTTCAAACGGCTATTGATGAGGAAACGGGAATTGCCAAAGAGCATTCGCTGCGCAATATTCGTGTGATGAACAGCGGTATCGTTTTTGAAGGAACTGTTCAAGTCATTGATGGCAATGAAGAACATCAGCAGGCATTGGCTTTGGCGTTTCAAAACTTACGCCGGGCCGGCATGAATCGGAATCGAGGATTTGGACAGATCAAATGTGAAATGGAAGGGCAAGACGAATTAGTCCATAAAGCACTGGGTAAAGGAGGGAATCAGTAGTGAATATTGTATATATCACATTGAAAACACTGGCGCCTGTCGTATTGACAGCAGCAGGAAGTTCACGCATTGTTACATCCTGCAGCAATTTTTTCAGCGGTACCGTACTGCGGGGTGTTTTGGCCGGCATGTATATTCGAAACAATCAGTTGGGAAAAAACGCGGAAGATGATACGGATTTTTGTCGTTTCTTTTTTGATTCTTTACGTTTTGTGCAAGCAAATCCTGTTGTACAGGGCCATCGCGCAGCCGTTTTGCCGCTGTCCCTGATAAAAGCGAAAGACAAAAATGAAGTGCATCCTATTATGGATTTATTAAAAGATGCGCCTCAAGCAGGGTATAAAGGATTAAAGGGAATGGCCTGGGTAGATGGTGCGGTTATCCATCCGGCGGAAGTTCACAGCAGTATGGGGTTCCATATGAGCCGGGCTTCAGAAAAAGAAAGATTGGGCGGTCACAGCCAGGACGGCAAGGTATTTACGTATGAATCTATTGATGCCGGGCAAGTCTTTCGAGGAGCGGTTATTGGTGAGAAAGAGGACTTGCAGGATTTTATACAGGCTATTGGCAAAGAACAGCCGCTGCCGTGCCGTATTGGCCGTTCTAAGTATACACAGTATGGGCAGTGTGAAATATGCTTTTCAGATGTGAAACCTTTGCCGGAAATGAATATGCCGGAACGAATCTTTTTAGTTTTGGATACGCCACTGATACCTGATTTTGGTACTGTTTTTTGTGCAGAAAACGCACTGCAGTGTGTAGCAGATATGATGAATCTGCTGACGCATAGTCATGAGTTTTCGTTGGGAGATATTTATGGAACGAATCAAAGCGTCGAAAATTTTGTTGGTATTTGGGGGATGAACCGACCGCAGCAGCAAGCGTTAGCGGCCGGAACTGTGTTTGAACTTTGCAAAAAATCGGCATGGACTACTCAAGATAAAACGTATTTACAAGATTGCATGTATGGTGGAGCAGGCACCCGCACTGAAGAAGGGTTTGGACAGCTTCGCCTTTGGAATCATTCTGAACTGACTTTAGCAGCTCAAACTAAAAAGAAACCAGCTGCAGCGGCCGGTCTTATTCAGACTGATGAAGTAAAAAAAGTAGTTCGGCATATTTTAAAGAAAAAGTTGGCAGAACAACTGCGGATACAGGCTTTTGAAGATGTAACACAGATGGAAGTGAAAACAAATGATTCTTTGGTTCATACTTTTGCTCGGTTAGAAACGTGGCTGGGAAATCGAACGGAAACAGCAGGATTGTCTCAACGGTTTTTTACACGGTTTGCTAATGAAGTACGAGAAGGCAGCCCGCTGGAACGTCATTTACGGGCACTGCGTATTCATCATAAAACACTTTTTGAAATTTTTAGTGATAGAGGGCCTATGCCGTTTGAAGAAAATGCGTGCCAAGAAACACTGCGTCATGCAGTGCCGAAAATGTTAGCTGAACAGGCGGATTTTCAATTAGCAAAAAATAAAGATGACTTATTTTATGAATACTGGTTGTGGTTTTTCCGTCATGGCCGAAAACAGGCGGTACGATTGAACCGTGCAGGAAAGGAGCAGCAGTATGAATATTGATGATAAAAATGCAGCACGTATCCGGTATCAAATTCTAATAGAAGGGGACGTACAGCTTGATTCGCCGCTTTTAATTGGAAACGGACAGGATGATAATGAACCGGAACAGGATATACATGTACTGAAAAATCAAAATGATATTCCCTTTATTCCCGGAACCTCTATTACAGGAACGCTGCGTCACATGATGGAAGGCGAAAATAAAGAAGCGGCAGATATCCTTTTTGGTCATATAGAACGAGAAAATTTGCAGAACAGTTTGCAAAGTGCGATTATTGTTTCGGATGTGCTGTTGGAAGACACAGAAATAATAGTTCGGGATGGTGTATGTATTGATGCGTATACACGAACAGCCAAAAAGGGGCAAAAATATAATTATGAAGCGATTGAACGCAGCACTAAGCAGCATCCAGCCAAAGGAAAGTTGAACATACTTGTTACAATAAGAGAATATCAAATAGTGCAGCTGCCGGAGTGGAAACAGATTGTACAATCTTTAGTCAAGCAGTTGGCATTTGGTATTCGGATTGGGGCATTGACTTCTAAAGGATTCGGCCGTATTTCTGTTCCCAATATACAAGCGTATTTTTATGATATGACAACATTTGCGGATGTAAAAAAATGGCTGATGAACCAGCATTCGGAACGGATATATACGGGTACGAAAGAAGATATGCAGCCCGTCGGAACGTTTGTAGTTACGGGGCATTTTGCGTTGAAAACTTCGTTATTGGTACGCAGCAGTGAAATCACTGAGGAAGATAGAAAAAATAAGATTCATGCTGTCCCTATACAATCGGGTAATGCCTATTTGATTCCCGGTACGTCTGTCAAGGGTGTTTTGCGGCATCAGGCAGCGTATATTTTACGTATGACGGGGAAAGACACGGTATTGGAGAAAGAATTTGCAGATTTGATGGGATATGCTGACAGTCAAAAAAGTAAAAAAAGCCGTTTTTTAACGGATGAAATTTATATCTCCCAAGAATATGTAAAGGCACAAAAACAAACGCGCAATGTCATCGATCGTTTTACAGGCGGTACCATAGACAGTAAATTATTTGCTGAAAAGCCATTGTGGCAGGAAAATACATCGCGTCCTTCTATTACCTTGCAATATACCATACACAAAAGCCAGGGATGGGAACGAGGATTGGCCTTGTTTTTATTAAAGGACTTGTGGACAGGAAATACGGCATTAGGCGGAGATATGGCTGTAGGACGCGGTTACTTGCAGGGACTAGATGCAACGATTCGCTATTATAAAGATAAGGATACGGTAATGGTTTGGAAAATAGCCGATAATGGGAACGTTGTCGAAGGTAATGCCAATGAATTGGAAACATTTGCAAGTGCACTGCTTCAGTATCAAGGAAAGGAGAATGAAAAATGAGCATGATGGATTTGGCAATGAATCCCTTAAAACTGCAATTTGGGAATGTACAGACGCAATACATTGCAGAAGAAAAAAGCCTTGCAGAGATATTGCGTACCTATATCAAGGGAAACGCACGGCTCATTTGCTGGCAGCGGCAGCGTATTGTATGGGGAACCTGGCAAAATCAACAGTTGACAGTATCTGACGGCTCGGTGTTGGATGAACGAAAAATCATAGAAATACGTGTGTTTAATGAAAAAGAAGAAATACATTTTGTAAAAAAAAGAAAGCAATATATAGGCAGGTATCTTCAAGATGGAATAGGAAACGAAACGGCATATGTAGATAGTCTGTCTCGATTTTTGGGAAAAAAGAGCAGTATACAGGGGGAATATATCACACTGCGTGATACGGAACGGTTTTTGACTTTGACAATACCTTGCGAAGATACAAGTGCTGTTTTTTATGGATTAGTAACTCGTAATTACATTACGGCAAATGAAACAACTGGGCAGGCCGGGTATAGTGATTACCGTTTTGTACAAATCACAGCGATGGAAGGGGGAAGCCAGGCATGAATGAAGACATTAGGGAACAATTTAAAAAATTAAAAATAGCAAATGAGGAACAGGTAAATCAAATAGAAAAAGAAAAGGCTGAAGAAGCTGAACGAAGAACAAAACAAAATAATGCTAGAGCAGCACAATATCATTCAGGCAGCCAATCATATCATACATCTAGGGCTTCTAAAAAATATGCTAGAAAGAAGACTGGAAAAGATATACCTAAAGCAACGGCTCCGTATAATTTTGTTCCTATGGTGCCAACTATTTTACCCTCGCCGCTGTCGCAGGGACGGGATTGGCTGCATCTATCAGAAACGGAATGCCGAGAAGCTTATAAAGAATATATTTGTGGCCAAAAGACCTACAGCGGGACAGTCAATTTGATGTTGACTAATTTGACACCTCTGTTTATTGGTGCCGGAGAAGGAAACAAATTTTTCTCCCCGGCAGGAAAAAACAAACCGATTATTCCCGGCAGCACACTGCGGGGGATGACCCGCAGTCTGTTCAAAATTGTTACGGCAGGCGCTATGCGTAGAAACGAAGATTTTACGGACCGGCACCTATATTTTCGCTGCTTGATGGCACCTAAGTCAATGCCGCAATTCAATGAACTGCATGATTATTATGTTGAACGTATTTCTACGGAAAGAAAAGATAAAAACGGAAAAAAAGTTAAGGGTAAGAAGACAAAAGCGGGATTTTTATTCCGAAAGACAAAAGAACAGACTTATTATATCTCTCCATGCTACGAAATTCATAGTATTAAAAGAACAGAGTACGGAAAATCTGTTGATTCGGTTTCCCGTGTGGATTGGGATGATAAAGGGCATGCAGCCTATATTTTGACAGGCAATCAAAGTAATAAAAAATACATTCGTTATATAGATAATCCTGATTGGTCTATTGAATATCCTGTGCCGGATGCTGTTATTCAGGATTATCGAGATGATAAGAATCGAAGCGGCGTAAATTTGCTGGATGAAAAAAGTAAGAATACTAAAGTAAAGACAGATGCCCAAAAGTTTGCGCAACGAGATGACATTGATTTTTTAGCTCCTTGTTTTTATGTGATGGAAGACGATCAGATAACGGCCTTTGGCCATGGCAGATCTTTCCGAATTCCGTATCGGCATTCTATAGGGGACAGAATCAATAAAAACTTAGAAAATGAAACTGTCATTGACTTTACAGATGCCGTTTTTGGGCGAAAAGAATTATGGGCAGGCCGTGTGTTTTTTGAAGATGCACAGCTTGAAGGGGCACCGAAGTATGCAAGCGAAGAATATATAAAACCGTTGATGGGACCGAATCCTACGTCCTATTCATTATATTTGAAACAGACCGGATATCCGCCAGCACATTGGGACAGCATTGACGCAACAGAAGTAAGAGGCTATAAAATGTACTGGCATCAAAACATTAAGAATACAGATTGGCAGGCTGACTATGCATCAAACTTAGATACGGTGACTAAAAAAATTCATCCCTTGGCACCCAATAATGCATTTCATGGAAAAATTCATTTCCGTAATTTGACGGCGATAGAATTGGAAGCGTTATTAAAAGTATTTCATTTAGGAACCGCTGATCATGATATTGCATATAAGATTGGCATGGGTAAATCACTGGGCTTGGGAAGCATGCGTATTCATACAGAACTAAGCCTTGACAGTGGCGGACGCTATACGGCATTGTTTGCGCAGAATGCATGGAAAACATCGGAAACAGTTTGTGAGGCTGATACATTTTTAAAAGCTTTTTCAGAGTACGCACAGCAGCACTTGGGTAAAGAACAAGAGGCATATCAGAAATCTTTGGATACGCTGGCATTACTAATGGATTGGAAGCATACTGCACTGCCGGATTGGCAGCAGCGGGTTGCAATGATGAGTCAAGGTGTTCAAAAGGCAAAAAATGGTCATGGCAAAGCCTCTGTACAAGGTGGGATTGATTCACGATTTATCAAAAAATATATACTGCCGGAACCGGAAGAAGTGGTCAATCATGATGGTAAGAAAGAGAGGAATGGAAAATGAAACATCATGTTATGCTGGCTTTTTTGAGTGATGTAAAAGCAAAAAGTGCCAATGAGATTCGGACTACTCGATACGAAGACCCTATTGGACTTTGTTACACGACGAACGAATCGGCTATACGATATGAAATACAGAAAGAACATCATGATTTGGAAAAAATATTTGTTTTTGCCAGTAGAAAAGTCCGTGAGGATCTGATTACATATCGTGATATAAAAGATAAGAAAACAGTAGCGTATCAGGATCAAGAGGGAAAGAGCTGGACGCATCTCGAATATTTTGTCAAAAGAGTAGCCGTTGTCGTGCCGGATTATAAGGACTGCATAGAAATTGAAGAGTATGACGAAAAAGCTGAAATAAAAAGTAATATGAATGTAATTGTTGCCATGGCCAAAAAAATTCGGCAATATGTACAAACACTTCCGGATGAAGAGGACTTGGTGCTGCATGTTGACTTTACAGGCGGTATGCGGCATGCGGCTATGATTATGATGGTTTTGACACGATTGCTGCAGTATGATAAACGAGTACAAATAGGAGATATTGTATATTCAAACTATGAAAAGCAAATTGTTGAAAAAGCCAATGATATTTATGATTTATTTAGTTTAGCCGCTGGTGCCGAAGAGTTTGTTCGTTTTGGCAGTATACAAACACTAAAAGATTATTATAAAGGAAAATCTCAATCTCCAGCATTACACTCTCTGTTGGAAGCAATGGAAGCTTTTGCCGAAGCGATTAATCTATGCCATTACGGGGAATTTAAGGAAGCGGTCAGCCAGCTGCGCAGTGCTGTGAATTATTTTTCACAACACGAAGGAAAAGCGGCAGATGAAGATGTTAGGTTAAATGATGCGCTTATGGATAGTTTATACAATCGGATTTACTATGATTATAAGGCTCTGTTAGAACCTGAAGAACCAGATGATTTGACACTGATTTTGTGGTGTGTAAGTCATGACTATTTGCAGCAGGCATTGACGCTTTACACAGAACGTATACCAGAAATTTTGGTAAGTAAGGGAATTGTTTCCTTAACAGAAAGCGGGGAAGTTGCGTTTACAAAACAGTTTAACAATGATAACAGCGGTACTTCCAAGGCGTTTAAAATATGCAATAATTTATACGATAAAGAAGAAACAATGCATATGCAAGAAGTCATTGATAAAAAAAGAGTTGCCTATTGCAACGAACTTAGGAAGTGCTTAAAGATGCTGCAGCAGCAAGAGGTAAGTCCTGAAAATGTTTTTGACGTTCTACAGAGCACGGTGAAATCGCTATTTACAGAAATACCTGCAGCGTTTGATGATGAGGAATTATTAAAAAGAAGATTCAAGTTTTATCAAGAATTACACACAAAGCCCAAGATAACATGGGAAGCCTACAAAGACAACGGCATTTTTCAATCCATACAAGAGCAATGCGCTAAAAATCGGAAAATGGACTTAAAAGATTTTGAAAATCTGCCTGCGTATAAAAAAGGTAAAGCGATGGCAACCTTTATGACACAAATGGATCCCAGAAATACGTTGGAGTTCTTTTCTGACATACATATTCCCTATTCTGAACGGATGATGACAAATGTTAAAAATGGATGGGTTCGAAGTGCTGTTTCGCCAGACACGCTGCGTCACATTATGGAACAGTATTACAAAATAAAAAATGAACGAAATCATACCAACCATGCCCGACTGGACAGTACACAATGGTCTACGAAGGACATTTGTGATGAAATCAAATTGGGAATTAAGCAAATTAGAGATATTTGTTAATGTATGTCGAGTATAGAAAGAAGAAGAAAAGGTGATGAAATGAAGTTTGTCAATTTGACACCGCATAGTATATCTATTATTCGTTCCCATACTGCAGCGGCAGAAACAAAGAAGAGCATCATACTTCCTTCCGGGCAGGTAGCACGATGTGAAATTCATAAGGAACTTTGCGGATATATTGAAAATATTCCTGTGTATCAAACGTCTTATGGAGAGGTGCAGGGGCTGCCGAGTGCTCAAGAGGGTACAGTATATATTGTGTCTACTATTGTAGCAGAGGCTTGCAAAGAACAGAGGGATGATTTGTTGGTTCCTTTTGATTTTTTACGAGATGAAGCAGGCAATATTATTGGCTGTCAGGCTTTTTCAAAAGTAAAATAATATTTGAAAACGTATGATATTTTTTTAATAAGGGTATTTTTTCAGCTATGAAAGAGATAGTTTCTAACCTAGTACTTTCGATCATGAAAATCTGGTTAGAAAGACAAAAGTTTTTATTGTACTCTTTCATAGCTTGTTTTATACATCAGCACTTTACAACTTTTACGCAGCCTCAGTAGTTACCGAAAACAGTTTATACAAGGCCTGAACTAAGTTCGTTGAATTTTTTGCAGTTTGGGCCTTAGAGACCAAACTGTCAAAAAATATTTCACGCTGTATTTGCCAGCTTAGATGGCTTCGCAGCTCTTGCGGACTGGCATTTTTGTACTTCGCAAAATACTCGTCCAGATACGGCAGCATTTTCAGGCTGCTGTAAGCGAGATTCACTAAATTTACCATATGTTCAATGCCATTTTGCCGACGAACCCGGTACGCATTCAGCGACCAGAAGATTTTCTGTTCATAGTAGTTGGTTTCGATGGCCCAGCGCAGTTTGTACAGCTTCAACGGGTAATATTCCATGCCAGCTGTCGATGCGTCCCGCAATGGTTTTCGTTCCTGCCAAGCACAGCTCATATGCAGGGCGTTGGGATTCAGCGTGCTGAAGAAAAGTCGTCGTGATCCTGACGTAGTGCAGCTTACATACGCATGAATACGGCGATTCCCACAGATACGGGTTAGAACCATGCGATGACCAATCCGCATGCCGTCCATTTCCCAGGACAGCGTAAAATCGTCCAGATGAATCCGTTTCCCTCGTTTTTTCGGGCGTCCCGGCTTGCCGTTAGGTAAGGGCGGTAATTCATACATCGCCGAATCACTGCGGACATTGCAGACAATGTCCAGTTGAGGATACTGTAAAACCTGTTCTATCAGCGAACTTTTAGCATACCAGCTGTCAAAGAACAGCAGCACCTGCCGCCCTTTCAGCAACGGCATTACCTCTTTGATGAGACTTTCGGCCAATTCAAGCTTGGTTCTTTCTTTCGTCCACATTCGGTATCCTACGGGAATCGCCAGATAGCGAATGAGAGGCGCTTTCCCCTCTTTTTGGCTTAAAACAGGAATACTCAGCGTCAAACTGACGAAGCAATGACCGTTCACATAGGTCTTGCCCGTATGGCAGGCATGGTCATGCAGCAGGGAAACGGCATCGAACTTCTTGCCGAATTTCGGTACTGTCGTATCATCGACACTAAGAAAGACGGGTTCATTCTGTAAGGCCGCTGGAATCAGGCTGCAAGCCAATGCTGCTGTTTGCAGACGGAGAGAACGGCTCGTCACTGTTTCATTCCGGAGAGCCCGGTAATAACTGTTCAAGCAGCGATGTGTTACCGAGGATAAGAAATTCCGGTGAAGAAAACGAAGGGATGGAAACGACTGCAAGGCTAACTGAGCTATGACCAGCCAGGTCAACAAGAACTTCGTTGGCCGTGCAGCTGTAGAAAAATATCGAGAAAAGAAACGAAACAGACTACCCATTGTCGAATTTTCGAGGTATAATGAATTCATCGCGTAACTCCTTTGAGATGATGTGTTTTAGCAGATTCATTATACTTCAAAGTGTGGTTACGCGATATTTATTTGTTCAAAAAGTTGTAAACTGCTGTTATACATAATAATGGAATAAAAATAATAAATTATATATAAAATGCCGTTAACGAGTTATCATATATTACATATAATAAATGAAATTATACCTAAGGAGGAAGATACGATGGGAAAATTAGTGGTTGTGGTACAGTGTCATTTGATTATGAACCGCTGCAGCGGGTATAACTGCATGAATTTCTTTTACCAAAAGAAGGGGCCTTTTGCGGTGTATGATGAAGATGCTCGGTATATGCCGATTACTTGCGGTGGCTGCTGCGGGGCGGAGTTGGCCGGTAAATTGGAAGATTTGACGCATCATCTCCAGCGCAGCCAGGAAGCGAAAGAAGATGTCGTAGTGCATTTGGCGTCGTGTGTTTGTTCCGATAATTATCATCGGCCGCCCTGTCCTCATTTGGCGTATCTCAAAAAAATCGTAGAAAAGAAGGGCTATCCTGTCGTGCTGGGGTCTTATATTTCCAAGGGAGCCACTAAAAAACGGGAAGCTGGCGTGTATGAAACGTTTTGATACCTTCTGCCGCCATTGGGAGTATGAGGTGCATGATGAAACTTGTTGAAGCAACACAGCGAGATGAGGCGTTGACAGCGCAGCTGCTGGCCGTATGGGAAAGTGCGGTGACGGCGACGCATCGGTTTTTGACGGCTGCAGAGATTGCTGCCATCAAGAACTATGTGCCGACCGCGCTGCAGCAGGTGGCGCATTTGGTTGTCAGTGTGGATGAAACGCGGCAGCCGCTGGCGTTTATGGGCATAGAGAAACAAAAACTGGAAATGCTTTTTGTCCGTGCAGAGGCACGCGGCCGCGGCATAGGAAAGCAGCTCTTGGCATATGGGATGGCCCGGTATGACGTACAGGAAGTGACTGTCAATGAGGAAAATCCCCAAGCCATCGGATTTTATCAGCATATGGGATTTCAAACGATTCGCCGCTCTGCTGTCGATGAGCAAGGAAATGCGTATCCGATTCTGTATATGAAACGACAATAAAAAAGCGTAAGAATGCAAATTGTCTGTCCGTGGACACGCATTCTTACGCTTTTTGTTGTATAGAAATTAGTGGGGCGTACATTCCTTGCCGTTTTCATACATGGCGATTTTTTTGTCTAGTTTTTCCAACGCCTGCTGAATAGACTGCATCTGTGCCGTGAGTTTGTCTCGTTCGTGAAGCAGGATTTCTTTGCGGGCTTCTCGTGTTTTGTCCCCTTGATGGTAGAGGTCGATATACTGGCACAGCCCGTCAATGGACACGTTGGCCGCCCGCATGCATTTGATAAAGGCGATGGTATCGCAGTTTTCCTGGGTATAGTCGCGGTTGCCGCTGGGCGTGCGCGGGACGTTGCGAATCAGGCCGATGCGTTCATAGTACCGCAGAGTATCGGCTGTCAGATTATACAATGCACTTACTTCTTTGATTTTCATGCTGTCATGTGTCATCCGCTTAGGCTGGCTAAGGGGATGGTTCCTTTCTCCCAGGCGGACTGGGTGTGATTGTTGGTATCGAGTGAAACAGCGCTGTGTATGTGTCATAAGGCATAGTTTCTTTAGCAGCGTAAACTGCTTCCGTATTTATTATACTGCGTGGAGTACGCTCTAGGTCAAGCTTTTTGTGCTGGTCGGCACAGATACAGATGTCGGTATAGCGTGAAAATACTATAGGCTACGACGCCTAATCCGGCATAACAGAGCCATAGTGCAGACAGCGAAAGGTGGCAGGAAAGGATGCCGAAGAGTTCGTTGGGAATGGCAGCTCCGGCATAGGAAAGAATATAAATGACGGACAGCACGCCGGCGCGGTCTTCTTTGCTGGTTTGGGACAGGAGAATGGTCATGCTGCCGGCAAACATCATGCCTTCGGCAATGCCGGCACAGAGGTTGAGCAGCAGATGCAGGCCAATTTGCTGCAGCTGCAGTGAACCGTAGAGGCACAGGAGCAGCACGACATAGATGAAAAAGCTGTATCGCTGGGTCCGGTAGGGATTTTTGTTTCTAGCCAGTGCGGCGCCCAGCATGATGGGACCGATAAAGGAAATACAGCATAACGCAGTGATGCAGGAATCGGTAATGTGGAATACAGAAGCTGTGAGAAGGGCACTGTACGATTGATAAAATCCGCCGACGGACCAGCCTGCCGCAGCGACGCAGGCCATGGGCAGCAGCCACGGGCGAATGACACGAGGCGCTTTGCACTGCGGAATCAAGGATGCCCAGACGCCGGGCTGGCGTTTCATCGTTTCCGGCCCTTGGGAAAGAAAAAAAGCGGCGAGGAGAAGCAGCACCGCAATGCCGATAAAAGCCGAGGAGAGGGGCAGATGCAGGTAGGCAGCGGCGGCCCCGCTTGCCAGCGCACCCAATGCCAGGCCGATGTTGGGGCCGCCCGTGCTGATGGAAGTTCCCAGGTTTGGCAGCGATGTCGGCTCCGTATCAATGCAGTACGCCGTCAGCGTATTGGATGCCAGGCCGCAGGACAGACCTTGGATAAAACGGGCGATCAAGAGCATGTATAGATTGGCAATATACATAAAAAGCAGACAGCCTGTCATTCCTAACAAAAGAACGAGATACATCGTAGGCTTGCGGCCGATATGATTGGAAAGGCGTGCCAAAAACAGCAGGGCAATGACGGTGCCTGCAAAATAATATACCGATGTCAGCGCTAGGTCACTGGTCGTCAGAGAAAACTGCCGGGCATACTCTCCATATAAGGGAATGGCGGCAGCCGATGCGGCAAACAAAAGGAGCAGGCTGCTGGCTGCTCCCCAAAATCCAATGACAGATGCGTAGTGTTTCATAATCAGGCCTCCTTTGTAGCTGCATTCATCATACGGGTTGGAGAGGACTACAGGTCAAGCATTTCAATACATCATTTATATGATAGAGAGGAAATCTTCTTGACTTGTAGTTCGCTTTAAGGTGTATGGTATACACAGATATGGATAAATTGTCTAGTGAAAGAGCAAATAAGGGAGGAATTTGTATGGCAAACGTTTCACGACGTGATTTTTTTAAGATTGCCGGCGGCGTAGTGGCAGGCGCGGCGATTTCGCAAATGGGCGGTTTGGTGCAGTCCTTTGCTCAGGCACCGGTAGTAGGCAGTACGGAACTGCCGCACAGCAGCAGCGAAGCGGGCTCGCATGCCAAGGTGTATTTTACAAAGCACATCGACGCGGCACATTTGATTTCCTTGTATGACCGTATTAATGAAGGAATTTACGGCAAAGTAGCTGTCAAGCTGCATACAGGAGAAAAACACGGGCCGAATATTCTGCCTCGCGACATGGTCAAGGCGTTTATGCAGCATGTCCCTGACAGCACGATTGTAGAAACGAATACGCTGTATCAGGGCGATCGCTACACGACAGCCGGCCATCGAGAAACACTGCAGGTCAATGGCTGGACGTTTTGCCCAGTCGATATTATGGATGAAGAAGGCGATGTCAATCTGCCTGTCCGCGGCGGCAAGCATCTGAAAGAAGTCGCCATGGGCGGCCATATCGTCAATTATGATTCCATGATTGTTTTGACGCATTTTAAAGGACATGCCATGGGCGGCTTTGGCGGCTCGATGAAAAATATTGCCATCGGCTGCGCTTCCGGCCAAGTCGGCAAACGGCAGGTACATGGCGTAGCAGGCCAGCCGCCGGCAGATTGGAATGCTTGGCCTGCCAAGGAACATTTAATGGAACTGATGGCTGATTCGGCCAAAGCGACGGTAGATTATTTTGGCAAGCATATTGTCTACCTCAATGTACTGCGGCGCATGTCCGTAGACTGCGACTGTGCCGGCACGGCGGCAGCAGAACCGACCATTCCGGACATTGGCATATTGGCATCGACGGATATTTTGGCGATTGACCAGGCCAGCGTAGATTTGGTATGGGCACGGCCGTCTTCGGAAAATCATGATTTGGTAGAACGAATTGAAAGCCGTCATGGCCTTCATCAGCTGCAGGCCATGAAAGAGTTGAAAATGGGCAATCCGCAGTATGAATTGATTTCTGTTGATGAATAAACTGCACAAGGATACGAAATAGCCGGGGCTGTCGCATACGCGATGGCCTCGTTGAGTCTCTTGGGGACATCGTATAACCCATGATACATCATGCAGTCTATGCAGCGAATATAGAAACTTTATACATGCTTATATTGTATTTCTAAGACAAGAACATAAGCATTAGACATATATACCGTTTGTAGGTATACTGAACGTGTAATGAGAAACGAGATACTATATAGGATGCAGACAAACTACGCAGATGGAGGTGCGTCGTATGAAACAGGGGTTGCGTCGAAAAGGCGTATGGATGGCGGCAGCAGCCGTATTGATTAGTCTGAGTGTGGCTGTATATGCTGCTTGTCCGCAGACATTATGCGCCAAAGAAAATACCCAGTGTGTACGGGGAACGGCAGAGCATTATGCCGTAAAGGGTCATTTGTCATTTACAAACGGGCATGTCGTGCTGGGGCTGTATGATACACAGGCTGCCTGGGAATTTTTGGAACGGCAGCCATTGGCAGTGACGATGCAGCGGCAGCGGCAGCACATTATCCTGCCGGGATTGCCGGAAAGTATTTTTGCGATAGAAAATACGACGGGCATGAAGCCCAAAACAGGTGATATTGCCTTGGATATTCGCAATAAGAATATTGTTATTTTTTGCCGCGATGAAGAACCGTCTGTCGATTATATCCCGATTGGCCATGTCATCGGCGGCATGAAGTATTTACTCCAAACAGAAGGCAGTTTTGAAGGCTATTTGACAAAGCATGGAAAAGAGGAAGTTCATGAAGAAACAATGTAAGTATTACGGCAAACGACTGATTGGCTATGTGATTGGGTTTATGTTGTTTTATGCACCCTTTGACGGGTTTGCCCGCTTGGTGGACCTGCTTATTCCGCCGACGCAGATGTACAGCATTCACGAACCGTGTTTTCGTATTCCCTTGAATACGCTGGTGACGGGCGGTATCATGCAGGCCGGGCCGGTGTCGCTCATCGCACTGGCGTTGCTGGCCGTCGTGTCGCTTATATTTGGCCCGCTGTACTGCGGCAAACTGTGTCCTGCCGGGGCCCTGCCGGAATTTTTGTCGCGGCTGGTGCCGGAAAAACTGCAGATTGACTGGTCTCATCACGTTCGGATTACGCCGATTCGTTATGGCTTTTTGGCAGGATTTTTCTTGGCGCCGCTGGCAGGCATTGTAGAACATTGCGCATACTGCAACTTTTTCGTCTTTGATATGCTGATCACCGTCCTGCATACGGGACGTCTGCCTGTCTATTCGATTTCTCTCATCTTGACATTTGCCTTGTGGTTTGTCGTGTTGGGGCTGTTTACTAAAGGCGGCCGGGGATTTTGCAATTTTCTCTGTCCCGTTGGCGCGTTCAGCAGTGTCTTGTATCAAATCGGGCGGTATTTGCCTTGGTCTTGGCAGATGAAGGCAGATGCACAGCGCTGCGTGGGCTGTCAACGCTGTCAGCGTGCGTGTCCGATGCGGACGATTGCCATGACAGGAAAAAAAGCCGTGATTGACAGACAGCGCTGCATTGTCTGCGGCGCCTGCAGGGATGTGTGCCCTGTACAAGCAATTACGTATGGTACGCAAAAGGAGATGCCTCATGAATAAAGAAGCGTTGGGAAGTGGTGTAGGAGCCGCGGCCGTTTCGCTGGCAAGTACGGCAGTGCCGACGGTAGTACCGGCGCTGCAGCAGACGATTCCGCTGTGCAGCGGTGTCTGCGGTGCCTGCAGCGGCGGCTGTGTAGCTGCCGTCTGTACGGCGGCCTGGATTGGCGCGGCTGCGTGGTATCATCGGCACAAGAAAGGAGAACACGGTCATGAATAGACGGGATTTTTTGAAAATGGCAGGTCTTGGCGCCGCTGGCTGGGTATTGTCTGGCTGCGGCATCCAGTCTCGGCGGGAAGCGTTTGAAGAAAAACAGGCAGGCGGCAAAGCCGACAGCGGTGAAGTCACATACCGAGTACTGCCGCATACGCAGACGAAAATCAGTACGATTGGCATTGGCTCCAGTGCCATTCATGAATCAAGCGGCGACGAAATACAGCGGATATTTGATTATGCCGCCGACAGAGGCATCAATTTGGTCGATACGGTCATGTCGGATTTTTCCGCGGCTGCCTTGATGGGCAAAGCGATGGAAGGCAAGCGGGACAAGTTTGTCACGCAGATGCATATTGGCGCGACGTATCCAGGCGATACGTACACGCGGACGAGAAATGCTGCGCAGGTCAAAGAAGGATTTGAAAAGCAGCTGAAAACATTCCGCACGGATTACAGTGATATCGGCTTGATTCACTATGTCGATCAGGACGGTGATTATGATGATATGCTCAACAACGGCTTGCTGGACTATGCCCAAAAACTCAAGCAGGACGGCGTCATCCGCAACATTGGCTTTTCGTCTCATTCTGTAGACATGTGCCATCGTTTTTTGGATACAGGACTGATAGATGTGTTTATGTTCAGTATTAATCCGTCTTATGATTTTGTATCTTCCGGCAGCGGCATGACGCTGGATGAAAGCCGCAAAAAATTATATGAAAGAGCGCAGCAGATGGGCGTCGGCATTACGGTCATGAAAGCCTATGGCGGCGGCCGCCTGCTTTCAGACGCATCATCGCCTTTTGGCAAAGCCATGACGCCTGTCCAATGCATTCAGTATTGTTTGGACAGACCGGCTGTCGTTTCCGTCATTCCCGGCGTACGCCATATGACGGATGTCAAGACGGCGATGCTCTATTACAGTGCGTCTCCGGAAGAACGCAGCTATACAGATATTTTGCGCGCCAAAGTACAGAATATGGATGGTGTCTGTATCTACTGCGGCCATTGCCAGCCCTGCGTCAAGGCTATTGATATTGCTGCCGTCAACAAATTTTATGATTTAGCCCAGTCCGGTGATGCCTTGGCCAAAGAACACTATCTGCAGCTGCCGCATAAAGCCGGTGATTGCATACAGTGCGGCCAGTGTGAGCCCCGCTGTCCGTTCCATGTCACCATACGGGAGCGGATGAAGCAGACCAAAGCGTATTTTGGCGAATAAATGCGTAAAAACGAATGAAGACGGCTGCGTGCTGCTTTTGGCTGTCATGCGGCAAACGATGCATGTAAACCGGTATACCCAAGGGACTGTGACAAAAGAGACTCCCCATTTTGTTGCAGTCCCTTTTACTATATCATGCTGCATTTTTTAGAAATGCTCAATATGTATTTTTAAAACAAAAACATAAGCATTAGACATATGTAAGACTGCCTCGTATACTAAAGATGTAATCGAGAGAGGGTCAGTAAAGGAGGAACCGTTTATGTTTATTCGAGAAATGGCACAGCGTACCGGCATTTCTGATGATACGCTTCGCTTTTATGAACGCATTGGCTTACTGCCGCCGGTACCGCGCAATCATGGCGGCATTCGCAAATACAGCGAATATCATGTACAGTATGTGGCGCTGATTCAAAGCTTGAAGGCTAGCGGCATGTCCTTAGAAGAGATTCAGCAGTATATGGAACTGGCGAAACGGGGACAGGCTACGGCTGGTATCCGCAAAAAGATGGTCGTGGCAGCCAAAAACAAACTGCTGCAGCAAATTGCCAAACTGCAGCAGTCCGTTGCCGAAGCAGATTTCCAGCTTCGCCATTATGAAACGTCTCTTCTTCAACGGACCAATCTCATGGCGTGCCACTATCCCAAAGAAGCAGGCTGTTAAGGGGGCGTACTGATGAATCGGCGTGAATTTTTAAAACTATCCGGCTTGGGGCTGATGAGCATTTTTGTCAGCGGCTGCGGCAATATCCTGAGCCAGGCAGAAAAAGCAACAGGTGTCGTAGGAGGAGGAAAGAAAATGAATATTGTAGTAGTGACAGGAAGCCCGCATCAGCACGGAACATCCTTTTTGCTGGCAGATAAGTTTATTGAAGGGGCCCAGTCAGCCAGACACAACGTCTTTCGCTTCAATGCTGCGTTTGAAGAAACCCACCCTTGTCAGGGATGCGACCACTGCGGCATGGACGGTGACTGTATTTACAACGATGCTATCCAGCAGAAACTGATGCCTAAAATGCTGGAAATGGATTTAATCGCGTTGATTACGCCGCTGTATTATTACGGCATGTCAGCACAGCTGAAGACGGTAGTAGACCGTTTCTACTCCCGGACAGGCCATTTGACAGGGAAGAAATCCATTCTCATGGCTACGGCATACAACAGTGCAGACTGGACGATGAATGCTCTTGTCGATCATTATGATACCTTGGCCCGCTATATGAACTGGACGGATGTCGGCAAAGTCTTGGCAATTGGCTGCGGCGCCCGTTCCCTGATTGAAAAATCACCGTTTCCAGATCAGGCGTACCAGTTGGGAGCCAGCTTATAGGAGGAAATCCCATGATAGGAATGAAAAAAGGCCTGACGGCAGCGTTGGTACTTGCCGCGCTGACCTGTTTGACTGCCTGCGGCTCGACGGCACCGGAACGCGCACAGACAGACACTTCGCAGACAGCCTCACAGCAAACACAGGCACAGCAGACGATGCAGGTCACAGATGAACAAGGAACGAAAGTCACAGTACAGCTCAATGACAGTCCGGCGGCGCAGTCGCTGGCAGCCCAGTTGCCTATGGATATAGACATGGAAAACTACAGTACGAATGAAAAGATTTTTTACCCGCCGCAAAAGTTGGATACACAGCATACGCCGCGGGCAGCCAATACAGTTGGCACACTGGCATATTATGAACCATGGGGCGATGTCGTCTTTTTCTACGGATCGTTCCGGCCCAACGAGGATTTGTATGAGTTAGGGCAGATTACAGAAGACAGTCAAACGATTGCCAACTTGAGCGGCCGTGTTCATTTGCAGCTCGTCCCTTGACTTGGAGTGTACTTGATAGGATACCCTATACCATATCATCGAGCGCATTGCCGCAGACGGTATGATATAAACCAATAAATACAAATAAAAAGGAGCGATGTATGATGAAATTCAAAAAAATTACAACGATGATGATGGCCGCTGTCATGGCCTTGGCCTTAGTAGGATGCGGTAGTTCAGAAAGTGCGACATCCAGTGCCAAAGCCAATACGCAGGATACGAAAGCGGCAGCCAGCGAAATCGTCAATACGATTCCCGGCGGCCTGCAGGGCAAAAAAGTATTGGTAGCGTACTATTCTTGGAGCGGCAATACGAAAAAAGTAGCCGAACAGATTCACAGTGAAGTCGGCGGCGATATCGTTGCCATAGAACCGGGAAAAGCCTATCCAAAAGATTATCAGGAATGCGTCGATGTGGCTAAAAAAGAAGCTAACGACAATGTGCGCCCGGCAGTAGCAACCAAAGTAGACAATATGGACCAGTACGATGTTGTATTTGTCGGCTATCCGATTTGGTGGTATAAAGCACCGATGCATATGTACACGTTCTTAGAATCCTATTCATTTAATGGCAAAGTTATTGTTCCGTTCTGCACCAGCGGCGGCAGTCCGATTGACGGCAGCATTCCGGATATCCAAAAATCCGCGAAAGGTGCGACAATCGTCAAAGGAAGCCAGTATGCAGACCCTGCTAAAGTTTCGCAGTGGCTGAAGGACATTCAGGCAGTACAATAACACAGTAAGAGGTGCAGCATGACCATTGATGAAGCTAGCAAACAGTACGAAATTCCCATTGAAATACTGAAAGAATATCAGTCGTGGGGATTATGCAGTGCTGTCAAGTCTGTCATGGGAGCATGGCAGTATGATGAAAAAGATATAGAACGGCTAAGTCTGATTATGACGCTGCATGATATTGGCTTTACGAATGAAGAAGTAGAACAATATATGCGTCTTGTCGTAGCGGAAGATAATACCAATGAAGAACAGATGCAGATGCTTACGCGGCTGCGCAGAAAAGCCCTGGATGAAATTCATTTCAAGCAAAAACAGCTGGATCGTCTGGATTATCTTCGCTATGAAATTGAAAAGAATACAAAACATAAGAGGTAACATCATGAAAAAAATGTTGATTGTCTATTATTCCTGGTCCAATGGCAATACCAAAAAGATCGCAGAAGAAATACAACAGACCACAGGGGCAGATATAGTCCGCATCGATACGAAAACGCCGTATACCGGCGGCTATGACGCTGTCGTCGCCCAAGGGCAGGAGGAAGTACAGCGCGGCTATGAACCACCTATCAAAGACCTGGGCATCCGCATGGAAGACTATGACGTCATTGCCGTAGGAACGCCGACGTGGTGGTATACGATGGCACCGGCAGTCAAGACGTTTATCCATCAGCAGCAGTGGCAGGGCAAATACGTGATTCCCTTTATGACCAACGGCGGCTGGCCGGGACACGTCATTGCTGATATGAAAAAAGCCTGCCGGGGAGCCTCTGTCGTCTATCCGATGGAAATCCAATTTGATTCGACCGGCGGCAGCCGTCAAGAAACACCGCAGCAGGATGTGACGGCATGGCTGGAACAACTGCGGCAGTTTGCAGAAGCATAAGGAGGCCTTGATGAAAAGAAATCACAAATGGATGACCGCGTTGTGTGCGGCCGTTTTGACAATGACAATGATACCGATGGGAGCGATAACAATGGCAACTAATCAGACAGAACAGAAAAAAGCAGTAAAAATCGTACAGACTGCAGGACGAGATCAATTAGGCAAATTTGCACCGGATTTTGCACGGTATAATGATGATATCCTCTTTGGCGAAGTATGGTCCCGCAACGATAAATTATCGCTGCATGACCGCAGCCTGGTAACGATTTCTGCCTTAGTCGGTGCCGGTGTGACAGACAGCTCGTTGAAATACCATATTGCCACGGCGAAGAAAAACGGCGTAACCAAAGACGAAATGGTCGAAATGATTACGCAGCTTGGTTTTTATGCCGGCTGGCCGAAAGCATGGGCTGCCTTTAACATGGCAAAAGAAGTATACGGCGAATAAAGAAACGAATTTTTTCATCAGAAAAACACACAGGCAGCATCCCTGATACGGTGTATGCTGCCGTGCAGTGTTTTTCGCTTAACATATAGCATATAAAGGAGCAATGAGAACGATGGCAGAACATCAGGAAGCACAGCAGAAATCAGGAGTTTTTGGAATAGGCGAAAAGAATACGGCCTATGCGAAATATTTTGTCGGACAGAGTTATCTCAATATGCTGACAACAGAACGCGTCGTTACGGCCAATGTAACGTTTGAACCGGGGTGCCGCAACAACTGGCATATTCATCACAAAGGCGGACAGATTCTGCTCGTTACGTCCGGCCGCGGCTATTACCAAGAATGGGGCAAACCGGCGCAGGAACTTCATGCCGGTGACGTCGTCAACATTCCGCCGGAAGTCAAACATTGGCACGGCGCTGCCAAAAACAGCTGGTTTGCCCATGTCGCGGTTGAAGTACCGGCAGATGGTGCCAGCAACGAATGGTGCGAATCTGTTGACGAAGATGCATATAACGCACTGCCGTAATCCTATCCCATAAAAAAAGAGCTGCTTTTCTAAATGTTGCAGTCGTGATACAATAAGACTAGTACAACAGCAACGAGGAGGTCATTATGCATTTAGGCGCGCAAGAATTAATCGTCATTTTACTGATTGTCCTCATCTTGTTTGGCGGCAAAAAAGTATCCGGCCTGGGCAAAGCGCTGGGTACGAGCCTGCGTGAATTTAAAGAAGAAGTCAATAAAACAGATGATACTGTAAAAAAAGCAGCGGCAGATACTCAGGAAGCCGTTTCCGTAAAGACAGAAGAAACGGACAAAAAGGATGCAGCTGCTAGCAAGAACTAAAGGAGAAGCAGCACTATGTATTATATGTCGTCATATGAAGCCCCTATGGGCACATTGACACTGGTGAGTCATGAAGAATGTTTAATCGGAGCGTGGTTTGAAGGACAAAAGTATTATATGGCATCGGTTGCCAAGGAAAATATAGTGCCGCAGGAAAACGCGGTTTTGCTGCGGACAAAAAAGTGGCTGGATGATTATTTTGCAGGAAGAATGCCTGCACTGATTACCCTGCCGCTGGCACCGCAGGGCAGCCCGTTTCGCAGATTGGTCTGGCAGATACTGTGCCAAATCCCGTATGGACAAGTACGTACCTATAAAGAAATTGCCGATGAAGTTGCGTCCTATGAGGGAAAAGACCATATGTCTGCGCAGGCAGTGGGCGGTGCCGTAGGCCATAATCCGATATCCGTCATCATTCCCTGCCACCGTGTCGTCGGTGCGGGCGGCAGTCTGACGGGCTATGCCGGCGGACTGGACAAAAAAGCAGCACTGCTGCAGCACGAGGGCATTGATGTGACGGCGCTCAAACATAATGGATAGGGCTGATTTTCTAGATGCAGATTGACAACAGGACGGAACGTTTTATATAATAAGGTTGTTAAAATCTTAGGTAGTGGAATTTTCCGGACATTGTCATCTTTTAGCCACACAGTTATCTTAGATAATTGTGTGGTTTTTTCTGTATGTAGGGAGGATATGCATGGACCATACGATGATGAAAACAAAGCCTGTGCTGCCGTTGCTGGCGGCCATGGCACTGCCGGCAGTCATTTCGATGATTGTCAACTCATTGTACAATATTATTGACAGTTTCTTTGTCGCGATGATTAGTGAAGACGCATTGACAGCTGTGTCATTGGTGTTTCCCATACAAAATGCCGTCAATGCCGTGAGCATTGGCTTTGGCGTAGGGTTGAATGCCGTGATTTCCTTTTGCTTGGGAGCCCGGCAGGAACGGCTGGCGCATATGGCGGCTACGCACGGCATGGTGCTCTCTGTACTGCACGGACTGCTGTTGATGGGCTGCTGCATGGCTGTCATGCCGTCTTTTTTGCGGCTTTTTACGCAGGATGCGCACGTTATTTCGCTGGGCCTTACGTATGCCAATATTGTGCTGGGCTTTTCACTGGTTCTAACGATTGATTTAGCGTATGAAAAAATGTTTCAAGCCGTAGGACGCATGCAGGTATCAATGGTCAGCTTGATTTGCGGCTGTCTGACCAATATTATCGGCGACCCGATTTTGATTTTTGGCTGGGGACCGATACCTGCCATGGGCATAGCAGGCGCCGCCTGGGCTACCGGCCTGGGGCAGGCTGTATCGCTGCTCGTCTATTTGGTAGTACAACAGTATCGGCCTATGCACGTACACATTTCCAAAACCTATCTAGTTTGGGATATTGCACTGGATAAAAAAATATACAGCATCGGTATTCCGGCTATTCTCAACATGGGCCTGCCTTCGTTTTTGATTACGGCGCTCAACGGCATGCTGTCCATGTATTCCCCCATCTATGTCGTCGTGCTGGGGATTTACTATAAACTGCAGACGTTTTTATATATGCCGACCAACGGCATCATTCAAGGCCTGCGTCCGTTGATGGGGTATAATTTTGGCGCGCGCTGTTATGACCGGGTAAGCCGTCTGTATCGGACGACGCTGCTGCTGAACGGCCTGATTATGGCCGGCGGCATGCTGGTCTGCTGGACGGTTCCGGATGTACTGATGCACTGGTTTTCACAAAACCCGGAAACGATAGTTGCCGGCAGTACGGCACTTCGCTGTATTAGCCTGGGGTTTGTCGTGTCGGCCGTTTCCATTACGTCTTCCGGTGCCTTGGAAGGACTGGGAAAAGGCATGCCCTCGCTGTGGATTTCTCTGCTGCGCAATGTCTTGGTGATTATTCCGGCGGCGTATGTCGGCTGCCGGCTGTGGGGACCGTCCGGGATTTGGCATGCGTTTTGGCTGGCAGAAGCCGTGACGGCTGTCTGTGCCTGGGGCATATATCGCCGGGCTGCCGGGATTCCTGTGGAAAAGCGTCGTAATTGACTGGTTTTTTCATCTGAAGTTTTGTATAATAATAGCCATGTATAGGGCGAGGAGGCCAAAGGTATGCTAGAAGAAAAAAATGGTGTTTCGTTTATCACCTTTGATATATTTAAGACCATACCGGCTGTCACGGCGGCTGTATCGACACGCTGCGGCGGCCGCAGCCAGGGCGTTTTTTCTGCACTCAATATGAGTTTTGCCAGCGGCGAGCAGCCGGATACGATTCGGGCAAACCGCCGGGCCTATTTACAGGCACTGCATATAGACGCATCACAGATTGTCTGCTGCAATCAGGTTCACGGCATCCATGTAGAAGCTGTCGGCAAAGACGCCTGCGGACGGGGCGCGCTGACGCGGGACACGGCGATTGCGGACTGCGACGGCTTGATTACCAATGAAAGCCAGGTACCGCTGACGATGAATTTTGCCGATTGTACGCCGCTGCTGCTGGCAGATCCGGTCCATCATGCCATCGCTGTCAGTCATGGCGGCTGGCGGGGCACGGCAGGCAATATCGGCAAGGTAACGCTGCAGAAAATGGCAGACGCATACGGCACGCAGGCCGGCGATGTGCTGGCTGCGATTGGGCCGGCTATTGGCGGCTGCTGTTTTGAAGTGGGCCCTGAAGTTATCGAACAATTCCGGCCGCTGTTTACGGCGCAGGACCTGAAAGAATTGGCCCGATACATCAAAGAAACAGGAAAATATTATTTTGATTTGCCGAAAGCCAACGAGAAACTGTTGCTGCAGGCAGGCATTTTGCCGGAACATTTGGAAAATGCTCATATTTGTACGTACTGCCGCGATGACTTGTTTTATTCCTACCGCAAGGCCTCGAAGCAGGGGCAGAAGACAGGCCGGCATATGGCCGTTGTTATGTGGCGTGATTGAGGTGAATGACATTGCGCGATATCCGAATTATAACGGGAAAACGCATTATGCCGGACTGTACGGCAAGCCTGCGCATGGCCGGATACCAAACTCATAACGGCTGGGAAAAAGGCGAGGCATTATTTCATGAATTGGAACGGCTGCTGCGAATCTCGATACAGCCCAGAGCCGCACTTACTTTTGCACAGCATCCTGCATTGGGCCGTGTCCTGTATGTCGTACTGACGCTGGGACCTGTTGTCCAAAAGAAAACAGATGCGTATTTTGCGGCCCATGAATATACCCAGGGCATGTTGTTTGATGCCATGGCCGACAACTGTTTGTTTGCCTTTGAAGAACAGCTGCGGCCGCAGATAGAAGCTCTTTGCCGGAAAAAACACACCGGTATTGCCAAGCGGTACGAAGGCGGCATGAACGGTGCCATGTCACTGCAGCGGGATGCGGCCGAAGCCGTAGATGCCGCGCGGACACTGGGGATTACGCTTACCAAAGAGGATATGCTGCTGCCTGTCAAATCCATGAGCATCGTCTATGTACTGACGGAGGATACGGCATCGTTTGCCGTGGCTCATGACTGTCGGACTTGTCAAAAAAAGGACTGTCCGATGCGTCAGCAGGAAACGACCATACGCTGCCGGAAAGGCGTGCGTATATCCCAACAGCTGCTGCAGCAGCAAGTACCGATTTCCTTTCCCTGCGGCGGCAAAGGCAGCTGCGGCAAATGCCGTATCCGCGTTATCCAAGGAACGCTTGCTGTGACGCAGGAAGACAAGCAGATTTTTACAGAAGAAGAAATTCGGCAGGGATGGCGGCTGGCCTGCCGTGCCGTCCCTGAGGATGAAATATATATTGCCGTACCGACACAGGATGAACGAGAATTTGCCGTATTGGGGCAGCAGGCAGAAACGAAGCAGCCCCTGCAGGATACACATATCTACGGACTGGCCATTGATATTGGCACGACGACGATTGCGGCGGCGCTGGTGGATATGACGACGGCAAAAACTGTGCAGACGGTCACAGCCGTCAACAGCCAGCGTGCTTATGGCGCCGATGTTATCAGCCGCATTCAGGCCGCCAATGCCGGGCATTTACAAGAATTGCAGCGCAATGTGCGCCGTGATTTGCAGCTGCTGTTTCAACAGTTGTGGACGGCCTATCCCTTGGCTAAAACAGCAGTTCATCAGGCTGTGGTCAGTGCCAACACGACGATGCTGCATCTGCTCATGGGATGGGACTGCAGCGGCTTGGGAACCTGGCCGTTTCAGCCGCATGCCTTAGGCGGCACGACGTATGACTGGCAGGACGTATTTGGTACGGCAGACTGCGCGGGAACTGTCACGCTGCTGCCCGGCATCAGTACGTATGTCGGTGCCGATATTACAGCCGGCATATGGCAGTGCGCCATGAGAAAACAGTCGGAATTGTCTCTGTTTATCGACTTGGGAACCAACGGTGAAATGGCGATTGGCAATCAAACGATGTGCCTGACGGCGTCTACCGCTGCCGGTCCGGCATTGGAAGGCGGCAATTTGACTTGGGGAACCGGCAGTATTCCCGGCGCGATTTGCCGTGCAGCCGTGCAGCAGCGCCAAATACAGATACAGACGATACAAGGAGCCGCGCCCTGCGGCATATGCGGCAGCGGCGTCATCGACGCTATGGCAGCCTTGGTACAGCAGCAGTGGGTTGATACCAAAGGACGGCTCAGCGAACCGTATTTTACGCACGGATTTCCGCTGGCTGTGACGCGCAGCCAGCAGCGCATTGTATTGACCCAGCAGGATATACGAGAAATACAAATGGCAAAAGGTGCAATTCGTGCCGGCATCGAAGTGCTGCTGCAAAAGGCCGGCGCATCATACCGTGACATACACAGCGTATATCTGGCAGGCGGTTTTGGCTTTTATATACAGCCGGAACATGCCGGGCAGATGGGATTACTGCCTCGGGAGCTGGTGCCGAAGACGAAAGCTGTCGGCAATACGTCCCTGCAGGGAGCGGCAGCAGCAGTATGCGACGCCCGTGTGCTGCAGGAAATGAAGCAAATTGCAGCAGCATCCAAAGAAATTGTCTTGGGCAACGATGCATCCTTTCAACATATGTACATACAATACATGGATTTTTGACATGTTTACGATATAGGGGGAACCACTACGAATGACACGAAATGAATTTCAGCAGCTTTTGGCAAAAGGCGTGGTCATGCTTGACGGCGCTACAGGAACAAACCTGCAGAAAGCAGGCATGCCTGTCGGAGTTTGCCCGGAAGCGTGGATATTGGAAAACCGAAATATCATGATAGACCTGCAGCGGAGATTTGTAGAAGCCGGCACGCAGATTCTCTATGCGCCGACGTTTACAGGCAACCGCATCAAACTGGCAGAATATGGATTGGACAAAAAACTGGCCGAAATCAACCAAGCACTTGTCGGCATTTCCAAAGAAGCCGCGGCCGGTAAAGCCTACGTCGCCGGTGACATGACGATGACCGGGCAGCAGCTGTATCCGATGGGTGAATTGACCTTTGAGGAACTGGTCGATGTCTATAAAGAACAGGCGAAAGTATTATATGAAGCCGGTGTCGATGTCTTTATCGTCGAAACGATGATGAGCCTGCAGGAAACAAGAGCCTGTGTGCTGGCTATCAAAGAAACCTGCGATTTGCCGATTATGGCAACGCTGACGTTTGAAAAAGACGGACGCACCTTGTACGGTACGCCGCCGGAAGCGGCTGTCGTCGTGCTGCAGGGCTTAGGCATTGATGCCGTCGGCCTCAACTGTTCTACCGGCCCGGAAGATATGGTAGATACGGTTCGCACCATGTATGAATACGCGGATATTCCGATTATTGCCAAACCAAATGCCGGCCTGCCGGAACTGGAAAACGGCCAGACCGTATATAAAACGACGCCGGAAGAATTTGCCCGCGACGGCAAACTGCTGATTGAAGCAGGGGCCCATGTCATCGGCGGCTGCTGCGGTACGACGCCGGACCATATCCGGGCACTCCATGAAGCAGTCAAAGACATGAAGCCGCTTACAGGCAAAGCCATACACCGCCGTGTGCTGGCGTCGGAACGGCAGGTTGCGGAAATCCAGCTGGATGGGCCGTTTCAGGTCATTGGCGAACGCATCAACCCGACGGGCAAGAAAAAACTGCAGGCGGAACTGCGGGCCGGCAAAATGGATTTGGTGCGTTCCATGGCACGAGAACAAGAAAAAAACGGCGCGGCTATTTTGGACATCAACATGGGCACCAACGGCATTGATGAAAAAGAAATGATGATTCGTTCCGTCTATGAAGTGACCGGCGTATCCGGTCTGCCTCTTAGTATTGACTCCAGTTTTCCGGAAGTCATTGAAGCGGCTCTGCGGATTTATCCGGGACGTGCGCTGATTAACTCCATTTCGTTTGAATCGGAAAAGGTAAAACGGCTCATGCCGATTGCCAAGAAATACGGTGCCATGTTTATTGCCCTGCCGCTCGATGACAACGGCATACCGAAAACGCTGGAAGAAAAGCATGCGATTTTGGATCAGCTGCTGCAGACCGCCGCTTCCTATGGATTTACCAATGAAGATATCGTCGTCGATGGATTGGTAGCTACCGTAGGGGCGTCTCCGACAGCGGCACTGGACTGCATGGCTACCTTTTCCCACTGCAAACAGGATTTGCAGATTCCGACTGTATGCGGCTTGTCCAATATTTCCTTTGGCCTGCCCAACCGGGTATATGTCAACATGACGTTTTTAGCAATGTCGATTGCCAACGGCCTGACAATGGCCATTGCCAACCCGTCCCAAGACATGCTGATGAATACCGCGGCGGCAGCCAACATGCTGATGAACCGTGAAGGCAGCGACATTGCCTATATCAAGCGGATGCAGTATTTCGATAAAAAAGAAGAAGAAAAGAAGCGGAAAGAACGAGCTGAACTCATGGCCAAAGCCGGCGCGGCAGTTATGGATGCCGAACAAGAAACCTCGTCTCAAGAAGATGCCCTGGCGGCCAACCCTGTCTACAATGCCGTGCTGGAAGGAGAAAAAGACAGCGTGGTTGCTTGTGCGCAGGGGGAGATGGAAAAGGGGCTGGCCCCGGAAAAAATCATTGATGGCCTACTGATTCCGGCTATCAATAAAGTAGGTGAGCTGTATGACAAACAAGTCTATTTCCTGCCGCAGCTCATTGCCAGCGCCAATACGATGGAAACAGCCATTGCCTATTTGGAACCTTTGATTCAGCATAGTGACAACGAAAAAGAAATGGCGACTATCGTCATCGCTACCGTAGAAGGCGACGTGCACGATATCGGCAAAAATCTCGTAGGTTTGATGCTGCGAAATTATGGATACAACGTCATCGATTTGGGAAAGGACGTGCCGGCAGAAGAAATCATTCGGACTGCCCTGGACAAACACGCCTCTGTCGTCGGGTTGTCCGCCTTGATGACGACGACGATGATGCGCATGAAAGATGTCGTGTCCGAAGCGGCAGACAAAAAATATACCGGCAAGATTATTATCGGCGGTGCTGCCGTTACACCCAGCTTTTCTGATGAAATCGGTGCGGACGGCTATTCCAAAGATGCAGCCGACTGCGTCAAGCTGGTCAGTCATTTGCTGGCATAGCATAAAAAAACTGTACTCGAAGAACCATCTTCGGGTGCAGTTTTTTGTATGTTATGTGCGAGTTGTACATTTCCTAAACGGTTGCCGTTGAGCTAAGTCATCATGACTAAAGTCGCAGCTTGGTGCTGTGTGTCGGGAGAGTTCCCGACAGCCTCATAGGTGTTTATAAGATTCTATAAGCACTAGACGTACGTATATGAGGTATATACTCAAGATAATGCTTGAATAAATTTTTCTGCCAACGAGGATACGTAGCGGTTTTTCATCCAAATGGCAGCAATGCGGGTTGTTAATTTTGGTTCGTGAATGTATTTGATGTGCAGGTGAGCGTGGTCTCCCAGGGTAAAGGCGGAATAGGGAAGTATGGCAATGCCCATGCCGGCATTGGCCCATAACAAGGTAGTGCGGGCATCATCACAGCGGCAGAAAACTGTTGGCGTGACATTATAGGCTGCGCATGTTTCGTGAATGAGCTGGTCGAAGCGGCGATAAATAATCAAGGGCTGTTCGGCAAGGTCTGACAGCGTGATTTCTGTTTTATCGGGACACCAGTCCAGTTCTTCTGTCAGGGCAAGAACCATGGGATCTTCCTGCAGAAATTTGCAGTACAGTGACTCTTGATTAAAGGGCGTGCGGACCAGTCCGACTTCAATCAGTCCTTTTTGCAGCAATTCAATGATTTTAAAAGTATTCCCTTCGTAGATTTCAAAGCGAATGCCGCAGTACTGCTGGTGAAATTGAGACATAGCCGGCCGCAGGATAATACTGCCGGAAGAAGAAACCGTACCGATAGCCAGCGTGCCGCGCAGGCCTTCTTTGAAATCGGTGATTTCCCGCAGCGTAGAATCCGATAAATTGACGATTTGCTGGGCCCGGCGCAGCAGGATTTCTCCGGCATCCGTCAGCTGTACTTGGCGCGGTCCTCTTTTAAACAGCTGCACGCCCAGTTCTTCTTCCAGGTTTTTCATCTGCTGGCTCAGGGGCGGCTGTGCCATATGGAGCCGTCTGGCAGCAGCGGTAATTTGTCCTTCTTCGGCAATGGTCAAAAAGTATGTTAATTGGCGAATATCCATGATTAAAAATCCTTTCCTATAGGTATTACGTATATCATACCAATTATCAAGATATTTTCAATATGTATTCCAACGTGATATAATCAATTTAGAAAAAAATTGAGAAAGGAGAAGCACCATGGAAACAAATATCATGAATAAACCGCGGGATGCACATTTTTTTTGGACTCTTTTTAAAACCACCTTTATTATCAGTGCGTTTACCGTGGGAGGCGGCTTCGTCATTATTCCGCTGCTGAAAGGGAAATTTGTCGATGAATATCATTGGATTAATGACAAAGATGCGTTGGACATGGTGGCTATTGCCCAGTCCATGCCCGGCGTCGTAGCTGTCAACAGCGCTATTATTTTGGGATACCGCATGGCAGGCATTCTAGGGACGCTCGTGGCCTTGGTGGCAACGGTACTGCCGTGTTTGATTACGCTGTCGATTATTTCATACTGCTATGATTTCTTTATTCAAAATGCGTATATCCGCATGGTCTTGAAAGGGATGCAGTGCGGCGCAACGGCTTTGATTGTCAATGTAGGCATCGATTTATTGGTCAAGCAATGCAAAAAGAAACTGGTTTTGCCGCTGCTGATTATTGCAGCAACGTTTATCGGCAGTATCTGGTTCCAGTTGAATATTATGGCATTGATTATCGTAGACGGCATTATCGGACTTTTATTTATGCGTGCCGCAAAATACAATTAAGGAGGCATAGTCATGATTTATTGGCTGCTGTTTTGGGAATTTTGCAAAGTCGGCATTTTTTGTGTCGGCGGCGGCTATGCATCGATGCCGCTGATTCAGGCCAGTGTGGTCGATACGTATCATTGGCTGAGCATGAGCGAATTTATTGATGTGTTTACAATTTCACAGATGACGCCGGGGCCTATCGGCATCAATGCGGCCACCTTTGCCGGCACCAAGATTGCCGGTCTGGGCGGAGCGGTCTGTGCGACGCTGGGCTTTGTTACCCCTTCGCTGATTTTGGGGATTTTGCTGGCTCGTATTTTTTTGAAATATGGGGACATAGGCGCGATTCGCGGCATTTTAAATGGATTGCGCCCAGCCGTCGTAGCACTCATTTGTGCGGCAAGCATCAGCTTTATTTTGCTGGCAGTGTGGAATACGGAAGAACTTCCTCACGATATTACCCAGTTTAGTGCCGGCGGCTTGCTTGTCTTTTTCTTAGCTTATGCCGCTGTCCGCAAAAAAATAGGCGTCATTCGCGTGCTGCTTGGTTCCGGCATACTGGGCCTTCTGTTGGGCATAGCCGGTTTTATTTAGGAATCGCTGCTTTCTGTTTTATACTGCGCCGGAATCGCGTCTATCAATGGGCTTGGCTGGCAAAGATGTCGGCCTTCTTGGCGGTGCCAGCTCAGATACAGCCGTTTTTTGGCGCGTGTCATGGCGACATAAAACAGCCGCTTTTCTTCATCCAATTCTTGTTGGGAAACGGCTCGTGACAGCGGAAATGTACCTTTCTGCAAACAAGCTAAAAATACATAGTCAAATTCCAGCCCCTTAGCCTGATGTACTGTAATAATCGGGATGCGGGGCTTTTTGGCGAGCAACGTGTCCAGTTCGCTGTTGGAAAGGGAAGTGAGCTGCAGAAATTCTGTCAGCGCGTCGCGGGCATCCTGGTGCGGACGGGTGTCCAGCTCTTGTGCCAGACGGTATAATTTGCGGATATTTTCGATACGGTCGATATGGCGTCCGGCAGCCAGCTGTTTTTCCTGCTGTGACGTGTAATAGGCTTTGACGCCGCCTTGGAGCATTACTTGGGCAATCATGTCGCAGGGACGCTGCGTATACGTCAGTGCGCGCAGTTTCTGCAGCGTCTTGCCAATCGGGGCAAAGAGCGGCGCATACATGGCGATACAGGCACGGCGCTGCGGTTCTTCGGGTACGATATGCTGCTGCAGGGCATACCGCAGCAGGGCCGCTGTAGCCATAATATCATCAAAGGCGTCATGGCTGGGTTTGTCTTCGAGGGCAAAATAGTCGCTGAGGAAACCCAGCTTGTGATTGCGGACGTTGGGATAAAAGCGGCGGAATATATCGAGCGTATCGTAGTAGGAAACGTCGCCGAGGGGCGTTAAATGAAGACGGCTGAGTTCGCTGCGCAGAATCTGCAGGTCATAGGTCACGTTGTGTCCGACGATGACGGCACTGCCGGCAAACTGCAGAAAGGCTGTCAATGCGTCCTGCGGCGGGCGGCCTTTTTGCTGCAGCAGTTCATCGCTGATATGATGCACATAATACGAATCGCCGACGCTGCGATTGGCACGGACATATGTCATAAACCGGTCTTTGACGTATCCCCGGCAATCCAGACGAATAGCTGCAATTTGAATGATTTCATCCTGCGTCGTATCGGTTCCTGTACTTTCGACATCAAATACGACGACCTGTTCCTGCGACAGGGCCGTGATTAAATGCCCGAACGGATCGCCGTATGCCGCTGTTTCCGGGTCGATAAAATCACATAGGCTGATACCGAGTCTGCGGTATGAATCGCTTTCAATCGCGGCCAGCGTGCGCGGCCCGATTCGTTTGGCAAATCGTTTTACAATCCGCTTGAGACTGAGGGCATCGTGTTTGTTGAGAAACAGGCGAAGAAAGGCAATGACGTCTTTGCATTCCTGTCGTTTGAATAGCTGAAACTGGTCAATCATCGTAAAGGGAAGCTGCGTTTCTGCCGGCAGTCGTTCATTATGAGAACGGACGCCGTTCCAAATTTCTTTATTATATCTGTTTGTCCGCGTCATAATGCAGGTTTTGGTTTGCGCGTTCTGCGGCAGTTTGGCAATTTCGTGAAAAATCCAACGGGCTTCTTCCATAAAATGAGCGGCCTCTTTGACTACGATGGGCTCGCCGTATGCGGCGGATGCGGCTGTACTAGGTACCGGATACAGTTGGCGGACGGCAGGGCCGAACAGGTGGGATAAGCAGGCAGACGAGGCTTCCAATAAGAGCTGCGTAGCCCGGTAATTGATTGTAAACGTAATGCGTCGCGGCGAAAAATCGGCAGTAAACTGCCGTAGAATCAAATCGGGATAAGAACCGCGCCATTCGTAAATCGTTTGGAAATAATCGCCGCACAGCAAAATGATGCGGCCGGGAAACAGTTTGGACAAGACATTGTATTCGATTTCGCTCGTGTCCTGCATTTCATCAATGGCAATGTAGCGGAAGCGATCCTGCCAGCGGCGGCAGACGTCATCTTGGCATAACAGTTGGTATGCCGAAGTAATCAGGTCGGCAAAATCGAGGGCATGATTGTTTTGGAGCGTTTGGTCATAATACTGAAAAAGACGCAGCCCGTTGGTGGCCAGCCATTGTTCCAAATCGTTGTCAAACGTGTGGTCATACGCAGCACAGAGGGAACGAACGGCAGCGTCATCCTGCAGAAAAGCGGAAACGGCATTTTCGCAGGTCATAGATGACGCGTCTGCATGATGAAGAAACGGATATTTTTTGATGATTTCAATGAAATTCTGCAGCTTTTGCAGACGATTGGCGCCGGGAAGCGGCATGGCGTGCCGAACGAGAATATCGCTGATCAGTTGTTTGCAGTCTTCATCATCATACACGATGGCATCGCTGTATAGCGATGAGGAGGCTTTTCCTTCTTCTTTGATTAAAGAATAACAAAAACTATGAATGGTCTTGACGACGACGTCAAGGCCTTTTTCGTGTACGGTCGCGACGATTTTATGTTTTAATTCTTTGCAGGCCCGATTGGTAAAAGTCAGGCAAAGCAGTTGGGATGCTTCGGCTTTCTGCGTGTCTAGAATCGCAGCGATGCGGCGTGCCAGCACGCTGGTTTTACCGGTGCCGGCCGGCGCATTGAGCAGAATAGGGTGCGTTAAATCCGTTACGACAGCCTGCTGTTGTGCGTTTAGTCCCTGCAGCAACGTTTGCTTCATCATTTCATCTCCTCTGATATATTTTCTTAATCATACCACAAAAGGGGCATATTTAAAAAATGAGCACATCCAGTCAAATTGCGTCATATCTGATGATTACTGAGAAAAATGCAGGATTTATGAGAGAAAGATTAAAATTACATTAAAAATGAGGTACCCATATTAGAATTAGATTAGAATTTTTTGGAAGAAGCAGGGGCTGTGCTATGATGGCTACAAGGAAGAAAGGAGGCTGGAAATGATGCAGAACCAGCAGGAAAGCATACCGCGGCATGGCACGGCGCAGGAAATCGTCCAGGCCATGATACAGTATGCTGTGTTTTCTAAAAGCAGTGATATCCATATCGAACCGCTCGATGACAGCGTGCGCATCCGCATGCGGCGTGACGGCGTGCTGGCGACGGCAGCGGTCATTGCCAAAGAAAAATTGGATACGCTGACAGCACGCATCAAGATTATGGCCAAATTGGATATTGCCAACAAACGGCTCCCGCAGGACGGGCATTTTGTCTGGCAGGAAGGAGAACGCCGCGTCGATATGCGTATCAGCACGATGCCGACGATACGCGGTGAAAAAACAGTCATCCGTTTGCTGGATACAGGCGGTATTTCGCTGGAATTGGATGCGTTGGGCATGGAACCTCCTGTAGTGGCCGCCCTGCGCCGCTTGACACACTGCAGTAAGGGCCTGTTTGTATACAGCGGCCCGACCGGCAGCGGTAAATCGACGACCATGTATGCAGCGCTGCGGGAACTGCAGCGGGATGAAATCAGTATTGCGACGTTGGAAGATCCGGTGGAATACAAAATCAACGGGTTTTGTCAAAGCCAAATTCAATTAAAACAGGGACTGGCGTTTCAAAATGGCTTGCGGGCTTTGCTCAGACAAGACCCGGATGTGTTGGTCATCGGGGAAATCAGGGATGCAGAAACGGCTAGAATTGCCGTGCGTGCGGCATTGACCGGGCATGTTGTCTTCAGCACGATTCATGCATCCAGAGCCGTTGACGTGCCGATACGGCTGATGGATATGGGGATTGAACCGTATCTGATTGCCGATGCCCTGCTGGGCATGTCTTCGCAGCGGCTGGCCAGGCGGCTGTGTCCTTCGTGCAGTCAGGCAGCAGACGGCCAAGCGGATAGAAACGTACAGCAGCATCAGGGCTGTCCTTCGTGCTTTCAAAGCGGTTATGCCGGCCGGTTTAGTTTATGTGAAATCATTCCTGTGGGATTTCATGTCAAACAGGCTGTCCGTCATGGCTGTCAGGAAGAAGATATGGAACAGGCTGCTTGTGCAGACGGGGCGATTTTGATGGAAGAAGTGATTGCCGCCGCGCTGCAAAACGGCATGACAGATACCGACGAAATCCACCGTATTTATGATATCGGTGCCCTGCGATGAGTTGGCAGACAGTTTTTGCAGCTGCCGTCAGTCGTAATGCGTCGGACATTCATCTGCAGGAAGGCCGCCGTCCCATGCTGCGCCAAGCCGGCGTACTGCAGGAATGGGGACGGGACGTATTGGACGCAATGACGATACAGCAATGGCTGCAGGAAACAGGCTGGCAGGGAAAAGCCGCAGCGTCTTCTTCGTTTGGCTTTTCGTATGAGCAGATTCGCTGCCGTCTGCAAGTGAGTCGAGAATTTGCCGGGATGCACGCTGTCATACGTTTGCTGTATCCGCTGGATACGCTGCCTGCTGATGCGGACGAAGCGCTGCTGCAGCAGTTGGCTGGACTGACATCGGGCTTGGTACTGCTCTGCGGTCCGACCGGCAGCGGTAAAACGACGGCATTGTGGCGCATGCTGCAGTATGTCAACCGCATGCGTGCCTGCCATATCATCACATTGGAAGACCCGATTGAATATGTCGTTTCCGGAGAAAAATCATTGATTAGCCAGCGGGAACTGTCGGTGCATTTTTCTTCCTTTGCGTTGGGCATCAAAGAGGCGCTGCGGCAAGATCCGGATATACTGCTTATCGGTGAAATGCGGGACAGAGAGACGATGGATGCGGCGATTACAGCTGCCGAAACAGGACATCTTGTTTTTTCTACGCTGCATACGCCGACAGCCCCTCAGGCCGTGCGGCGGCTGGCAGGAGCTTATCACGGCACGGAACAGGAAGAAATTCGCTGCCGCCTGGCATTGGTCCTGCAGGGCATATTAGCGCAGCGGCCGTATTATCGAGATGGCCAGACCCATATTATACGGGAAATACTGCTGCAGACACCGGCAGTAGCGCAGCTCATACGCTGCGGGAAAGAACATCAGCTGCCCACGGTGATGCAGACCAGCGCGGCGATGGGGATGCGGACGATGGAGCAGGCTTGGCAGCGGTATAGGGGGCAGGTATGAAGCGATTTGTCGTTCAAATAAAAGATACGCAGGGACACTGCAGAACCTATGAAATCAATGCACAGCAGAAAGAAACCGTAGAGGAACTGGTCAGACAGCGTTCTTGGCAGCTTTTATCTGTCCGAGAGAAACAACAGCTGCGCCTGTCTTTTTCACCGCAGCTGTCCTATACGATGTTAGCCTTCTTTTTTCGGCAGCTGAGTGCCATGATTCATGCAGGGATTCCCTTTGTGGAGGCTTGGCGGCTTCTTTTGCAGGATATACGGCCGAAAAAGAAGAGACTGCGCATGGAACGGGCTGCCCTTGCCATGGAACGAGGCGCGTCGCCGTCTGTATCCATGGAACAGACCCAGCTCTTTCCCCTGCTTGCCTGCCAAATGGTACGGGCCGGCGAACAAGGCGGCCGCCTGGAAGAAATTCTCCTATTGTTAAGCGAATACTATGAATATGCGCAAAAACAACGGCAGCTGCTGCGCAGCGCTTTAGCCTATCCTCTTTTCCTTGTTGGCTGTACCCTCGCGTTATGTATAGGCGCCATATGGTATATCCTGCCTGTTTTTGAGAATATGTTTGTACAAATGGCCTTGCCTTTGCCGCAGCCTACGCAGTATTTGCTGGACGCAGCCCAGGTCGTGCGGACTTACAGCTGGTGTTTGGCTGTGCCGGCCGTCTTGGCCGTACTGGGCATTCCGGTTTTGCATGCCCAGCCGTCTTGGGGACTGACCATGGAAGAAACGCTGCTGCAAATTTCTTGGGTGCGCTCATGGTGGCTGATGCTGTGCTGGCAGCGGTGCAGCCGGATATTAGCCATCCAGCTGGGCAGCGGTATTCCGCTGCTGCAGGCACTGCAGGATGCCGTGAAGATGATGCCGTCTCTCTGGTTTCGCCACGGCATGAAAAAAACAGTGTACCGCCTGGAAAATGGAACGGCGTTTAGTCTGGCCGTGCGGCAGGGCGGTTTTGGCACTCCGTACGTAGAAACGATGCTGCAGGTAGGTGAAATGACAGGACGGTATGAAGAAAGCCTGCAGTCGATTGCCGCGTATTATCGGTGGCGGCTGGAACGGGGTACTGCGGTGATTCAGCAGTGTATCGGTCCGGCTGTGCTTTTGTTGGCCGGCATCTGTATTGGCACGTTAGTGATTTGTTTATTACTGCCATTGTTTGATATGGCAGCCAGTATTGCAGTATAAGAGTGAGAAAGGGGTACATATGATGAACCGCATAAAAAATGCATGGGTTGGCAAGACATATGATAAGAAAAAACGAAACGGCTTTACGTTGTTGGAAATGCTGATTGTTGTCAGCATCATTTTAATTCTTAGTTCGATGGCTGTACCGCGGTTTACGTCTGCGAGCAAACAGGCTAAGATTGCCAAAATTCAGGCAGATTTGCATGTGATCAGCAATGCAGCTGCCTTGTACGAAATAGACAATGGCAAGTATCCTGCAACGGTAGCTGAATTGGCAACGAAGACGAAAGATAAACAGTATTTGCAGGCAGAACCCAAACTTCCTAATGATTCAGCCTATACGATTGATGCAGAAGGTGTCGTTTCCGGAACATATGACGGTGTCACGTATGATTCAGCATCGCATAAGACTGAAGCAACAGAATAGCAATCGTGCAGATGTGCGGAGAAAGGAGGGCCCACTATGGAACTCACAGCGCAGACGGACTGGCTGTACGGCATCTGGTTGGGAAGCATGGTCATGGGTACGCTGATTATCGTATATACGGATATTGCTTGGTATTGGATACCGGATGCGGCTGTCAGTGGTATCGCCATCAGCAATGGAATCGGCTGGCTGGCCGGGCTGTTTCAGCCCAATCTCTGGCTGGGAGCGTTAGTTGCTGGTTTCTTCTTCCTGGCATATGCCTGCAGGCCTGACAGCATGGGCAGCGGGGATGTCAAACTCACGGCAGCCTTGTGTTTGGGCTGCACGGGATATATGGCCTATGGCATGACGGTGGCGGCCTGTTTGACGGCACTGGGAGCGGCTTGCTGTCTGCGGCTGTGTGCTGGTCCGTCTATGATACCGTTTGGCCCGTTTTTGTGGCTTGGCTGGTGGAGTGCCTTTTTGGTAAAGGAGGAATGGTGGGCATGGCTTCTTTTAGGCATCGACACCGTGTAGCCAATGGATATTTTTTGTGGGAAGTATTGTTGGTTTGTACCATGATACTCTTGGGAATGGCCGTATTTTTTCCCTATATCGGACGGCATGATGCCAAACGGGATGCCGATGTACTCGTCCGGGAACTGGCGGTGGATATACAGCGGATGCGGCAGTATTCCATGAGCAACGGCTTGGCAGACAGTGATAATTGGAATATATCCTGCAGCAAGGAGCGGTATTATGTCATACGGCAGTATATGATACAAAAAGAACGGCCGTATCCCAAAGGCGTAACGGTCATTGCCAGTGGTGCTTCGCGAAAGGATATTTTTTTTGATGAGAAAGGAAGACCGACGCATGCAATGCAGGTTACGATTTCTGTGCCGGCGATATCGTATACGAAGAAAATTATTCTGGCGGCTCAAACAGGACGCATCCGTATTGAATAAGAACGGTTTTCTGCTCGGTGATGCGTTAGCCGCAGTGACGCTCAGTATGTTGTTTTTACTTCCCGTATTGGCCTTGACGGCGCAGAGCGTATCGATGTACCGCCAGGCGCAGCGCAGTATGGCAGCGGCAGCCATTGGCAGAAATAAAATGGAAGAAATACGGCAGCAGCAGTCTATGACGGTACCCTGCCAGCAGAAATACGATTGGCAGGGAGCGGTATACACAGTTACTGTCGATATTATTCCAGTAGCAGAAATGTATTTGCGGTATGATGTGATGGTACAGGGAGATGATGGAATACGTCATGAATTTCACCGGCTGGAACGGAAAAAAACGACCTAATGGATTTCTCTTAATGGAAATGATGACGGCATTATTGGTGCTGGTCATCGTTGCCGCCAGTTGTATGCCTGTACTCGTTCAGATTGTGAAGAACCTGCGCCGCGGTGAATCATGGGAAGAATTGTCGCGGCAAGGCATGGTCGTCGAGGAGACCATATACGGCACGCTGCGGTTTGCTCATGATATTACTGTGACGCCGACAGAAATTCGCTGCCGGGATGTGCAGAATAACCGTACTGGTTTTTCTATAAAAGGGGCCAGCGTCTATCGGCTTTTAAGTGACGGCAGTGAACAGCCGCTGATGGGGTCAAGCAGTGCAGGACCATCGGCCCGGATTCGGATACGTCCGTATGGCAGTGCGCCGTATTTTTCTCAAGATGGTCATACGGTGTATGTTTCTTTTTGGGTATACGATACGGTAAGCCATGCAGAACGGCCTTGTTTGATTACGGCAGTGTCCCTGCCGGAAACGGAACGGGATAGATGATGAAAAGAGAACCCAACGGCTTTATGACGGCATATATGCTGGGCATAGGGGTGACCGTATTATCCATGGCAACAGCCGCCTCAGTGCTTGCATTTTCGTATCTGCAGACAGCGAAGCAGTATACCGAATCCATTCAGCTGGGATATGTCGCTGAAAGTGCTATGATTTTGGGCTGGGATGATATTCGGCAGCGTGACTGGCAGCAAGTGCCGGAAAAAAAGACTTGGAAATTGGCGGATGCCTATGGCGTGACACAAGCAGGACAGCATATGGAAGTGCAGTGTGTGTCCAAATCCTATCAGCTGCCGTACAACGGTACCGTGCGCGGCATGGGAATAGGGGATACCTCGCAGATGCGGCGAACCGGCGCAGTGGTGTTTCATGTAGAAAAAGAAAATGAGCAAGTGATATTCTCTGTTTCGCAAATACGGTATTGAGGAGCATAATGATGAAATATTGGCAGAAAGCGTGTATTTGGCTGACGCGAAAAAACATATATGTATTGAAAACGCAGCGGAGCTGGTATGGAACGATTCAGTCGCGGCAAGCCTGTATGTATACCTGCCAGTCGGAGTGGATGCGGGGCAGTTCGTATACAGAAACATTGATTCATCAGCTCGTAGACATCTACGGACTGCAGTCCTATCGGATTACTGTGCTGGTAGGCGACACGGCACTGATCTGGAAGAAATTGGCTGTACCTAGTAAAAAAAGAGCAGAAGCCTGCCAAATGGCTGTCTGGGATGAAGCATTGGGCGACGGCAGCCGAATGTATACCTTTGATTTGCAGACGACAGGCAAGGAACAGCCGGATGGAACGTATGAATGGATGCTGGGAGCCTACCCGTATGACTTGATTGCTGCGATGTTGGATGCGTTTGAAACCCATGACTGCTTGGTAGAGTGTGTAGATGTCGTGCCGGCTGCAGCAGGCAGGCTTTGTCCGCAGGGAGAAGGTACGCTGTATTTGCATGCCGGTACAGGAGAAATACATGTCATTGGCTTAAAGCAGGGCGTGCCGCTGTCCTACGGTATGACATCTCAGCTGCCGCAGGATGCGGCGCAGTGGCTGGAAGAAGCAGCGTTGGTGCCGGCAGAAACCGTGCTTTGGCTGGATGAACCTACGCAATGCTGGCTGCCGGCTCCGATTCGTGCATCCTTAAAGAAACAGCAAATGCAATGGGATATTCCGGGTCCGGCCGTGCTGTTGGCGGCGTTTTAGGAGGCAGTATGAAGTATAATCTTATTCCTAAAGAACGACAAAAAAGCGTCTGTGCCTTGCCGCAGCGCGGCTATGCCGTCAGTGCTGTTATCTTGGGAACAGCTTGCATGCTTTCGTGGGCGGCAGGTATCCTATTGCAGGATTGGGCTGATACGGAACAAACACGGTTTATGACGCAGTCACTGCCGCGGCAGCAACGCATCCTAAAAGAAAATGCCGCAGAAAAAAAGTTGAAACAGCGGGCAGATGAGATTGCAGCACAAGAGAAGAAGCGGATTCACTGGGCACCTATACTGGTGATGCTGGCGAAAACGAAACCGGAAACACTGGATATAGAACGGCTGGAAGTACGGCAACGTCGGTTTATTGTATACGGCAGCGAAACGACGGAACAGGCCGACCTGCAAAAATGGCAGGACAGGCTGCGGCGGGAACCGATGGTCAAGCGTGTTTTCGCAAGCCAAAAAAGAGAACGAAAAGCAGGTGAAATACCTGTATTTCAAGTAGAGGTGGAATTAGCGCATGAAGAAATTGCGGATACAGCTGTTCCCACATCGTAAAAAAGAAATATGCCTTATATTGGGCGTCATCCTGCTGCTGGGAATTGGGCGGTGCGTATCGGCATACCTGCAGTGGAATGAATGGAAACATGCGAATGAAACCGTGCAGGCCTATATGATGCTGCCGGCAAATACAGCGCGCAATACGTGGGAAGTCCCTAAAACAGATAGAATGGATATCGTGCAGCAGCAGAGCAAAGCGCATGGTCTGCAGATCTTGTCTTTCCAAGCTATGCAGCAGGAAGAGCGGCAATATGTCGTGGAATTGCAGGGAAACTATGAAAGCTATATTCAATTTTTGAATACAATGGAAGAAATTATGCCAATGACGGTTATAGATATTGTTCATATGGAACGAGGTGAAAATCAGATTATTTGTAAAATATACATATAATTTACCGTCAAAAACTAAGAATAAAATACACT
>CAVKEA010000015.1:0-45315 GCA_963655305.1 bacterium
TTAAATTAAAATTTGAGAGAGATGCAATCGTTTTTGACAATCTAGTGCAAAATATTGATGTAGGACCAGATGTTTTTTAGCAAATTTTTTATATTTCAACGTGTAGTTACGCAATAGTTATTTGTAAAGAAAACTGTGAGCGGCTGTGATTTTATATGGTGACACGAATTTTACATATTTTTATTGCAATAAGCGGCAAAAATAAACGATAAAACAAAAAATAGGGTCTAGCCCAACCATAAAAGTTGGACTAGACCCAAGAAATCTTCCTTGACATACCCTGTACATTATATGGATATTTTTTTGTTGGCCAATAGCCCTAATAATCGACGAGACGGACCAGACGGAACATTACGGCCTGATTCCCAAGCTTCGACGGTTTTTAAGGATACGCCGAAATATTGGGCGAATAACGATTGTGTAAGCCCGACTTGATGACGTATTTTCTTAATTTCGTCGCTGGAATAGGAAGCAAGTGGATCCAGTTGTATTACTTTTGTGCGGCGCGGCAGATTTGATGTTTTGACGTCTTGAATTGCTTCGTCTAATGCATTAGATAAAATATCAAAGGTTTTGCTCATACTATTACCTCTTTTCTAGTAGCTGAGATTCCAATATGTCTATCTGTTGCTTTAAGTGATTTCGTTCAGCCTTTGACAGATTCGACATTTCATTTTTTGCAAATACGGCTAACAAGTAAATTGTTTCTTGTATTTCAAAATCCACATAACAAACACGGGTGCTGCCGCTTTTTCCGCGGCCTTCAAAAGCAAATCGCATTTTACGCATTTTTCCCGTACCTTGAATAACGTCACCTATTTTAGGATTATGCAACAATTCATTTTCCAAACGACGTAAATCGGCATCGTCTAAACCTAAATTTTTCCATAATTTAGTGAATGTATGAGTTTGGATAAATGTTCGTTTTATTTCCACAATATCAGCTCCTATATGTATTATACCCTATTCAATAGGATTATAGCAAGAAAGAGATAACAGTAATGAAGAAATTTTAAGTTTTTAGTAAAAAGAAAGGAGTAATATATCATGAGTAAATGGACAGAAGTACGTGACGGCCATTGGATGTAAAAGAAGTGACAGATGCAGCGAAAAAGCAATTGACAGATAATTTAGTAAATGAAGGCATGCCTGCACTGGAAGATGTTGCAAGCAAGTTTACAAGCGCAGGCGGCCAATGAAGCCGGCTGGAATAAAATTCGCGACCAGTTCGTACTGCCGCTTTTGATTAACGGTACTGTCTGGGCTGTAAAACTTGTATTAAGCAAGAGCACTATAGAAACAACCGAAAACAACTAATAAAAAATCCCGTCGAGTCAGTATGTGCTGGCTTGGCGGGGTTATTTTTTTATAGCAAGTCAATCGAAAAAGCTTGACAAAACATAGAGAGGAGGTGAGGCAATGAAATGGAAAAAATAGAAAAAGCCATTCAGATAGTGGCTAACGTAATTACCATCTTAGCAGGATTGGTTACGATAATCACTTATTTGAACGGCTAAGGAAAATGGGGGCGAGACAATCGCCTTTCCCCTTCTTCCATTTCATTATAGCATATGGTATGGACGATTGCACTACTTATTTTAACTGTAATGGCATATATCAGAGTATACTTTCATCGTAATTGGCTATCTATTACAGCTGCTTGTATTATAACATTGGCTACATGCGTTAGATTATGGGGGTGATAAAAATGTTAATTAATGAAATTATGACCGCCAAGGAAGCGGTAGAACGGTGGGGAATTGCACCGATTACTATTCGGCAGGCCTGCTCTGGCTATAAGAAGTCACCGCCAAGATTCACGACGGCAGAAGCAAGAAAGTCTGCAAGTACTTGGCTCATAACTCGCGCAGGTATGGAAAGACTATATGGTACGGAGGCGAAATAAAAGAAGGGCTATTTGTCAAATTCTATATGTATTATATACATATAAATAAAAAAGAACGCTATCGAATTAAACGGTAGCGTTCTTTTTCATATAACTACGTAGCAACCTGTACGAAAAACAATCTGAATAGAAGTCTATCGTGTAGGTGTTCGCGTTGTCGTACGTTGGTGCGCCTAGAAGGATTCGAACCTTCGCACCCGGTTCCGGAGACCGGTGCTCTATCCCCTGAGCTATAGGCGCATAATTTATATCGCATAGCGAATACTTCACTATAATAGCATATCTCGCTACAAAAAACAAGGGTACATTGCTGGCATTTGTAAAAGAATTGCGAGTACGTCTGGGTTGAAAATGCGGAGGACGGGTGCGTTTGCTGAGATGGGATATACAATAGTATACACTTTATAAGAAAATTTAATAAATAAAAATTATTAGTTGATTATTTTTTAAAATTATGTAATAATGTAGACATAGAAAAGATGAAATGAATTCCTTTTTTGATGAGGAGGTATGTATATGAATATCGTTGTTTTGGTTAAACAAGTACCGGCTGTATCAGACATTCAAATTGATGCCAAACAGCATAATCTGGTTCGTGTAGGTGCGCCTTCGATGTTGAATCCCGTTGACGCGCATGCTGTAGAGGCCGGCGTGGCATTGAAAGAGGCGTTGGGAGGCACTGTTACGCTGTTGACGATGGGCAATGCCATGGCAGGTGAAGTGATGCGTGACGGTATCGCCATGGGAGCAGATACGGGCGTGCTTGTTTCAGATGAACGCATGGCTGGGTCGGATACGCTGGCGACGGGAAAAATCTTGGCAAAGGCGATTGAAAAAATAGGCGGGGCAGACCTCGTGCTGACAGGGAAGCGTTCTACAGACGGCGATACGGGGCAGATTCCTCCGGCAGTGGCACAGCAGCTGGGCATGTCGCTGCTTTCCTATGCAGAATCCATTGCCGTGGAAGGAAATACACTGCAAGGAACCCGCAAGAATCATAACAATTTGGAAACGGTAACGGTATCGCTGCCGGCAGTATGCTCGGTCATGGAAACTATCAACACGCCGCGGGCCCCTAAAATACGCGGATCTATGAAAGCCAAGAAGGCCGTATTTGCAGTGATGCGTTTGGAAGATTTGGGACTGACACCGCAGGACGTCGGCACGGCCGGTTCAGCAACGAAAGTAACAGAACTATTTGCACCGCAGCCGCATCCGACGGGAACGATGATAGACGGCGCGACAGCTGCAGATGCAGTGCATCAGCTGGTGGTTGATTTAAAAACGAAAAAGCTGATATAAGGAGGGATGACATGATGGAATGGAATAACGCGATTTGGGTATACTGTGAAATCGTAAACGGTGCGTTGAGCCCGGTTAGTATAGAATTATTGGGAAAAGGACGGGAATTGGCCGATGTACGTCATACTTCCTTAGTAGCTGTTGTGTTGGGGAAAGACGCAGAGCCTGTTGCCCAAACGGCTGTTTCGTATGGCGCAGACGGGGCGATTATCGTGCCGCAGCCAGAATGGACGTCGTTTGATGCAGTTCGTTATACGCATGCGATGGCAGCATTGGCAAAAAAATACATGCCGAACGTTATTTTAATCGGAGCATCAAATGATGGCCGTGATTTAGGCGGTCGTCTGTCTGCTGCGATGAATGTCGGCTTGGTAGCAGACTGCATTGATGTATTTTATGATGGCGAAGGTGACACGCTGACTTGGATTCGGCCGGCTTACACGGGCAAATTGTTTGTAAAAATTCAAACGACGACGCGGCCGCAGCTAGCCACGGTCAGTGGTAAAATTTTCCGCGGCAATGCACCCGATGCGAGCCGCCAGGGACAGATTGTGACAGAAACTGTGGCAGACAGTGATATGGCATCGTCTTACCAGGTAACCCATGTTGAACCCTTGCCGCCGGAAGCGTTGGATATAAATCTGGAACACGCAGAAATCATCGTAGGTGCCGGCCGCGGTGTCGGCGATGAAGCGGGGATGCAGAAAGTGCAGGCCTTTGCAGAGGCAATCGGTGCCGCTTTTGGCGTTTCTAAACCGCTGGTAGATAATGGCTGGGCAGCCCATGATATTCAAATTGGCATTACCGGCAAAAAAATAGCACCTAAAATCTATATTGCCCTCGGCATTTCCGGTGCCATTCAACACAAATTAGGCATTCAGGATGCAGAACTCATTATTGCTGTCAACAAAGACCCGGATGCGCCGATTTTCCAATTTGCCCATTATGGCATTGTCGGTGATTTATTTGAAGCACTGCCTGCATTGGAAGAAGAATTTAAGAAACTAAAAAAATAATATAATACATATAGTTTAATAGAAACGAATGAGGAGCCGCCGTGTACAAACGACGGCTCTGCTGCATTTTAGAGCGGTTATACGGCAGTCCTAAACCATGACAAATGATATAAAGACATGGCACGCCAAGCGGTAAGGCTCCCTTATGAGATGGTAGGGAAACGACAGCCTGTATGGTATAATGAATCTATGCAATCCATGCAGCGAATACAGTATTCAGAGCTGTTGATACCATCACTGCATGACATAGACAACCAAAAGGAGTGATGACCCGTGGGATTTTTTAATGGATTGATGGGCAACGCAAGCGAAATTGATGCAGAAGAAGTACGGGAAAAATATTCGCCGATGCTCATGCGGGGTGAAATGATTAATCAAGCATATAAAATTATTCGAGATATGTGGATTTTTACCAACTGCCGTCTGATTATCGTCAACGTGCAGGGCATGACCGGCAAAAAAGTGGAGTATCATTCCATTCCGTATCACAATATTACCCATTTTTCTGTAGAATCGGCCGGCAATTTTGATTTGGATGCAGAATTAAAAATATGGGTCAATGGTATGGGGGCGGAAGCGATTACGCAAAAATTCAGCACCGATACCAATATCTATAAGATTCAGGCACTGCTGGCTGCTTACGTGATGGGCTGAATCCTTTAAATACGGCATTTGCAGGCATGTTTTTGGGGTAGAGTATCGATTTGTGCGTGCAGATGCATGTATTCATGGCATGAAATATGGTACAATACTCTCAGAATAGGAAAGGGAAGGATGGAGAACAGGTGAAAAAATTTTTAGAAGAAGCTGCGATTACAGTCAATGAAGCGATTATTCCGGAAGTCTGGAAAATGGTTTTTCATGCACCGCAGATTGCAGCAGAAGCAAAACCCGGTCAGTTTGTGAATGTACAGAAAACAGAAGGAAAGACGTTTCTGCGCCGCCCTTTTGGTATTGTAGATGCCGATACGGCAGCAGGAACGGTAACGATTATTTACCGGTTGGTCGGCAAGGGTACGCATGAAATGGCTGCCATGAAACCAGGAGAAACGATCAGCGTCGAAGGGCCTTTGGGAGAAGGCGTGTTTACGACGGCACCGGGCAAAGCACTGCTCGTTGGCGGCGGTGTCGGCTTGGCTCCCCTTATTTTTTTGGCCAAGACATTGGATAAGCCTGTCGTGCTGGTCGGCGGCAAAACAGCATCTGAAACATTTTGGACGAAATTTTTTGAACCGTATGCTGACAAGATTTATGTTACGACAGACGATGGTTCATTGGGCATGAAAGGATTTGCCGTACAGGCACTGCCGACTATTTTTGCGGAAAATGCCATAGATCGTGTATCTACATGCGGCCCGACGGTCATGATGAAAACGATTGCCGAAGCTTCGGCAGCAGCAGGCATTGCTTGTGAAGTATCTATGGAAAAACGCATGGCCTGCGGTATTGGTGTTTGTCTGGGCTGTACGTTTGAAAGCAAAGTAAGCGGCAAGCGGTATAAAGTCTGCGCAGACGGTCCTGTATTTTCGTCTAAGGAGGTCTTCTAATGGATACCAATCGTATAGCTGTAAACTTTGCCGGCATTTCGATGAAAACACCAGTCATGGGTGCATCCGGCACCTTTGGCTTTGGCTTGGAATATGCTGACTTTTTGGATATCGACAACATCGGCGCGATTATTTCCAAAGGGATTACGCCCCTGCCGCGTGCAGGTAATCCCGGTGTGCGCGTCGCAGAAACGCCGTCTGGCATGCTCAACTGCATCGGGTTGGAAAATCCCGGCGTCGATGTGTTTAAAAAGGATATTCTGCCCAAAGTCAGCCAGCATCCGACGCCGCTGATCGTCAATATTTCTGCAGGCACTGCGGAAGAATACGGCGAATTGGCTGCTAAACTGGATGTAGACGGCGTAGCTGCTTTGGAAGTCAACATTTCCTGTCCGAACGTAAAAGAAGGCGGCATCGTTTTTGGCACCAAACCGGAAGCAGCCGCTGCAGTTACGCGCAGTGTCAAAGACCATACATCCAAACCGGTCATTATGAAATTATCTCCTAACGTTACGGATATTACCGTCATGGCCAAGGCCGTCGAAGCAGCCGGAGCGGATGCCGTGTCGTTAATCAATACATTGACGGGCATGGCTGTCGATATTTATATGCAAAAACCGCTTTTGGGCAATATTACGGGAGGCTTGTCCGGCCCGGCTGTTAAGCCTGTTGCGCTGCGCATGGTTTGGCAGACGGCACAGGCTGTCCAAATCCCTGTATTGGGGCTTGGCGGCATTGCTTCCTGGCAGGATGCGATTGAATTTATGCTGGCAGGTGCCAGTGCCGTAGCTGTCGGTGCCTATAACTTTGTCAACCCGCGGGCTGTGGAAGAAATTGCCATCGGTATGGATCAATATTGCCAGAAGATGGGAATTTCTCATATTAGTGATATCATTGGCAAGATTAACGATTGACACGTATACGTGTTTTTGATAGAATTTACTTGTATTTAATATATGGACTGTATATGACCGTATACGGATGCATATATGAGTATAGTCTTACATCAATAAGGAGATGTACTATGAACATTGCTTTATGGACTAGGAAAAAAATGGTTTGTAAACTGCAGTGCAATCAGTGCGTCTAAATGAATAAACCCAAAGGTGAGGAATGCCTCGCTTTTGGGTTTTACTTATTCTAAGGAGGGGTCTCTTTTGAAGGTCGGTTTGGTTATGGGAAGCGATTCAGATTTTCCCGTCATGAAAAAAGCGTTGGATATTTTCAAAGAATTTGGTGTGGAATACGAAGTATTACTTGCATCAGCACACCGTACACCGACAGCTGTCCGTGAATTTGTTGCCGGCGCAGAAAACCGCGGCATCAGCGTCATCATTGCCGGTGCCGGCATGGCAGCGCATTTGCCGGGCGTGATTGCCAGCTATACGACACTGCCGGTCATTGGTGTTCCTTTGGAAAGCGGCAGCCTGAAAGGCATGGATGCACTGCTTGCTATCGTACAGATGCCGTCGGGTATGCCTGTTGCGACCATGGCAATCAATGGGTCTAAAAACGCAGCTTTACTGGCCATTCAGATTGGTGCCGTCAGCGACCCGGCCTTGGCAGCCAAGTATAAAGCATATCGGGAAGACATGGCAGCTCAAGTTATGGAAAAGAACCGCAAATTACAGGAAACTGTACAACACATGTAATGACACGTATATTTTTCAATTCATAGGAGGTTTTCATGTTTTACGATCCGATTTGGGATAAGCAGCATGAAGAATGCGGCGTATTAGGTATTTATGACAAAACATTAGATATTCCCCGTTATATCTATTGGGGGCTTTTTGCCTTGCAGCACCGCGGCCAGGAAAGCGGCGGCATGGCGCTGACAGATGGCAGTGATATTCATACCTATCGGGGGATGGGGCTGATTAGTACGGTGTTTGCAGACGGCGTGCCGGAAGAAGAAGGCGGACCGATTGGTATCGGCCATGTTCGCTATTCGACGACTGGGTCTAATAACCCCCGCAATATTCAGCCGTTGGCTGTATACACGCCGATGGGGCAGCTGGCATTGGCGCATAACGGCAATCTGACCAATACACGGATACTGCGTGAAGAACTGGATCGCGGCGGCGCGACCTTCCAAACGACGATGGACAGTGAAATTATCGTCAATTTAATCAGCCGCAGCCATAAAGATACGATGGAAGAACGGATTATGGAAAGCATGAACCGTATCAGAGGGGCCTACTCCTTGGTATTGATGACCCGGGATAAACTGTATGGTGTACGCGATCCATACGGATTCCGTCCTCTGTGCATCGGACGCACGGAAAACGGCGGCTGGGTATTGGCCTCTGAAACCTGTGCTCTCGATGCGATTGGCGCGACATTTGTTCGTGACGTTCTTCCCGGTGAATTTGTAGAAATCGGCGAAGGCGGCGTGAAATCGACGATATATGCCAAAGCAGACCGCAAACAAATCTGTTCTTTTGAATACATTTACTTTGCTCGTCCGGACAGCGTCATTGACGGTCAGGACGTATACCAGTCCCGCTTGAACATGGGCAGGGAAATGTGGAACGAAACACAGTATGATGCAGACCTTGTCATTTCTGTACCGGACAGTGGCAATACGGCGGCTATCGGCTACTCCCTTGCTTCCGGCATTCCCTTTAAACACGGCCTCATCAAAAACCGCTACATGGGACGTACCTTTATCAAACCGAATCAAAAACAGCGGGAATTGGCAGTGCGCATGAAGCTGAACGTTGTCAAATCGGTCGTTAAAGGCAAACGCATTGTCATGGTCGATGATTCTATCGTTCGCGGCACGACAAGCGGTATTATTTGCAAACTGCTGCGGGAAGCCGGGGCAAAAGAAGTGTATATGTGCGTATCGGCACCGCCGATTATGTACCCCTGTTTCTATGGCATTGACACATCTGTTCGTAAAGAATTGATTGCTTCCACGCTGAGTGTAGAACAAATTCAAAAGTATATTGGCGTCGATAAACTTCACTTTATTTCGATTGAAGGATTAAACCGCGCTATTGAAAATATTCCGAAAGAAGACATGTGTCTGGCATGCTTCAACAATGATTATCCTACCGATATTCCTAAGTCCAATGAAGAAGGAGAAAAATATGCTCTCGAACGAAACAAATAAAGGATTAACATACGCCGATGCAGGTGTAGATATTGATGCAGGCAATAAAGCCGTAGAATTGATGAAAGATTCTGTAAAAGCAACATACCGTCCGGAAGTACTGGGTGACCTGGGCGGCTTTGGCGGCCTGTTCTCGCTGATGAACAGCAAGCTCAAGAAACCTATTCTCGTCAGCGGTACAGACGGCGTAGGCACCAAACTCCGCCTGGCTATCATGATGGGTAAACATGACACCGTCGGCCAGGACTGTGTGGCCATGTCGATCAACGACGTTCTTGTCCAAGGGGCAGAACCGCTCTTTTTCCTGGACTATATTGCTGTCGGCAAATTAGACCCCGTACAGGTAGCCACCATTGTCAAAGGCGTTGCCAATGCCTGCAAAGAATCAGGCTGTGCGCTCCTCGGCGGTGAAACGGCTGAAATGGCCGGCTTCTATGCCAAAGACGATTATGACCTCGCTGGTTTTGGCGTAGGCATTGTAGATCGGGACCGCGTCATTACTGGCGAACACATCAAAGCCGGCGATGTTCTCATCGGCCTGCCTTCTACAGGTGTGCATTCCAATGGGTTCTCTTTAGTCCGGAAAATCGTTTTGGAACGCCAGAATATGAAGCTCGACCAGTATGTCGATGAATTGGGCATGACTATCGGAGAATGTCTCTTGACGCCGACGCGCTTGTATCCCAAGCCATGTCTGCCGATTATTCAGAATTTTGATGTCAAAGGCATGGTTCATATTACAGGCGGCGGTTTTTATGAAAATATTCCCCGCGTGCTGCCAGACGGCGTAGGCGTAGAAATCGATGTGACGGCATGGCCGCAGCTTCCTATTTTCGGCCTTTTGCAGCAGTGGGGTAATGTAGATAAAAAAGAAATGTACCGTACCTTCAACATGGGTATCGGCATGATTATGATCGTCGATGCAAACGATGCCGATGCAGTACTGCAGAACTTAGCAGACCGCAATGAAAAAGCCTATGTGATCGGCAAAGTCGTTTCTTCCGATGTGCCGGTTACGCTGCAGGGAGGAGTTTTCAATGCCTAAGAAAAATATGGTCATCTTTGCTTCCGGCCGCGGCTCCAACGCTGTGGCACTGCATGACGCTGTAGAAGCAGGGATAATTCATGCCGAAGTGAAAGCCTTGGTTTGCGATATTCCGGGAGCTCCTGTCATGGACAGAGCCAAAGAATGGGGCGTACCGGTTATTTTGGCAAACCGTAAACAATTTGATTCTAAAGCAGCATTTGAAGCCTATATTCTCAAAGAAATCGCGCTGTACCAAGCGGACGTTATTTGCCTGGCTGGTTTTATGCGCTTGCTGAGCGGTGATTTTATTTCACAGTATGAACATAAAATCATCAATATCCATCCGGCCCTGTTGCCGTCGTTCCGCGGCTTGCATGCCCAGGGACAGGCAGTGGCAGCAGGTGTCAAAATCGCCGGCTGCACCGTGCATTTCGTCGTACCGGATATGGATGCCGGCCCGATTATTCTGCAGTCTGCCGTACCTGTATTGGAAGATGATACAGAAGATACGCTGGCAGCTCGTATTCTGACAAAAGAACATCCGACATTTGTCAAAGCGGTTGCGTTGTTCTGTGATGATAAACTGACGATTGACGGCAATGTTGTCAAAGGTACGCAGGAATAAGGAGGAATTGTCATGAAAGTCAAACGCGCGTTGATTAGTGTATCCGATAAAACAGGCGTTGTAAAATTAGGGAAAGCCCTGGCTGATATGGGCATTGAAATTATTTCTACAGGCGGTACGATGCGGGCTCTGAAAGAAGCCGGCGTTCCCGTCATGGCTGTACAGGACGTTACGGGATTTCCGGAAATGATGGACGGCCGCGTTAAAACGCTGAATCCGAAAATTCACGGCGCTATCTTGGCTGTCCGTGATAATCCGGAACATGTCAAAGCTATGAAAGACCATGATATTACGCCGATTGATTTAGTCGTTGTCAACTTATATCCGTTCCAGCAGACCATTGCCAAACCGGATGTTACACTGGCCGAAGCGATCGAAAATATCGACATCGGCGGTCCCTGCATGGTTCGTGCCTCTGCCAAAAATAATAAATATGTAGCTATCGTCACCAACCCTGCCAAATACGATGAAATCATCGCTATTTTGCGGAAAGACGGTGAATTTACAGACCAGTATCGATTGGAATTAGCTCAGGAAGCCTTCCATCATACAGCCGTGTATGATACGGCGATTGCAGCCTATCTGGCACAGCAGGTCAAGAAAGGGGAATAAGACGAATGAAAGTAGCAGTAATTGGCGGCGGCGGCCGTGAACATACGCTGGCTTGGAAACTTTCGCAAAGTCTCAACGTAGAAAAATTGTATGCGATTCCCGGCAGTGCGGCTATGGCAGAAATCGCAACATGTGTCCCTATTCCTCTTTCTGATTTAGAAGGCATTGCCGACTATTGTGTGCAGGAAGGCATTGATATGCTCGTCGTCGGTCCGGAAGTGCCGCTGACAGAAGGACTGGCAGATATTTGCCAGGCAAAAGGGCTGGCTGTGTTTGGCCCGAATAAAGCGGCAGCACAAATGGAAGGCTCGAAAGTATTTGCCAAAAACCTCATGAAAAAATACCATGTACCGACAGCTGCGTATGCTTCATTTACAGATGGAGAAGCTGCCAAACAGTATGTTCATGAACAAGGCGCTCCGATTGTAGTCAAAGCGGACGGCTTGGCAGCCGGCAAGGGCGTTGTTGTCGCTCAGACAGAAGAAGAAGCCATAGATGCTGTCAACGCCATGATGGAAGATCATGTTTTTGGTGCGTCCGGCGGCCGCATCGTCATCGAAGAATGTATGGCAGGCGAAGAAGCCAGCCTGCTGACGTTTGTCGACGGCAAGACCATCGTTCCGATGATTTCCGCACAAGATCATAAACGTATTTTTGACAACGATGAAGGCCCGAATACGGGCGGCATGGGTGCGTATGCCCCGGCTCCGGTGATGACGCCGGCATTGGTCAAAGAAGTAGAAGACACGATTCTGCGCCCGACGATTGAAGGGCTGCGCCAAGAAGGCATTACCTACCAAGGCTGCTTGTATGCCGGCTTGATGATTACGGCCAAAGGCCCGAAAGTCGTAGAATTCAACTGCCGCTTTGGCGATCCGGAAACACAGGCTGTACTGCCGCTGCTGGACAGTGATTTGGCAGAAATTATGTATGCCTGCACACAGGGCAAGCTTCGTCCGGATATGGTACAGTGGAAGCCGGCTTCGGCATGCTGCGTCATTATGGCATCTGCCGGGTATCCGGCATCGTCCCATAAAGGTGATGTTATCGAAGGACTGGATGCGTTGGACAACGATGCCATGGTATTCCATTCCGGCACAGCCAAGAAAGACGGCAGCTATGTCACAAACGGCGGCCGGGTTCTCGGTGTAACAGCCGTAGCACCGACGCTGCAGGAAGCTATCGACAAAGCCTATAAGAACGTTCAGGCTATTCATTTTGACGGTCAGCAGGTTCGCAGTGATATTGGTGCCAAAGGGCTTAAACATTTACAACAGGTATAGTAAACTAGTGGTATAAAATATGATAAGGCAGTAGTTCATCCGACAACAGTCGTCGGCAGAGGACTGCTGCCTTATTTTTAATCGAGGAGAAGAAAATGGACTATCGCATTGAAAAAGATTCTATGGGAGAAATACGAGTACCGGCTGATAAGCTTTGGGGAGCGCAGACACAGCGCAGTTTTGAAAATTTCCAAATCGGCACAGAAAAAATACCGCATGCCATGGTCACGGTGTTTGCGTATTTAAAAAAGGCTGCCGCATTGGTCAATAAAGAACTGGGCGTCGTCGATGGGGACAGAGCTGATGCCATTGCTGCAGCTTGTGACGATATACTGGCAGGCAAATTAGACGACAATTTCCCGCTGGCAGTCTGGATGACCGGCAGCGGCACGCAGTTTAACATGAACGTGAATGAAGTCGTGGCGCATCGGGCGATGCAGATTTTGCAGGACCAGGGAAAGCAGCTGCACGTGCATCCCAATGACCATGTCAATCACTCACAAAGCTCCAACGATACGTTTCCAACAGGGCTTCACATGGCTGGCGTGCTGCTTATCACGCAGCAGTTATTCCCGGCGATGGATGCGCTGTATGCAGCATTGGACGAAAAAGCCCATGAATATGCGGCTATCGTCAAAATCGGCCGTACGCATTTGCAGGATGCGACGCCGCTTACGTTAGGACAAGAATTCAGCGGTTGGGCGCGGATGATTGCCCGCAACAAAGAAATGCTGACTCAAGGATTGGATTTCCTGCGCGATTTGGCTATGGGCGGTACGGCCGTCGGGACAGGTATCAACTGCCCGGCCGGGTATGATGTGAAGTTTGCCGAAACGGTCAGCCGTTTGACCGGCGAAACGTTCCGCACGGCACCAAATAAATTCCAGTCGCTGACCAGTAAAGATGAATTGACAGTGGTTCACGGCATGCTGAAGGCATTAGCCTGCGACTTGATGAAAATTGCCAATGATGTCCGCTGGCTGGCATCGGGCCCGCGCTGCGGCATTGGCGAAATCACAATTCCGGAAAACGAACCGGGCAGTTCTATCATGCCTTCCAAAGTCAATCCTACCCAATGCGAAGCCGTGACGATGGTAGCCGTGCAAGTAATGGGCAACGATGCGACCATGGGAATTGCCGCCAGTCAGGGAAATTTTGAATTGAATGTATTTATGCCGGTGATGGCGTATAACCTCGTGCAGTCGATTCGGCTGCTCAGCGATGCCATGGATTCATTCCGCAAGCACTGCGTTGTCGGTATTCGGCCTAATTTGGCAAACATTGACCGCAACCTGCATCAGTCTTTGATTTTGGTAACGGGTCTGGTACCGCTCGTCGGGTATGACAAGGCCTGCATGATTGCCAAAAAAGCGGCTAAAGAAGGACTGACGCTGAAAGAATCGGCGCTGCAGACAGGCCTAGTAACAGCGGAACAATATGATGCAGCGATGGATCCGGCAAAACTGGCAGGCATTCAATAAGATATCAAAGACATGCTGCATGCAGCAGTTATCCTGTACATGCTAATTCATCACATAAACAAGGGACTTGTCACAGACAGTGTACATACTGCCTGCATAGACAAGTCCCTTGTTTGGTACAGCCGCAGATTGGCGGTTTGTTTTTTTAGTATTACGCAGCATACGGTAACGGTATCGTATCATAAAAAATACGGCTGCCGTGCGTGACAAAACCGCTAGTATTGAATCGCATGGCCCATATCGTAGGCTTTCTGCAGTGCTGGGTGGTTTTTAATTTCGCCGGGTTCATTGACGCCGCCAGCAAAGACAACGCCTGCCAATTTTGCTTTTTCATAACAGGCAATCCAGCCTTCCAGGCCGTGAACAGCCCGTTCATCGACACCTGGTGCATCTTCTGCGGCAGCTGACAAGAAATACACATCACGGAATGCATAGTCAGCACTGTACAGAGAATTTGCCCGGTCAATCATCGTTTTCATTTGTCCGCTCATTTCATAATAATAAATCGGCGTGGCCCAAACGACGACATCGGCGTGTTTTATTTTTTCGGTAATTGCCAACGCATCGTCATTGATGACGCAGTGGCCCAGCTTTTGACAGGCCAGACAGCCTTTGCAGAACGCAATGGTTTTGCCTTGCAGCGAAATTTTTTCTACAGTGTTGCCGGCATCTTCGGCACCTTTCAAAAATGCATCAGCCAGCATATCGGAATTGCTGGGATGACGAAGACTCGTGCTGATCACAAGAACATGTTTGGACATGATTTGTTCCTCCTTTGCATGTGAAACGGTATACTGTATATGCAGTACTAGTTTTGCAGATACCCAGCAGCCATTGTAGCACATGAAATATCTGCTGTGTCAAGAGGAGGCAGGCGATGGGAAAGAAAAATAAGATAGTGCGAAAATGAGTCGCCTGTAGTATAATTATTGTATTATATTTTTATGAGAAAAGAGAACAGCATTTTCATGAAAACTTTATTGACGATTTTAAACGCTAAATTTATTCATTCCTCGCTGGCACTGCGGTGTCTGCATACTGCATGCCGGCGCCGGCACGTGGAGGTCATGACGGCAGAATATACGATTAACCAAAACGCATACGATATTTTGCGTCATATTTCCAAATTCCAAGCACAGGTCATTGGTTTTTCCTGCTATATATGGAATATTGAAATGACGTGTCATATCATCACGCTGATTAAGCAGGTGTATCCGCAGGTCGTCGTGTTTGTCGGCGGGCCGGAAGTATCCTATACTGCCCGGCAGGTGCTGCAGGACCATCCGGATATTGACTACGTCCTGCAGGGAGAAGGCGAAGAAATGGTTCCCGCCTTTTTGCAGGCATTGGCGAAAGGCCAATCGGGCATCGGGATTCCCGGCGTCATGGGACGGCGCGGCAACCATATCGACGGCGACGAAACGTTTCAGGAAGTCCGAAATCTGGATACGCTGCCGTTTCCGTATGAAGGAGAAAATATTGGCGATTTAGATCATAAAATCATGTATTATGAAAGTTCACGGGGCTGTCCGTTTCATTGCCAGTACTGCTTGTCCGGCATGAATGATACCGTGCGTTTTCGCGCTGTGCCGTTGGTGCTCCAAGAGCTGCAGCAGTTTGTAGACGCCGGCGTTCATCAGATTAAATTTGTGGACCGCACGTTTAACTGCAATCCCAGACATCACCGCCCGCTGATTGAATACATGATACGTGTCAAGCAGCCGATTAATTTCCATTTGGAAATTGAACCGGGCGTTATGCGGGATGAAGATTTGGCGCTGCTGGCAAAAGCGCCTAAAGGCCGGATTCAGCTGGAAATGGGGATTCAATCGACGTATGAGCCGACACTGCAGGCGATTCATCGTCACAATGACTGGCCCCGTATTACCTATATTATGAAAAAGCTCCTTTCGTATGGAACGATTCATTTGCATTTGGACTTGATTGTCGGCCTGCCGTATGAAGATTATACGCATCTCCGCCAGTCCTTTAATGATATATATGCCTTGCATCCCCACAAGCTGCAGATTGGCTTTTTGAAACTGCTGAAGGGCTCTGGGATTCGGCGCGATTATCCCAACGACTATCGGTATGACCCCTGCGGCCCGTATGAAGTATTGGAAACGACATGGCTTCCGTATGAAAAAGTACGGTATATGAAAGTATTTGAAGATGTGTTTGAACGGACGTATAATGCCGATAAATTTATGTATGTACTGGCTTTCTTGGCCGATATATATCAAGCGGATTATTTCAGCCTCTATGAACGGCTGACCGATGAATGGCTGCGGCTGAAAAACGATGAAAAAGCGCTGTCGGATGAACATCTCTGCCAGTTTTTGTGGCACTGCATCCAACACGTGCTTGCACTGTCGGATGAACAACAGCAAACGGCCCGTGAACTGCTGATTTTGGATATGCTGACGTTTTTCCGCTTTCGCTACCGTCTGGATTTTTTAGGATGGGAAGAAGCGCCGCGCAGCGAAACGGACGCTATATTTCGGGATGAAGCCTGGCTGCGGCAGTATGTGCCGGACTATGCGTTTACGAGCTGGCGTGATATCAAGATGCGCTACCGTATTTGGCGTGTTTCCCAACGCACGATGCAGGAACTGCAGCAGTATACGGCGATACCGGCACAGGCCGCCTATATATTGGCAGAAAAACGAAACCATGATATAACATGGCAGATGATTCCAGAGAAAAACTAGGGGAAGAAATGATGAATGAACGATATAATGTATATTCTGCATATTTAAAACAAACATATGGAGAAAAAGTATATAAACTGCCTATCAGTATCCCGGATACGTGTCCCAATCGGGATGGGACGCTGGGGATACATGGCTGTGCGTTCTGCGGCTCTATCGGCGCAGGCTATGAAAATCTGCCGGCAAGCGTTACGATTCGCCAGCAGATTGAGGCAAATATTGCCCATATTCAGCCTAAATACAAGGCTAATAAATTTATTGCTTATTTTCAGAACTTTACCAATACGTATATGGAGCCGGAACAGTTTCGAACCTATCTTATAGAAGCGTGTCAGCCGAATATCGTCGGCATTGCCGTAGCGACGCGGCCTGACTGCATTCATCCGGCGTATTTGGATATTATGGCAGAGATAAAAAAAACATACGGTGTCGATATCTTGGTGGAATTGGGCCTGCAGACCGTCAATTATAAAACCTTGACAAAAATCAACCGCGGCCATACACTGGCAGAATATATTGACGCCATGATGATGCTGCAGTCTTATCCATTCCGCAACTGCACGCATGTTATTTTGGATTTGCCGTGGGATACGATGGAAGATGTCGTGGAAACGGCCAAAGTGATTTCTGCCCTGCCGACGCATGAAGTCAAGCTGCATGCGCTGTATATTATCAAACATACCGTGATGGCAGACTGGTATCATGCCGGCAGCATACAGCTTATTTCTGCAGAGGAATATGTCAAGCGAGTCGTGGCCTTTTTGGAATATACACGCGATGACATTGTCTTTCAGCGTCTGATTGGACGGGCTCCCAAGGAAGCGACAGAGTTTGCCAACTGGGGTATGGGCTGGTGGAAAATCAGGGATATGATTGATGCCGAACTGCTGCGCTTGGATACGCGGCAGGGGAAAAAATGCACGTATTTACACGGCAAAGCCGTACGCAAATTTATGAAATAAAAAGGAGACAACTAGAGTGCCTATGGAAAAGAGACTTACGTTTTCGGACCTGTCAGAAGCGCAGGCTGTGTTGGGAATGAAAGATGAATTTCTGAAAACGCTGCAAAGCGAATTTCCTGCCTGTCGGATTGCTGCCCGCGGTAACGAAATCATCGTGCTGGGCGACGAGCCGGACATTTCTCATGTCTTGACCGTACTCAATACGATGCGGTATTTGCAGCGGGAAAACACGTATTTGACGACGCAGCATGTACGCTATTCGGCATCGCTGATCAAAGCAGGCAAAGAAGAACTGCTGCGGTCTATCTATGAAGACACGGTCAGCATTTCTGCCAGAGGCCGATTGATCAAGCCGAAGACAGCCGGACAAAAGCAGTATGTCGATTCGATTCGCCGCAATCTGGTTACCTTTGGCATCGGCCCGGCCGGTACGGGGAAAACGTATTTGGCCGTAGCGCTGGCCTCCTATTATTTAAAAAACAGGGAAGTAGAGCGCATTATTCTGACGCGTCCTGCTGTAGAAGCAGGAGAAAAATTGGGATTTCTTCCCGGTGACCTGCAGGAAAAAATAGATCCCTATCTGCGGCCGCTGTATGATGCGCTGGCTGATATGTTTGGGTTTGACCAGTTTCAGAAAATGATAGCCCGCAATATTATTGAAGTAGCACCGCTGGCGTATATGCGCGGGCGGACGCTGGAAGAATCCTTTATTATTTTGGATGAAGCGCAGAATACGACGAAAGAACAGATGAAAATGTTTTTGACTCGTATGGGCAATCATTCCCGCGTAGTCGTCAACGGCGACATTACGCAGATTGATTTGGGCAACCGCCAGCTGTCCGGCTTGACAGAAGCTCAGCAGGTACTGCAGCATGTTCAGGGTATCGGCATGGTTCATTTTACTGATGAAGATGTCGTCCGTCATGATATGGTAGGCCGTATTATTCGTGCCTATGAAACGTATTATAAAACCATGTAGAGAGGTGGAATTACTGATGAATACCAATATTAATTATGAAGACATAGCATTTCAAAATGATACATATGAACAGATTATCGACCGCGTCTGCCAAGAAGCGGCATTGGTGTACGGTTTGGGGCCCAATGCAGAAATCAGTATACTGCTCTGCCACAATGAATATATCCATAAGCTGAACAAGCAGTACCGCAACATCGACCGTCCGACGGATGTCCTGTCCTTTGCTTTGAATGAAGGCGAAGCGGACGGCTATGACGGCCCGGATACGGCGCTGCTGGGGGATATTGTCATTTCGCTGGAAAAAGTACAGGAACAGGCAGAAGAATACGGCCATTCCTTTGAACGGGAATTGGCGTATTTGACGATTCACGGCATGCTGCATATCTTGGGGTATGACCACATGGAACCGGATGATAAGGCTGAAATGCGCAAAGAAGAAGAATTTATCCTGCATCGGCTGGGATATGTCCGCAAAGGGGAAGAATTATGATCGACGATACTTCGTGCCGTGCTTTGATTGCGGCGGCGCGGCAAACACAACAGCATGCGTATGCGCCGTATTCGCATTTTACGGTAGGAGCTGCTGTATTAGCAGCCGACGGGACGGTGTACACGGGGTGCAATGTGGAAAACAGCTCGTATGGATTGAGCTGCTGTGCAGAACGCAATGCCATCTTTCACGGCGCTGCCTGCGGCTGCCGGCAGTTTCAGGCGATTGCCATTGTTGGAGATGCAGCGGGCTTTACGATGCCCTGCGGTGCTTGTCGGCAAGTGATGGCAGAATTTCATATTCCCTATGTCATTGTCACCAAGCCGGATGATACGTATCGCATCATGACGCTGGAAGAACTGCTGCCCCATTCATTTTCATTATAAATTACTAGCTAAAGGAGCATGTATGGAAGAAAAGGTATTTAAATCCGGATTTGTTGCCGTGGTAGGCCGTCCGAATGTGGGAAAATCCACACTGATTAATCATATTATTAAGCAGAAAGTATCGATTGTTTCTGATAAAGCGCAGACTACGCGCAACCGTATTCTTTGTATTCATACGGATGATGAATGCCAGATTGTCTTTTTGGATACGCCGGGCATTCACAAACCAAAACACAAACTGGGACAGTTTATGGACGAAGCGGCCTATCAGTCCCTGAAAGATATTGATGCCGTGCTGTTTTTGGTATCCGGCAACGAAAAAAAGGGCCCGGGAGATCTGTTTGTATTGGACAAAATTAAGGAAGCGCATGTCCCGGTATTCCTGCTGATCAACAAAATTGATTTGATGACCAAAGAAGACATATTCCGCAAGATTACAGAATACGCGCAGCTGTATGATTTTGCACAGGTAATTCCGATTTCGGCGCTGCAGGGAGACAATGTCGATACGGTCGTTACGGAACTGAAAAAGATTTTGCAGGAAGGTCCGAAATATTTCCCTGATGACATGATTACCGACCAGCCGGAACGGCTGCTGGTAGCAGAAATCGTGCGGGAAAAATTGTTCCGCTGTACGCGTGATGAAGTACCGCATGCGATTGCCGCCTATGTGGAAGAAATGAAGCCGCGCGGCAAAAACAAAGTGTATATCCGGGTCACGGTGTTTGTAGAACGAGATTCCCAAAAACGCATCGTCATCGGGAAAAACGGCGCAGTCCTCAAAGAAGTGGGAGCACAGGCAAGACAGGAAATTGAAAACCTTCTCGGCTCTTCGGTGTTCCTGGATATTTGGGTCAAAGTAAAGCCTGATTGGCGCAATAAGAGCGGCGCGTTAAGTGAATTGGGCTACAAGAATGAATAGGAGAGATGACTTATCGATTCGCAGGTACTCATAGAAGATTTTCTAATCTTTTGCATTTGTATTGTCTTTAGCGCGGTATGCGTCATTGGCAAATTTGCTTTTGCGCAGCTGCGGCGGGAGTATATTGAAGAGTTGGTAGAAGACGGCGATACAAAAGCCAGACGTCTCTTAACCCTGTATGACAATCCGGTCCTGTTCTTGGGAACGGCTCAGCTGGGCATGGCTGTTTCCGGTTTGGCTGCCGGAGCGGTGATGCTTTCGGCATTGACGGAAAGTTATGACGTACTTTGCCAATGGCTGGGAAACGAATGGCTCGTCTGGATTATTGATGCTTGTGTATGTATTGTGCTTTGCGTGCTTTTGTGGGTCTTTGGCGAACTGATTCCTAAATCCATTGGGCTGCAGTGCGCCGAAAAGGGACTCAAGGGCGTACGCCCGCTGCTGCAGTGCTGCGGCCGCCTGTTCTGCCCGTTGATTGCCGTAGGAAACTGGATTGCCAAGCTGATACTGCAGCGGCATGATATGGAAGTGACCAATGAAATCGACATGGCACACTCCGAAGATGAAATCCGTATGCTGGTTACGGCAAGCCATAAAGAAGGCAAAATAGATCAAGTAGAAAGCGAACTGATTGGCAATGTGTTTGATTTTGCCGACCGCTTGGCCAAAGAAATCATGGTGCCGCGTCAGGATATTGTCTGTCTGTATACAGAAGAAACGATGGCGCAGTATTTAAAAACCATCCGTCAGTCCCGTCATACACGCTATCCATTGTGTGAAGAAGATAAAGATCATGTCCTGGGGCTCGTCCATATCAAGGATTTGATGGATAGTTATATTCATCGGCAAAGCAATCTGCGTCAAATCAAGCGGCCTATTTTGATGATTCCGGAAATCATGCCGGTTTCCAAGCTGCTGCAGCTGATGCGGACGCGTCGGACCTATTTAGCTATGGTGGTCGATGAATACGGCAGTACCGTAGGGTTGATTGGGCTGGAAGACATTTTGGAAGAACTGGTCGGCAATATTCAAAACGAACATACGACAGAAAAAGAAGAAATTCAGCCGCTGGCAAACGGTGCGTATGAATTTGCCGGCACGGTGCTGTTGGAAGACGTAGAAGAACTGCTGCATCTGCCCATAGAAGAAGATGTAGATACCGATACGATTGGCGGCTATGTTTTCAACTTATTGGGACATACGCCGTCGCCGCAGGACACGGTAACGATTGGCTCGTATCGTTTTATCGTATTGGAAGTACAGCGGTTCCGGATTGCCCGTCTGAAAGCCGTGCCGATTCCTGCCGCTGAAATGCCGGTGCAGGACGCAGAAGGAGAAAGCGATGGGCAGGGGGACGCGTAACGTTTACAATCAAAAACCGACTAGCCGCTATGACGGCATTATTCTGCAAACACAAAAACGCGGCCAGGAATTGCTGCTGTCCGTGTTTACCAGACAAGAAGGGCTGCTGCGCGTCTTTGTGCCCAAACGCTGTCGGGGAAAGCAGGGATTTGGCGCACTCATGGCCTTGAGCGGCATCACCTTTGATGCCGTGCAAACGCCGTCGCTGCTGATACTGCGCGAGTATGAGTGCCGCAGCAATCCAGGCGTGCTGCAGCTGACGTGGGACCGCTATGTCTATTCGCAGATTTTTATCGAAATCGTGCAGCATATTTTCCCGCATCATGAAGCAGATGAGCAGGCATATGAACTGCTGGTGATTTACAGTCAGGCCCTGCTGTACAAACATCCTCGTATTGTTACGATTATCGCAGGCTGGCAGCTGCTGGCACTTGCCGGCTTTTATCCGGATACGGCTCACGTCCACCTGTTTGCTGCCGGCATGGACGGCAGACGGCCTGTCTATTATCTCAGTGACGGCGAAGAACCGCTGAAAGAGCCGCTGCCGGAGGTGAAGGTGTCGTCAGCAATGCGGGCGCTGTGGCAGACGCTGCTTACCTATGCATGGGGCCAGACGCAGACGCTGCATTTCAGTGCCAAAGGACTGGCGTTTTGGGAAGACGTGTTGTACAGCTATACCGAACAGTGCAGTGATAAGAAAATGAAAACGATTGGGCTGTTAGAAAAATATATTGACAAGTAACAGCCGATATGATATATTGATAAGGTCGTAGCATAAGTGGCTAGGATAAGCCGCATGGAGAGGCTCGTAAGTTCCTGTATAGGACGCCGTATTCAGCGAGTATATTGATGAGGAGGTGTCACTCATGTACGCTATTATTAAAACCGGCGGAAAACAATATCGTGTTCAGGAAGGCGACAATATCTTTGTTGAAAAACTGGCATCTGATGTTGATTCCGAAGTCGTATTTGACCAGGTATTGGCAGTTGTAAACGACGGAGACGTTAAAGTTGGTACTCCTGTTGTTGAAGGCGCTAAAGTTACAGCTAAAGTTTTGGAACAGGGTAAAGAAAAGAAAATCCGCGTTTTCAAATACAAAGCTAAATCCAATTACCGTCGTCGTCAGGGTCATCGTCAGCCTTATACAAAAGTTGCAATCGAAAAGATTGAAGGCTAATGATTACCATTCGATTACAAAAAAATCAAAACCGTCAATTCAGCGGCTTTCAAATATCCGGCCATGCCGAATACAGTGAAGCCGGCAGTGATATCATTTGTGCAGCCGTATCGGCGTTGTCGCAGACCGCGTTGTTGGGATTGCTTCATTACATGCCGGATGATGTCACCTATCAGATAGAAGAAGAAAACGGTTTTTTGACAGTCCGCGTACGAAAATGCTGTGAAACTTCACAGATTATTTTTCATACGATGGTCTTAGGGTTAGAACAAATAGCACAACAGTATCCGTTATATGTTGTGCTCCATTCATAGACGTCAGGAGGTGGACGGAATGTTTAATTTTAATTTACAGCTGTTCGCTCATAAAAAAGGGACAGGCTCCACACGTAACGGCCGTGACAGTGAATCCAAACGCCTTGGCGTAAAATGCCATGACGGCGTTGTTGTAAAAGCTGGCAACATCATCGTTCGCCAGCGCGGCACACATTTCCATCCGGGCACAAACGTAGGCATCGGTAAAGATGATACGTTGTTTGCTACGGCAGCAGGAAAAGTTGCTTTCGAACGCGTTGGTAAATATCAGCGTAAAGTAAGCGTTTATCCGGTTGAAGCAGAAGCATAAACCAAATATAGGAAGTCCTACAGCAGGGTCTGTAGGACTTTTTTTATCATTGCGCAATAAAAAGGAGAATATCATATGCGTGTATATGTTGATGGAGAAGAACGCCAACTCCATGTCTATGACAGAGCATCCGGCGCAGATTATGCCAAAAGCGTCGTATGTGCGCAGGAACAGCTGACAACCAATGAATTTGGTGCCTTTACCTTTACGGAAGAAGAATACGCGTATTGGCAGGCGCTCCTCGAACGGCAGCAGGAATCAGAAGATATGCTGTTTGCTCTCAAAGATGCCGTAGATGAAGAAGAATTGAAAAACTATGTATATGAAGAAACCCAATACGGCACGCAGACCAAAGAAATCATTGATATGGAATATCTGTGTCTGAAAGAATTACAGAAAGCCTTGACAGAAAAGGACCGCCAGTGGTTACAAGAAAACGGATTTATCAAAACACAGGAAAAATAAGGCTTGCTCATTCTTGCGCTATATTGAGAAATGTGGTATCCTGTGTAGGAATTGTTTTCTTGGAGTTAGCACAAGTAAGGAGTCTTACGGAGTGAAAAAAGTATTTTCTTGGCTCATGGGGATTATTTTTACCATGGCCGTATTCATGGCAGGCGTATTTGCATATTGGTATTTTGGTTCGACCAATTATCGGCTGACAGGTGTGCCTGTTTTAAATTATCATCAAGTCAATAACAAGTATGATACGTGTCTGACAATGAAGCCGGAAAATTTTGAAGAACAGATGAAATATCTGCGCGACAATGGCTATCATTCCATTACACAGCAGCAGTTTGACGCCTATATGAACGGAGAAGGAGAGCTGCCGGACCGTCCGATTATGATTACCTTTGATGACGGCTACGTCGATAATTACGAAGAAGCATACCCGATTATGAAAAAGTACGGCATGCGCGGCACGATTTTCCTGATTATGGATTTGATGGGCAAGCAGGGCTATCTGACATGGGATCAAGTACAGGAAATGGCCGCAGACGGTATGGAATTTGGTTCCCATACGATCAGCCATAAACCGCTTACCAGTTTTGACCGCAGCGGCATTCATCGGGAGTTGACAGAGTCCAAACAGGAAATTGAAGCAAAATTAGGTAAGCCCTGTACCTTTGCCGCGTTCCCAGAAGGAAAGTTTAACGATACCGTTATTGAAGAAGCTCAAAATGCAGGCTATAAGTATTCTTTTTCTGTAGAAACCGGACGGGATTTCCCTTGGGATGACCATCTTAATTTAGACCGCGTACCTATGTTTGAAGGACCGGTCAGCTTTAAGCATTTCCGCTTCCGCCTGACATTTAGTGCTTTTAGTGCCTTGCTGTGGAAGACGCATAAGTATTTTGAACATATTGAATTTACCAAACCGTTGGCACAGCATATCCCACAGCCTTGATAAAAAATATCATATATAAAAAACGTTTCCTCTCATACAGAAAGGAAACGTTTTTTTGGCTCTATCATACATGTTGAGGTCTTGTGGCCATTTGTATTCATAAGCTCCCTTATTTTACGTATTCTTTAGCTGTCCCGTGTAAAACAAAAATAAAAAAAGACGTGAGGAAAGTTCACTTGCGTCCACTTGTGATAGACAATTTGAAAGGTACCCCAGCATTTGCTAAAGAGTCTAATTAAATTTTTAAACTATATTTTGCTATAAAAACCAGCCCCCTTACAGTTAATTTTTTAGGTTGAACTGTAAGGGGGCTGGCTTAGTTTCTGACATGCAGCGTATTCTTTTTAAGTGCAAAATACGTAACGATGCTTTTTTTGTATCCGATTTTTACATATATCGGAAATCTGTTTAACGAATAAAGTTGGTGAAGATTTTATCTTCTGTGGCGGGTGCTTCGATACCTGCTTTTTTGCCGGCTTCGATGCATTTGAGAATCCAAGCCATATTGCGGCCCAGGATGCGCATAATCTGCAGGCCTTCTTTGTCCTGCTGTACTTCTGCCGGTGTGTTGCCGTGTACCATAGGCCAATAGTTGCCGGCAGCGGAAACCATTTGATGGTATGACAGGTATTTGTTTAATACGTCCAAGGTCGCTGTTGTGCCGCCGCGGCGTGCAGAAGCGACGGTGGCACCGACTTTATGAATCAATGCGGCGCCGGCTGTGCCTGCTAATTTATCCATAAAGGAAATGATTTCTCCTGATGGGGATGCCCAATATACAGGGGAACCAATGACTAAGCCGTCGGCTGTTTTCATTTTTTCAGCGACAGAGGCAACGACATCGTCTGTCGGTACGGCATGAATAATTTCTGTATCGATACCGTTTTCCTGCAGTGTTTTGGCTACTTCGGATAATGCTGTATAGGTGCAGCCTGCTTCACGGCGGCTGCCGTTTAATAAAATGACTTTCATGAAAAAGACCTCCTCTAATAAATGCTATAGGTACTATTGGTAGTATATCATAGAACGAGCTAAACGTCTAAAATGTGTTTTTTTCATAGGCTTGAATTAATTTATGATATAAAAATATCATAAATTAGAAAATAAAATGAAATATATATTGCATTAATGAGGTAGAATTGCGTATAATACAAGTAGCAAAAGACAAAAATTAACTATGTTTGATGATAAAAGGAAAGGATGAAACGTATGGATGCAGTACTTACCATGGATTCAGCCAATCAAGAAGTTTGGATTGGGGTAGACGTAGGAACGACAGGTGTGCGGGCTATTGCGTATACAGAGGATGGTACCAATGTATGCTCGTCAGAAGCTTTTTACCCGCTGCTTACGCCGCACCCGGATTGGGCAGAAGAAAGCCCGCTGCAGATTTATGAAGCGATTGAAGATGTAGTGCGCCGGACTTCGGCACAGCTCCGCTATAAAAATAAAGAACTGGCGGGCATTGCTTTGAGTACGGTGATGCATAGTTTTGCCGGATTGGATGAACATCTGGAACCGTTGATGGATATGCAGACTTGGGCAGACAGCCGCAGTGCAGGGATTGTACGGGAAATGAAAAAGAATCCGGCGCTGTGCCAGTCTTTTTATGAACGGACCGGCTGCCCGATTCATGCCTGCTATCCGCTGGCCAAAATAATGTGGCTGCGGGAAAATCAGCCGGAATTATTTAAACAGATGAAATATGTTGGCTCGTTGAAAGATTATATTTTTTATCATATGACCGGCGAATGGGTGATTGATAAATCGGCAGCCAGTACGAGCGGCATGTATAATGAACAAACGCTGGACTGGGATGATGAAATTCTTGCCTATGCAGGCGTAACGAAAGCGTATATGCCCAACGTTGTTTCCACCACCTACAGTCATTGCTTGACAGACGATGCTGCACAATCCATGAATCTGCCAAAAGGCCTGCCCGTCGTCATCGGTGCTACCGACGGTGTACTGGTCAATGTTGGCATTGGTGCAGTACAGCCGGGCCAGCTCAGCGGTACGATTGGTACCAGCGGTGCGCTGCGCATGCTGACGAAACAGCCGAAAACAGACCCGCAAATGCGGACATGGTGCTACAACCTGACGGATGATATGTGGGTAGCCGGCGGTGCCATCAACAACGGCGGCATGATTCTTCGCTGGGTTCGCGACAAGATTTGCCATTATGGCGGCAGTGCATTGGAAAATCTCGATATCGATCCCTATGATTTGATGACTATGAAAGCAGAACATGTCGATGCCGGAGCTGACGGCTTGATTTGTCTGCCTTGTTTTACAGGAGAACGGTCTCCGTATTGGAATTCTGAATTGCGGGGCATGTTCTTTGGCTTTTCGCTGAATCACAGCCGTTCTCATATGATTCGCGCTGTTATGGAAGGGATTTGCTACAGCCTGAACAGCGTCATGCTGGCCTTGAAGGAATTTGGTGAAATCAAGGATATTCGCGTCAGCGGCAGCTTTACCAAATCTAAGCTTTGGCTGCAGATTTTATCAGATGTCCTCAATGCACCGATTACGCTGCCGGATAATAGTGAAGGAGCTGCGTTTGGTGCCGCTGTACTTGGCTTTATTTCCAGCGGCAAATTGAAGAGCATTGCCGATACAGCACATCTGGTACATCCCAAACGAATCTACACGCCGATAGAAGAAAATGTAGCGGTATATACACAGCTGTATGATATTTTTGAACGGCTGTATCACAACTTGCAGCAGGAATTTGTGGACATTACGGCATATCAAAAGAAAATTTAACATGATATAGAAGGGAAGAAGAACAATGAAGTTACATGATATTGGCGTCGTCGGCATGGCTGTCATGGGCAGCAACCTGGCACTGAATATGGCAGATCACGGATTTATGGTCTCTGTCTATAACTATACGCCGGATTTGACAAAAAAATTTATCAGCGAACAGCCGCATGCCAACATTACAGGCTATTATGAACTGCAGGCATTTGTGCAGTCGCTGCAGCGGCCCCGTAAAATTATGCTGATGATTATGGCAGGCGCACCGGTAGACAGTATGATCGAACAACTCGTACCGCTTTTAGAAGACGGCGATATTATTATTGACGGCGGCAACTCTTATTTTGGCGATACGCGCCGCCGCTATGCATACTGCAAAGAACAGGGCATCCATTTTTACGGCATGGGTATTTCCGGCGGTGAAAATGGTGCACGCCGCGGGCCGTCTATTATGCCTGGCGGTAATAAAGACACCTATCCGGAAATTCAGCCTATTTATGAAGCGATTGCCGCTAAAACGGCAGACGGCAAACCATGCTGTGCATATATTGGAGAAGACGGTGCCGGCCATTATGTGAAAATGGTGCACAACGGCATTGAATATGCCGACATGCAGCTCATTTCCGAAGCGTACCTGCTGCTGAAATACGTAGGCGGCTATACGAACGCCCAGATTTCTGAAATTTTCCACCAATGGAATCAAGGAGAACTCAAAAGCTTCCTCATTGGCATTGCAGCGGATATTTTTGCAGAAAAAGATGCAGCCGGCGGCGAAGTCGTAGACTATATTGCCGATGCAGCCGGGCAGAAGGGAACGGGCCGCTGGACGAGTATTGAATCTATGAAGCAAGGCGTCGATATTTCTATGATTACGGCAGCCTGCAATGCCCGCGTCATGTCCAACCTGCCGGGACGGCACAAGGCACAATCTGTCATCCAAAAGCCTGTTTTGACGAAACAAGAAGGAGACGGGTTTATAGAAGCGGTACGGCAGAGTTTGTACACGGCTAAAATCGTGGCCTACGCTCAAGGATTTTCGTTGTACCGCAGTGCTTCGGAAACCTATCAATGGCATTTGGATTACGGGCGTATTGCTTCTATCTTCCGGGCAGGATGCATTATTCAGGCAGAGTTTTTGAATAAAATTACAGAAGCATACACCAAAAATCCGGCGTTGGAAAACCTTATTTTTGATGAATTTTTCTTAGATAAAATTAATGCCAATCAGGGAAGTCTGCGGCAGATTGTGGCGTTGGCTGTGCAGGTCGGCATCCCGGTACCAGCATATGCCAATGCCTTGGAATATCTCGACACGTACAGCAGTCCCCGCGTAGGCGCCAACTTGATTCAGGCACTGCGGGACTACTTCGGCGCGCATACGTTTAAACGGATTGATAAAGAAGGAACGTTCCATCATCAGTGGCAGGAACATTATACAAAATAAAAAGGAGGGTTTACTATGCCGCTTGTCATTTTAGCGATAGGCATTCTTGTCTTATTTTTCTTAATTGTCAAAGTAAAACTGAACAGCTTTTTAGCACTGTTGTTGGTAGCAGGTCTTGTGGGACTGGCAGAAGGCATGCCGGTAGACAAATTAATCCCTACGATTGAAAAAGGGTTGGGAGGCACTTTGGGCGGCCTGGCCGTTGTCGTTTCCTTTGGGGCCATGCTGGGCAAGCTCATGGCAGAAAGCGGCGGCGCCCAGCGCATTGCGACGACGCTGATTAACGTATTTGGCCGTGAAAAAGTAAAATGGGCAGTCTGCTTGACGGGCTTTATAGTCGGTATTGCTTTATTCTATGAAATCGGCTTTGTTCTGCTGATTCCCTTGGTATTTACGATTGCGGCAGAAGCCAAAATCCCGCTGTTGGAAGTAGGTATCCCTATGGCTGCAGCGCTTTCTGTAACGCACGGCTTTTTACCGCCTCATCCGGGTCCGACAGCGATTTCTATCATTTACAATGCCGATATTGGCACGACTCTTGTTTACGGGGCTATTATCGCAATTCCGACAGCTATCGTTGCAGGTCCGCTGTACTGCAATTTGACGAAAGATATTAATCCGGACATCCCGAAGGGACTGTATAATCCAAAAATTTTTAAAGAAGATGAAATGCCCAGTTTCGGCATCTCTGTGTTTACTGCTTTAGTGCCCGTCGTTTTGATGGCTGCTTCCGCTATTGCAAAATTGACGATGGCAGATGCGTCTCCTGTTCGTCACATCTTGACGTTTTTAGGCCAGCCGGACATGGCTTTGACGATTTCCGTTGCGATTGCCATTTATACATTTGGCTTGGGCCGCGGCAAAAAAATGGATGAAGTCATGAAAATTGTTCAGGATGCCGTATTGGCGATTGCCATGATTCTGTTGATTGTCGGCGGCGGCGGTGCGCTCAAACAGATTTTGATTGACAGTGGTGTCGGCACGTATATTGGCAGTTTGGTAGCAGATTCTGACTTATCGCCGCTCTTTTTGGCATGGCTTGTAGCCGCTGTCATTCGTACAGCCTGCGGCTCGGCGACAGTAGCTGCGCTGACAGCCGGCGGCATTGCAGCACCTATTTGTGCAGCTACAGGGGCCAGCCCGGAATTGATGGTACTGGCTACCGGTGCCGGTTCGCTGATTTTCAGCCCGCCGAATGATCCCGGTTTTTGGCTTTTTAAAGAATTTTTCGGCCTGACTGTCAAAGAAACGGTACGGACATGGTGTGCATTGGAAACGATCATTGCTGTCATGGGTCTCATTGGTGTTTTGGTATTGAACATGTTTGTCGGCTAAGTTATAATACAAGTACATAATGAAACAGAATGGAGAATGTCTTATGCATGATGAACAAATCCAAAAATTCCCCGTTCTGCGCAGTGCATACGGCGGTCTGACTAAATCAGAGCGCCGTATTGCTGATTATATTACAGCAGTACCGGAACGTGTGCTGGCGCAGACGATTTCTGATATTGCGGCTGCGACAGAAAGTTCGGAAATTACGGTATCCCGATTTTGCAAAAAACTTGGTTTCAGCGGCCTGCAGGAATTAAAAATGAATTTGACGGCTGAATTATCTGCAGCGGAAGGCAAACAATACCATGATATCCATAGCCAGGACGATTGTCATGCCGTGGCTGTAAAAGTATTTCAAAACTTGAGCGATGGGCTGCAGGATACCCTGTCTTTATTGGATTATCAGGCTGTCGATGATGCGGCCCGGATACTGCAGCAAGCCAGACGGATTGCTGTGTATGGGTTTGGCAATTCGGCGACAGTCTGCCGAGATATAGCGACCCGGTATCTGCGGCTGGGTTTTGCCGTACAGGATTATGCCGATTCGCACATGCAGGCTACGTCTGCGGCGCTGCTGACGGACCAGGATGCCGTCATTGCTGTATCACACAGCGGTGCGTCCAGTGAACTCATTCAGTCTGTAGAAGCGGCTAAACGCAGCGGTGCCAAAATTATTGTCATTACCAGTCATGGGCAGTCCCCGTTGGCCAAACTGGCAGATATCTGTTTATGCGGCATGGGCCGCGAAGTCAAGTATTCTTCAGAAGCCGGGGCATCCCGCATGATTCACATGGCGATTGGTGATGTGTTGTACACGAGAATTGCGATGGCAAACAGCGATACGTTCCAGGAAAATATGAAGAAAATGCGGCACGAAATACTAAAAAAACGCATGAAATAAAAATGAATGCTGGCTAAGAAAGCAGTCAAAATCGATAGGGGAAAAGTTGCAATCGACTTATCTTTCGTGTACTATTAAGTAAAGCAAATAAGGATAGACAACGATAACGGAAAAGAGGGACTATCAGTATGACGACAGAAAAAATTTCATTTGCATCTGATTATATGGAAGGGGCACATCCAGCCATTATACAGCAGCTTGTGGCGACAAATTTGCTAAAATCGCCTGGGTACGGTACCGATGCGTTTACGGCATCAGCCAAAGAAAAGATCCGTGCAGCGTGTCAGTGTCCTGATGCAGACATCTATTTTCTGGTTGGCGGTACGCAGACGAATGCGACAGTCATCAGTGCTGTCTTAAAAGCTTATGAAGGCGTTATTGCTGCGGATACAGGCCATGTCAGCCTGCATGAAGCAGGAGCTATTGAAGCGGGAGGTCATAAAGTACTGCCGCTGCCGCAGCATATGGGAAAAATTTCTGCCGAAGACATTGCGCAGTACGTACAGGATTTTTATGCAGACGGCAATCACGAACACATGGTATTTCCCGGCATGGTATACATTTCACAGCCGACAGAATACGGTACGCTGTACTCCAAAAAAGAGCTGCAGGCGATTCATGATGTCTGCCGGAAAGAACATCTTGCCCTTTATGTAGACGGCGCACGCCTGGCATATGCCTTGGCCTGCCCGGAAAATGATGTCACCTTGGCTGATTTGGCCGCCTTGTGCGATGTATTCTATATTGGCGGTACAAAATGCGGCGCCCTTTTTGGAGAAGCTGTCGTGATACCTAAAAAAGGCTATATCCCGCATTTCTTTACGTATATCAAGCAACAAGGAGCGTTGCTGGCAAAGGGCCGCCTGTTGGGCATCCAGTTTGACGTATTGTTTACAGACGGCTTGTATGAAACGATTGGCCTGTCTGCCGTTAAAGCAGCCCAGCGTATTCGCGAAATGCTGATTCAAGAAGGATATGCCCTTTATATCGAAGCCCCAACCAACCAAATCTTTCCTATTTTAAAAAATGAAGATATGGAAAAATTATCACAGCAAGTGGAATTCAGCTTTTGGGAAACCTATGATGCTTATCACACTGTGGTACGGCTGGCAACGGACTGGGCCACGACAGAAGAAGATGTAGAAAAACTGCTTTCTATTTTAAAAGCATTGTAAACGCTGTACTGCTGATTCATAAACGGGCTTACTGCGCAACGTGTTTCGTCATGATGCACCCGTCTTTTTCTTTTAAAATGTTATGTTTGATGTTGAGAGTTACAAGAAAATCCGTTTTTTATGAAATTCATACTGCAAACTACAGACAAAAAGGCTTGTCGCTTCGTGCGGCAGCCTTTTTTAGGCTGCTGCATACCATTTGCAGTCCCATATGAAAACAAATATCTTTTTGGCTGGTTTTGTAAAAAAGCAATGTATATCTATACTAGAGTGGAATTGTCATGAGTAATTTATAAAAACAGCAAAAATATCCTTGACAAATCAAAAACGAAAGTGTACACTTTCAGTAACATTTCGAGAGGGAAATGAATTGTTGAAACGTAGTGAGGATTTTATCATGAGGTACTTAAAAAATTTGAACATCATGTGTTGTACAATGTAAAATATTGTATTGCACACCAAATATAATTAAGACAATACAATAACGAAACATCCAAATTCATCAAGAGCAGTGGAGGGACTGGCCCAATGACACTGCGGCAACCTACAGTCACGTAAGGTGCCAATTCCAGCAGGAATCTACCTGACAGATGAGTCGCGGCAAGAGTCTATTTATGACGTCATCTGTATATACAGATGACGTTTTATTTTTTATCACTATTCTGAAGAGGTGACGCAGATGACACACATTGCAAAGTATTTAACAGAACTCATTGGCAATACACCGTTATTGGAACTGACACATTTTGAAGAAGTCCATGCGTTGAAAGCACACGTAATCGGGAAATTGGAATATATGAATCCGTTGGGCAGTGTCAAAGACCGGGTAGCTGCAGCCATGATTGACGAAGGTATCCGACAGGGCCTTATCAATCAGCAGACCGTTATTATTGAACCGACCAGCGGCAACACCGGCATCGGTTTGGCGTTAGTAGCGGCTGTCAAGAAACTGCACTTAATATTGACCATGCCCGACACGATGAGCGTAGAACGGCGGAAAATTGTGACGGCTTTGGGAGCTGAAATTGTTTTGACGCCAGGGGCAGAAGGCATGAAGGGAAGTATCCGCAAGGCAGAAGAACTGAAACGTCAATACGGCAATGCCTTCATTCCCCAGCAATTTGAAAATCCCGCCAATCCAGCAATTCACCGCCAAACGACAGCCGAAGAAATATGGCGTGACACAGGCGGAACCGTCGATGTGTTTGTTTCTTCCGTCGGCACAGGCGGTACGATTACGGGAACAGCAGAAGGATTGAAAGCGCATAAAAAGGGGATAACGATTGTCGCTGTTGAACCGAAAGATTCGGCTGTACTCCATGGCAAACCAGCAGGATACCATCAAATCCAGGGTATCGGCGCAGGATTTGTTCCCAAAGTGCTGGATACAGATCTGCTCGATGAAGTCATCGATGTGTCTAATGAAGATGCGTTTGCAAGGGCGCGGGAAATCGCGAAAACAGACGGCTTGCTGGTAGGAATTTCTTCGGGCGCGTCACTGCAGGCTGCGTTGGAATTGGCTCAGCGAAAGGAAAATGAAGGCAAGACGATTGTTGTTTTACTGCCGGATGGCGGTGAACGATACATTTCCACACCGTTGTTTATATAAAAAAGAGGTACATTCAAGAACCATAGGGGGAATTTGCAATGAATAAAAAACGAATTGTGTTAGCCGTTGCGCTGGCTGCGGCACTGGCAGTAACAGGCGTGTTGAGCGGCTGCGGCAGCAAGACTGCCAAAAACGAGGGGACCGTAACGTTGACCAATGTGTCCTATGACCCGACGCGTGAATTATATCAAGAGTATAATTCGGTATTTCAAAAGCATTATAAAGAAAAAACAGGAAAAGACATTCAGATTATTCAGTCTCATGGCGGTTCCGGCGGCCAGGCTCGTTCTGTGATAGAAGGAAATAAAGCCGATGTCGTGACCTTGGCATTAGCCCATGATATTACGCTGATTGAAAAAGCAGGACTGATAAAAAAAGATTGGTTGCAAATGTTTCCAAAAGATTCCTCACCGTATACTTCGACGATTGTCTTCTTAGTACGTAAAGGTAATCCGAAACAAATCAAGGATTGGGACGATTTAATTAAACCAGGCGTCAACGTTATTACGCCAGATCCCAAGAGCAGCGGCGGTGCTTGCTGGAATTTCCTGGGAGCTTGGGCTTATGGACAGAAACGGTTCAACAATGATGAAGAAAAGACGAAAGACTTTGTGGCTAGCTTGTATAAGAATGTATCTGTCATGGATTCCGGCGCGCGCGGCGCAACAACGACCTTTGTAGAAAACGGTCAGGGCGATGTGCTGATTGCCTGGGAAAATGAAGCCATTAATTCAGTACGCCAACAGCCGGATGCATTTGAAATCGTGACGCCGAGCATCAGTATTTTGGCACAGCCGAGTGTGGCTGTCGTCAGCAAGAATGTCAAGAAAAACGGTACGGCAGATGCAGCGAAAGAATATTTATCCTATCTCTATTCGGATGAAGCCCAGCGGATTATTGGCAAAAACGGCTACCGTCCTTCCAATCCGGATATTTTAAAAGAATTTGCTGACACGTTTGATTTACAGGTACAGCTGACAACCATTGATGACTTTGGCGGCTGGGATAAAGCCTATGACACATTCTTTAACGATGGTGCGATTTTTGACCAAATTATGGAAAAAGTCAATGCCAAGTAAGGAGCGAGGAGAATGATAAGCTCATTTTTGCATAAAAAAGGAAAGGCTGGCCGTGTCATACCGGGATTTGGACTGACGATGGGAATTTCTATTACGATGATGTCCCTGTTGGTCTTGATTCCGCTGGCATCTATTCTCGTCTATTCCCTGCAGTTGGATGGCGACGATTTCCTTAAACTGATTACCAATGACGGCATCCGTAATTCCTTTATCACGAGTATTTCCTGTTCACTGATTGCGGCACTGATTAATTGTGTGTTTGGTTTGATACTGGCTTGGGTACTCGTGCGGTATGACTTTACGGGTAAAAAGCTATTGAATGGACTGATTGAACTGCCCTTTGCATTACCGACAGCTGTTGCTGGCATTACCTTATCTAAATTGTATGCCAGCACCGGCTGGCTGGGTGCCCCCTTTGCACAAGCCGGTCTGGCCATTGCCTATACCAAGATTGGCCTGACGATTGCCTTGATTTTTGTGGGGATTCCGTATGCAGTCCGTTCTATCCAGCCAGTATTGGAAAAATTAGATCCGTCGTATGAAGAAGCAGGCAATATGCTGGGAGCTGGTTCTTTTACGATTTTTCGCCGCATTATATTGCCGGAACTGCGGCCGGCTGTGCTGACGGGCTTTGGCCTGGCCTTTGCCAGAGGCTTGGGGGAATACGGCAGTGTTATCTATATTGCCGGCAATAGTGCCAAAAACCAGACTCAGGTCGTTTCCTACGTCATCATGCAGAAGTTAAACTATGTCGATTATGCCAGCGCGACGGCGATTGCCTTAGCCATGTTGGTCATTGCCTTTGTAACGCTGTTTGCTATTAATGTCGTACAGATACGGCAGGCAGCTCGGACGATGTAGAGGAGGAAGACGCAATGAAACGAAGTAAAACAGAACTAGGCCTTATTGCCGTCAGCATTCTTTTTATCGGCATCATGCTGGTTATTCCGCTGATTGCCGTACTTGTCAATTCCCTGCAGCAGGGCGTGGCGTTTTATCTACACGCCTTGACGACAGACTATGTGCTGTCTGCCTTAGAGGTTACGCTGCTGGCGACAGTCGTTGCTGTAGTGGTCAATACGTTTTTTGGCTTGACTGCCTCTTGGGCGATCGCTAAATTTGATTTTACGGGCAAGCATATTATGACAACGCTGGTCGATATACCTTTTTCCATTTCACCCGTTATTGCCGGCCTGGCTTTTATTATGACATTTGGCCGCATGGGCTGGGCGACAGACTATATCGAAGCGTTGGGTGACTGGCTGGGAACGGACATTCAGATTGTCTTTGCCCTGCCGGGTGTTATACTGGCTACGATTTTTGTCACGTTTCCTTTTGTATTCCGGGAAATTCTTCCCGTTCTCCATACGAGCGGCCGCGATGAAGAAGAAGCGGCAGCCCTCATGGGTGCCAGCGGCTGGAAGATTTTCTTTAAAATTACGCTGCCGCAAATCAAATGGGCACTGCTGTACGGGATTATTCTTTGTACGGCCAGGGCATTGGGGGAATTTGGTGCCGTCAGTGCGCTGTCCAAAACAAGAGGGGAAACCTTTACACTGCCGCTGGAAATTGATGCGTTGTATCAATCGGGGCAGGCTGATTCGATTACTGCCGCATTTTCCGTATCGTCTCTGCTGGTATTGATCGCCGTGCTTGTTTTGCTGCTGCGGACGTTTATTGAATATAAGGCAAAGCGAAAAATGCTGTAAAAGGAGGAATCAGGCATGTATGTAGCCATGAAACACATAGAAAAACACTATGGAACATTTAAAGCTTCCGATGATGTGAGCTTTGGCATAGAGAAAGGAAAGCTGGTGGCACTGCTGGGGCCGAGCGGCAGTGGCAAAACGACAATTCTGCGGATGCTTGCTGGGTTGGAATATCCGGACAGCGGAGATATTTTTATCAATAACCGGCGCATCAACGATATCCCGGCTGCCAAACGGGGGATTGGCTTTGTATTTCAAAATTATGCATTATTCAGATATATGACTGTTTTTGATAATGTGGCCTTTGGGCTGACGATACAGAAACGGCCGAAAAAAGAAATAGAAGAACGAGTACAATACTTGATTCAGCTCGTTGGCTTGTCGGGTATGGATACACGCTATCCCAATCAGCTGTCCGGCGGCCAGCGGCAGCGCGTGGCTTTTGCCAGAGCGTTGGCTCCTAATCCGCAGGTACTGCTGTTGGATGAACCGTTTGCGGCCATTGATGCCAAAGTGCGGCAGGGCCTTCGCAACTGGCTGAAAGAAACAATTCATCGTGTCGGCATTACGAGTATTTTTGTTACGCATGACCAGGAAGAAGCGGTCGAGGTAGCTGATGAAATTATTGTCACCAATCACGGCCGCATTGAACAAGTCGGGACGCCGCAGGAAATATACAAAACGCCGCAGACGCCGTTTGTTGCGCAGTTTATCGGCAATTCAACCATCGTAGACAATTACAGCAAACTCAAAGGTTTTGCGTTTATCCAAGGAGCCGACCAGGCAGTTATCCGACCGGAATTTGTCAAAATATATAAAAAAGGAACACTGCAGCAATATGGCAGTGCTGCTGAAGAAGGAACCGTCGAAACCATCGTGTTCCGCGGTAATCATCTGGATGTTTCGATTCGCATCAAAGGATTGTTGGTCCATGGCGAATACTCTATGGATGCGGCGCCGCTGGCCGTCGGAGAAACGGTGCAGGTGCTTATTTATCGGTTGTATATTTTTGATAAAGAACGAACGTATTTGACAGAAAACAGTGCGATGAAGGCAGACAACGTATTTTACATTTAAAGGAGGACGTAAGGGTGCAGATAGAAAAGCGGCAAATTCTTCATACGGATGTTTTGATTATTGGCGGCGGTACGGCTGGGTGTTATGCGGCATTGACGCTGCATGAACGAACCCACGCCAACGTGATTATTGCAGAAAAGGCTAATATACGGCGCAGCGGCTGCCTGGCAGCCGGCGTGAATGCGTTGAATGCCTATATTACCAAAGGCTATACGCCGCAGTTTTATGTTGATTATGCCAAGAAGGATGCAGAAGGCATTGTACGTGATGACTTGCTGTTGTCTATGGCAAAACGCTTGAATGCCGTAACCCGCCGCTTAGAGGAATTAGGCCTTGTGATTCTCAAAGATGAACAGGGAGAATATGTTACACGCGGCAGCCGCAATATCAAAATCAACGGCGAAAACATCAAAACGATTCTGGCAGATGCCGTGAAAAAGCTGGAACGGGTACAAGTCATCAACCATTTGAATATCACAGATTATCTTGTCAGAGATAATCGCATATTAGGCGCGTTTGGATTTAGTATTGCCGACGGCACGGCGTACGAAATTCGTGCCAAAGCCGTGATTTGTACTACTGGCGGCGCGTCTGGCTTGTACCGGCCCAATAATCCGGGATTTTCCCGGCATAAAATGTGGTATTCGCCCTTTAATACAGGTGCCGGCTATGCCATGGGGATTCGTGCCGGCGCGGAAATGACAACCTTTGAAATGCGCTTCATAGCTCTGCGGTGTAAAGATACGATTGCGCCGACAGGGACGATTGCCCAAGGTGTAGGTGCCAAACAGGTCAATTCCCGCGGCGAAGTGTATGAAACACGCTATGGTCTGACGACATCCCAGCGTTTGTATGGTACAGTCAAGGAAACGCAGGAAGGCCGAGGTCCCTGCTATCTGCAGACAAAAGGCATTACGCCGCAGCAGGATACAGCACTGTTTAAAGCGTATTTGAATATGGCTCCCAGTCAAACATTAAAGTGGATAGAAGATGGGAAAAAGCCCAGTCAGCAAAATGTAGAAATCGAAGGGACAGAACCCTATGTCGTAGGCGGGCATACAGCCAGCGGCTATTGGGTCGATACGCAGCGGGAAACGACGATTCACAACCTCTATGCTGCCGGCGATGTAGCAGGCGGCTGTCCGCAAAAGTATGTTACCGGGGCGTTAGCAGAAGGGGAAATTGCAGCGCAAGCGATTGCCAAGAGCCGGATACTGCAGGAAGACGTCTTGCTGTCTAAAGAAGAAGAACAAGCGCTCCTGGATGCGAAAATCAAAGAATATACCAGCTTTTTGCATCAGGGCCATGCGTTTTTTACGATAGAACAATTAGAAGAAGCGATGCAGAAAGTCATGGATGCCTATGCCGGCGGTATTGGCAGTCAGTATCAGTACAATGAAAAACAACTGGAACTGGCCCAAGAAAAAATCGCGCAGATTGAAACACTCAGCCAGCATCTCCATGCGGATACGCTGCATGAACTGATGTTTATATATGAACTGAAAGACAGGCTGACAGTCTGCCAAGTATTGATTGCCCATCTCAAAGCCCGCAAGGAAACAAGATGGCATTGCTTTGCCGAAAATCTTGATTATCCGGAAAAGCGAAGCGAATGGCTGAAATATGTCAATTCCAAACAAATAGATGGGACGATTCATATGATATATCGAGACCTTGTACAAGGAGATGTACGTTATGAGCATACGCATTAAACAAGAAACGTGCATTGGCTGCGGCCAATGCATCGATGTGTGTCCAGGCAGTTTGATTGGCCGGGACAAAGACGGCAAGGCACGGATGGAATATCCCAAAGACTGCTGGGGCTGTGTATCCTGCGTCAAAGAGTGCCCTGTCGGGGCCATCGATTTCTATCTTGGCGCCGATATAGGCGGCCGCGGCAGTACGATGCATACCGTCAAAGAAGGCCGCTTCACCCATTGGTGCGTTCAGCTGCCGACAGGAGAAGAAAAATCCATCACTGTTGACGCTGAAGAAGCAAATACATATTGATTATTAGGAGGCATATTATGAGTGAACTATCTCATCTCGACAAGTTAGAGGCAGAAGCCATCTATATTATCCGCGAAGTAGCGGCAGAATGTGAAAAACCGGTCATGCTCTATTCGATAGGCAAAGACAGCTCGGTCATGCTTCATTTGGCCCGCAAGGCGTTTTACCCGGAAAAACCACCGTTTCCGTTTTTGCATGTCAATACGACGTGGAAATTTAAAGAAATGATTCGGTTTCGTGATGAAACTATGAAAAAGTACGGCCTGCAGCTGATTGAATACATCAATCAAGAAGGGGTCAAACAAGGTGTGAATCCCTTTGACTACGGCGCAGCCTATACGGATATTATGAAAACCCAGGCATTAAAACAAGCACTGCGCAAATACGGCTTTACGGCAGCCTTTGGCGGCGGCCGCCGGGATGAAGAAAAATCCCGCGCCAAAGAACGAATTTTTTCATTCCGCAATGAAGCACAAGCCTGGGATCCTAAAAATCAGCGTCCGGAAATGTGGAAACTGTACAATACGCATATCCATAAAGGCGAAAGCATGCGTGTCTTTCCGATTTCCAACTGGACGGAAAAAGATATTTGGCAGTATATCAAACGGGAACAGATTGATATTGTGTCCCTGTATTTTGCCAAAGAACGGTCTTGTGTCTATCGGGACGGCAATATCATTATGGTCGATGACGACCGCATGCGCCTAAAACCAGGCGAAAAAATACTGCATAAAAAGATTCGTTTCCGCACGCTGGGCTGTTATCCGCTGACAGGCGGCATTGAATCGGATGCGGATACATTGGATGCGATTATTGATGAAACGTTGAGTGCTGTATCGTCCGAACGGACAAGCCGTGTCATTGACAAGGAAGCAGCAGGCAGCATGGAACGCAGAAAGAGAGAGGGGTATTTCTAATATGAACAGGAACGGAAATGGGTTATTAAAATTTATTACATGCGGCAGTGTAGATGACGGCAAATCGACATTGATTGGCCATTTGCTGTATGATGCCAAGCTGTTGTATGCCGATCAAAAGAAAGCGTTGGAATTGGAAAGCAAGGTCGGCAGCCGCGGCGGTGCCATTGAATATTCGCTGCTCCTGGACGGTTTGATGGCAGAACGGGAACAGGGCATTACGATTGACGTAGCCTATCGGTATTTTAGTACGGACAACCGCAGCTTTATCGTAGCAGATACGCCGGGCCATGAAGAATATACGAGAAATATGGCTGTTGGTGCTTCGTTTGCCGATTTGGCCATCATTTTACTGGATGCGACGAAAGGCGTACTGGTACAGACGCGCCGCCATGCCCGTATTTGTGCTCTCATGGGGATTCAGTACTTTATTTTTGCTGTCAACAAGATGGACTTGGCTCATTATGATGAAGCTCGTTTTCATGAAATTGCAGCACAAATTGAAGAATTGCGCCAGGAATTGGGATTGAAGCACGTCATTTTGATTCCTGTATCGGCAACGGAAGGGGATAATGTTACTAAAGCATCAGAAAACATGCCGTGGTATCAAGGTCCGACTATCCTGCAGTATTTGGAAACCGTCGATGTAGAAGAAAACCAGGAAGAAGGTTTTTATCTGCCGATTCAGCGCGTTTGCCGCCCGAATCATACATTCCGCGGATTTCAGGGTGAAATTGAAAGCGGCACATTGCGCGTAGGCGATACGATTACAACGCTTCCCAGCCGGGAAGAAGCCAACGTCAAATCGATTCTCATTGGTTTCGATACATGTCAAAAAGCTGTAAAAGGACAGCCTGTCAATGTACAGCTGGACAGAGAAGTGGACGTGTCCCGCGGCTGTGTATTTACCAAACAGACAGATATTCCGCTCAGTCAAAAAATTACGGCCACTCTGCTTTGGATGGACGATGAAGATTTGATTATAGGCAAAGAATATCTGGTAAAAGTAGGCACTAAAGAAATAGTCGGCGTGCTGACCGACATCAAACACAAAATTGATGTGAATACCGGTGCCTATTTGGCAGCTACGCATTTAACGAAAAATGAAATGGCTGTCTGCACAATTTTTGTACAAGAACCGATTGTCGTCGATGTCTTTTCCCATCACCGCACACTGGGCGAACTGATTCTTATCGACCGCGTAACCAATATGACATCGGCCTGCGGCGTTGTCGTAGATACGAATGATGCCAATACAGACTACACGTTTGTTCAGGGAAATCTGAAAGGACGCGGAGATATTTTTGAAGAGTTCTTCTATGGCGTACAGAGCCTGAATATCAATAAAGTAAAACCGGCACAGCGTCAATATCATGTCGGCGATAGTATTCCTGTAGTCGGGAAAACGTATGCGTATCCCCATGACTTTGACTGCTTGATTCTTCGAGATCATATCGCTGTAGAAGTGCGAAACGATCAGATTCAAGCTATTCGTTCGCTCGATGACTATACGTATACAGGCAAACCATTGATTAATGGCCGTGGTTTTGCAATTCAGGTCAACAGCCCGGCTGCCTTTGCCCAATTCATGAATGAATATCAACATACCGGCGAAAATCCGGATGCAGAATTGTTTGAAACTTGGATGGATTTCGATACGTATCGTACGATTAAATTCCAAAACGATTTTTAATGAATTGCCTATATAGCATGCGGCACAAACATAAAAAATACCGATCGTTTTCTTCAAAGGTTTTACGTTTGATGTTCGACGTTTGAAGAAAATATTTTCGTTTTATACTGTAAATACTGCAAACTATAAACTGCAGGCAAAAAGAGGGCGCCGTTTCGTGCGCCCCCTTTTTTTGCCTGTCTGTATTGTCAGGTCGGCGTGCATCTTGAATTCACTTTCCGTATGCCTGGCAGTATATGGGAGACAATACATGATGATGCAAGCATAAAATTGCCATAAATAATTCATAAAAATAACAAATAAATAGGGCTTGGAGGACGTGAAATGCGTCCGGAATATATGGCAATTTGGCATAGAAGTATATAAAATTTATATAAAAATTAAAAATACAGAAAAAATAAAGAAAATTTTCATATACGCAAAAAAATATTAGTACGTAAAACGCATAATGTCGTACGAGTATTTTTTATTTTATATAAAAATATAACTTTTTACAGTGTGGCCGGATGGCAGTATAGTTGACATACCTACTCAATGGTGCTAAATTAGCATATACAAAGCAAAAGCAATACGGATTTTGCAAGGTATTGGTTATTATAAGCAGTGTATATAAAATAATTTTCAAGCACCGTACTTGCTAATGACTTTGTATATAGTTATGTTAGGAGGAATTAGTCATGAATGGTGTTGTTTTAGTAGTATGTGCTATTGTCATTCTGGCAGTAGCCTATCGGTTCTACGGCAGATGGCTGGCTAAAACGTGGGGAATTGATCCCAGTGCGTTGACACCGGCTCATCGTCTGCAGGACGGCCAGGATTATACGCCGTCTTCCAAGTTTACGGTATTTGCCAATCAGTTTTCATCTATTACAGGTGCCGGCCCTGTTACGGGCCCGATTATTGCCGCTGCCTACGGCTGGCTGCCGGCTTTCCTGTGGCTTATGTTTGGCTGTGTTTTCTTTGGTGCTGTACAAGACTTTACCGCTTTGTATGCATCCATGAAAAATGACGGCAAATCCATGGGCGTGCTGATTGAAAAATACATCGGCAAAACAGGCCGCCGGTTGTTCTTATTGTTCTGCTGGGTATTCAGTCTGCTCGTTATTGCCGCATTTGGTGATATTGTTGCCAAAACGTTCAATGGTTTTGCCAAAGATGGTTCGTTGATTCTTCCGAACGCAGCTGCTGCTTCTATTTCTATGTTGTTCATTTTCGTAGCCATTGCGTTTGGTCTGTATATCAAAAAATTCAAACCGAGTGAACCTGTTCGGTTTGTGATTGCCATTATTTTGTTGATTGCCATGCTGTATGTCGGTATTGATTTGCCGATTTACTTGGGTGCCAGCATATGGCTTACCATTATTTTCGTATATATTTTCTTTGCATCCATCATGCCGATGTGGCTTCTTAAACAGCCGCGTGACTATATCAGCGCGTTCCTGCTTTTGATGATGATTGCCGGTGGTGTAGTAGGTATTTTTGTTGCACAGCCGACCATCAACATGCCGGCTTTTACACAGTTTAATGTAGGCGGTAAAGATTTGTTCCCGATTTTGTTTATTACCATCGCCTGCGGTGCCGTTTCCGGGTTCCACAGCCTTGTTTCTTCCGGTACATCTTCCAAAACATTGGATAACGAAAAAGACTGCGTATTCGTTGGGTATGGCTCCATGTGCGTAGAATCCGTATTAGGTGTTGTATCGTTGGTTATTGCCTGCGCAGCTGCTTCCAACGGTCATGTAGCACAAGGTACGCCGTTCCAGATTTTCTCTGGTGCTGTTTCCGGATTCTTTACGATGTTTGGCCTTTCACAGACAGCTTCTGCCTGTGTTATGACAATGTGCGTATCAGCCTTGGCTTTGACAACTTTGGATGCCGTTGGCCGTATTGGCCGTATGTCCTTCCAGGAATTATTTGCCGTAGATGAAGGCGAAGAAATGAATGCCATCCAGAAAATCTGCGTCAATAAATATGTCGCAACGATTATTACCTTGGCATTAGGCTATTTGCTCTGCTTAGGCGGTTATATGAATATCTGGCCGCTGTTTGGTTCAGCAAACCAGCTTCTCGCTGCGATGGTATTGATTTGCTTGACTGTATTTTTAAAAATGACAGGCCGTAAGAGCTGGATGCTGTATGCTCCGATGGTTATCATGTTCTGCGTTACGATGACGGCACTTGCTGAATCTGCATATGCATTGATTATTAAAATCGCGTCCGGCAACTGGACGATTCTGATTGAAGGCTTGCAGTTTGTTCTTGCCATTGCTTTGATGGTACTGGCAGTTTCGATTGCCTACCACTGCGGCAAAGAATTGAAAAAAGCGGGCCATGCAGAAGAAAAGGCACAGCCGACAGCGAACCATTAAGTAATTCAATATTAATGTAATATAAAGGACTGTAACAAAATGAAAATTTTCCATTCATTTTGCCACAGTCCTTTTGCTATACCATTTTTACGCACATCGTTTGCAGCATTACGATTCAGTTTCTTCAAACTTCAAGCTAACAACGTTTAAAAGAAAAGCATGGTGTATTCACAAAAAGCGTTATGTCACAACCCTTTTGTGAATACATAAAAAACGGGGCTGTAACATAATAGCCTCATTAAAAAAACGGATTCAGATAACTGAGTCCGTTTTTTTATAGCAAAAGAGGCCCCAA